>NZ_JAESPJ010000006.1:0-296552 GCF_016806945.1 Capnocytophaga genosp. AHN8471
AAAAAAAGAGGCTGTCCTTAAAAGTTTAAACTAAACTTTTCGGACAGCCTCTTTAGTTATTTTGTATTTCACTAATTAGTAAGCTGTTGTATCTGATGAAGTTCTCAGAGTAAATACTATTTATACCAAGCTCTATCAGGTTTAGAAAATCCTTTTAATAATAGTTTATCACTACTTTAAACAAGTATTATACACTTCTGGGAACTCACTTACTGAATATATCTCAGGAGCATAGCAGAGCTTTTCTATTTCCTCTTTTAATGATTTTTTAATAACTAAGGCATTTTGATAGCAAAAATAATCATCAGGTAATACATTTCCTAAGACAAAAATATTCCTATCAGTAGGCTCTTTTAAGTGCAAATCAGGATAAAGAAAAGTGTCCTCCCAATCTCTCGCAACTATTTTTAAGTTGTCATTAAAGGCAAATAATTCGTTATCAGCCCTACAGAAACGCAATAAATAATAGGGCTGTTTAGCAATATTGCCCCCTTTAGTATTTACAACATTCAAGGTTGCTTTTTCAAATTGAGGATTTAAGCCATTCTCTATCAGAAGATTTAATAATCTATCAGAGAAAACTCTTATCCCTTCATAATATCCTAAGAAATCAAACAACACTTCTTTCTGGCGTTTTACCACCAAAATCAATTCTTCAGGCAATTTGTATTTCTCTTCTGGAGGAAAGGAGAAATACATAGGAGAGTATTTAATCCATTCTCCTCGTTTGATTTTAGTAGGGTTTTTAGGGTAAAATTCCTCTGTAATAGTTGTCATTACAGTAGCAGGAACTCCTTTAGGTAACGTATTGGGGTTTGAATAAAACCATATAAACAATTCTTCTTTCATAATATTCGTGATAATTTCACTTTATTTTTCATTATAAATATACAAGTTTGAGATAATAGGGAAGTAGGATGGTTAGGAGGTAGAGAGGTGGGTTACCATTTATAAAAATAGGATAGGTCACTTGTTTTTAGAGAAAAAGGTATTTGAACTCTATCATAACTATCAAGAGAAATATTAATGCTGTCTTTTATTCTTTTTTTTGAAATAAGTATTAGGATTTTCTCTTCGTATAAGTCTGTAGCTATAATAGACAAAAAGCAATGTTCTGAAACTATTGTTTTAAAGAATATAGCCTTTATTTCATCTAAATTCTTATCAGAATAATAATCTGATACCAATTTTTCTAATATTTCTATTTTGGAGGAAAAGTCGTCTTGATTTTCTATAAGCATACCCCCTATATTTTGATTGAAAATTCTCAACTTCATTAAACTTTCTAACTCACCCATAGATAAAGTTGTAAAATCGAGGAAAATAGATTCGTTTTTTACATTCATATTGTTTATGCTTTATAGGTAAAAGCTATATAGGAGGAGTAAATTCCTATAATTATAAAGAAAACACCTGTAATAAAACCAATAACACGCGCCATATCACGACCTAAATAACGGCTTATTTGCCCCATAGTCCAATTATTTTGGTAATGTTTATCGGGTTCGTATAGCCAATCCCAATTTTTTAGAGCGCCTATGATGAGGCAAATACCAAAAGCAGCGAGCAAAAGAGCTACAATACCGCCAAATGTAATAGGGTTTTTACCTACCCAATTTTTAAATGTTTCCATCACTTGTGTTTATCAAAATGTGTTAAAATTTATGTTTAAACAATTTGTATTCAATTAATTATAAATAAAAATCTTTGTCCGAGATTTGAAAAAATACTTTTTTTGTATTCAAAGATATAATACAATGAATTCAAAAAAGTACATTTTCTCTCAAGTAACATCATTTCTACCTCAAAAATACTTTAATAGATTAGTTGCCAAGTATGATGATAGAACTAAAAATTGGGTATTTTCACATTGGAATCATATGCTACTTTTAATTCTTGGACAACTTATGGGCTGTATTAGTATTAGAGAACTTGTAAGTACTGTTAATGCTAATTTCAAAAGAATTTATCATTTAGGTATTGGAAAAAATCCGATAGATTTAAAAGACCTTATCTATTGCAAATAAGATCAGAGATATAAGAATATTCGAACAATATGCTTTCTATATGATAAGTATAGCCCAAGAAAAGCAATCCTTTAGTGAATTTTGCTTACACGGAAAATTTTATGCTATAGATTCTACTACTATTGACTTATGCATGTCCGTATTTCAATGGGCTAATTTTAGAAGCACTAAATCTGGAATAAAAATCCATACACAAATTGATTTAGTTACTAAAATTCCTACTTTTTATAGAATTACAAATGCTAATGTCCATGATATTAAAGAAATGGACGCTATAGACTATGAGCCTTTAGCTTGTTATGTGTTTGATCGTGGCTATTTTGATTTGAATAGGCTTTATAAAATAAGCCAATATGATGCTTTTTTCATCATTCGTGAGAAAGGCATACCTGCTTATGAAATCATTTCAGGAGAAGACTTTCTTGAAAATAATGATAATGTTCTATTAGACCAAACTATTAGGTTTACAGGAAATAGAAATAAAGGGAATTATCCCTCAGAACTTAGGCGAATTGTTTACTTTGCCCCAGAACTTAAAAGGTCTTTTGTTTATTATACTAACAATTTTCACCTTAAAGCTAGTGAAATTGCTCTTTTATATAAGAATAGATGGCAAATAGAACTATTTTTTAAGTGGATAAAACAACATCTTAAGGTAAAAAACTTTTGGGGAACATCTGAAAATGCTGTTAAAATCCAGATTCATATAGCTATTATCACTATGTCTATAATAGAACTAATGCGTATAGTTGGGAATTCCTCTTTTGTTGATGACCCCATTATGGAGCTTTTAACTCCTATCAAAAGACAAAAAGCACTCAATGATATGCAATTAGAGTTCAATTTTAAATTTTAACATTTCTTTGATAAACACTAATGTGTTTCCATAGTGTTTAATATTATAGACAAACAAAAATAATAAACTTATTTTTAGAGGGCGATTGGCAAATCGCTCCTATAATATGCCAAAAAAGCAAATGATTATCAGTGAATCAATAATAGCCCCCGTTCCCCCGAAGGGGGACAAGCCTCAAAAGAGAGTGTTTATTGGATAAATTATTTTAATGTGAAATCATAGATTAAGTTCAATAATTATATTATGCTTCTATCATTTGCATAACTTTTAGAGCTTGGTATACACTGTTGATGTTTTCAAAAATAAGCAATAAACGCAAGCCGTTGCGGGTTTCTTTCTCTTGCATACGACACTTATCGGGGTAGCGTTGTACAAAGAGCAATAGCTTTTGGAAGCGCGCACTTTGATAGAACGGACTATTTTGGTCGGCAATGAAATAGCCAGTCATCCTTCCGTTTTTCATTACGAGTTTCTCAATTCCCATACGGGTAGCCAACCATTTTACACGTACGCTATTGAGCAAGTCGATAGCTTGAGGGGGTAACTTGCCAAAACGGTCGATGAGGTTGCGTTCATAAACTTGTAAGGCTTCCTCATTAGGCAGATTACTCAGTTCGTTATAAAGATTGAGTCGTTCGGCTACTCTATTGACATAAGTATCAGGGAAGAGCAGTTCAAAGTCAGTATCTATTTGAGTATCGGTGAGGTAAGTTTTGTCTTCTTCGGCGGTGTGGTACAGTTCAGAGAACTCATTTTCTTTGAGTTCTGTTATGGCTTCTTGTAGTATATTTTGATAGGTGTCAAAGCCTATTTCATTGATAAAACCACTTTGCTCTCCCCCCAAGAGGTCGCCAGCCCCTCTAATCTCTAAATCTTTCATAGCGATATTGAGTCCGCTTCCTAAATCGGAGAACTGAGCTATCGCTTCAATACGCTTGCGGGCATCGTCGCTCATCGCTATCAGAGGAGGCGTGATGAAGTAGCAAAAAGCCTTTTTATTACTTCTACCTACGCGACCGCGCATTTGGTGTAAATCGGATAAGCCAAAATTATGTGCATTGTTGATAAAAATAGTGTTGGCATTAGGAACATCTAAACCACTTTCAATAATGGTGGTAGCAACCAATACATCATACCTACCTTCCATAAAGGCAAGCATAGTCTCTTCTAATTTCTTTCCGTCCATTTGTCCGTGACCAATGGCGATACGCGCATCGGGGAGCAATCGCTGAATCATTCCAGCCACCTCTTGAATATTTTCAACCCTATTGTGCATAAAGAATACTTGTCCGCCACGCTGAATTTCATAACGGATGCCATCGCGTATTACCTCTTCATTGAAAGGTACTACTTGCGAATCAATAGGGTAGCGGTTAGGAGGAGGGGTATTGATAACCGAAAGGTCGCGGGCAGCCATCAAACTGAATTGTAGTGTGCGTGGGATAGGTGTAGCAGTGAGCGTAAGTACATCGAGGTTTTCTTTAAGGGTTTTGAGCTTATCTTTTACACCTACGCCAAACTTTTGCTCTTCATCAACAATCAGTAATCCTAAATCTTTATAAGTAACCTTTTCGCCTACTATTTGATGTGTGCCGATGATAATATCTAACTGACCTTTAGCTAGTTCTTCTAAGATGATTTTCTTTTCCTTGGCTGTGCGGAATCGGTTGAGATAATCGATGCGCACAGGAAAGTCTTTCATACGCTGGCTAAATGTTTGAAAGTGTTGAAAAGCCAGTACTGTAGTAGGCACAAGTACAGCTACTTGCTTGCCATTATCGACAGCTTTGAAGGCAGCGCGAATGGCTACTTCGGTTTTCCCGAAACCTACATCACCACACACCAATCTATCCATAGGTTTAGAGCTTTCCATATCAGCTTTTACTTCGGCAGTAGCCTTACTTTGGTCGGGAGTATCCTCATACAAGAATGAGGCTTCCAACTCGTTTTGCATATAACTGTCGTGAGCAAAGGCAAATCCTTGGGCTTCCTTTCGTTTGGCATATAACTGAATGAGGTTGAACGCGATTTCTTTTACACGAGCTTTGGTTTTCTGTTTGAGGGCTTTCCACGCTCCTGAACCTAATTTATAAATCTTAGGAGGTTTGCCGTCTTTTCCGTTATATTTAGTAATCTTATGTAGTGCGTGAATGCTAACGAATAATACATCACGGTCTCCATAAATCAGTTTGATAGCTTCTTGTTGTTTGCCTTCTACTTCAATCTTTTGTAAGCCAGCGAACTTCCCAATACCGTGGTCTATATGTGTAACATAATCGCCTACCTCTAATTGCATCAGTTCTTTAAGTGTAATGGCTTGTTTTTTGGCATAACCATTCTTTAGCTGAAATTTATAATAGCGCTCAAAGATTTGATGATCGGTGAATACATTGCATTTTAATTCAGTATCTACAAAGCCAGCGTGTAGTGATAATTGTACCGTTTGGTAAGGTACTTTTTGCTCCATTTCTTCAAAAATATCTTGAAATCGCTTGGCTTGTTGTTCACTCCCACAGAGGATATAGTTTTGAAATCCTTCCTCGTGTTTGTTGTTGAAGTAACTAATAAGGAGTTCAAACTGTTTGTTAAAAGAAGGTTGAGGGGTGGTATGAAAAGAAAACTCCTTTTCGTTTTTACAAGTGGGAGTTGTAGCATTGATGTTTACTTGTTGGAATCTCTGTATTTGTTTCAATAAATCCACTACTTGACAATAGAGTTCCTCTGGGGGGGTGCGTTTTACTTCATTGGGGAGCTTTTGATAAATATCGGTAGCTTTAGCAAAGAGTTTTTCAATCTTAGTATCAAAAAATCCCATATCCTTACCAATGAATAGCGTCTGCTCACTGATATACTCCAAGAATGACTGTCGAATCTCATCACTTTCTTTGTTTTCTACATTAGGGATAATTGTAATTTTAGATAGTTGAGCAGTAGATAGCTGACTTTCTACATCGAATGTACGGATGCTATCAACTTCGTTTCCAAAGAATTCAATACGATAAGGTTCATTATTTGAAAAAGAGAATACATCTACAATCCCACCACGTACTGAGAACTCACCAGGTTCGGTAACAAAATCGGTGCGGTTGAAGTGGTAGCTGAAAAGCACCTCATTGAGGAAATCAATAGTGAGTGAGTCTCCTTTTTGAATTTTTAGCGTATTTTTTTCTAATTGTTTTCGTGTGATGACCTTCTCAAAAAGAGCTTCGGGGTAGGAGACTATGAGCAATGGTTTTGTACTATGACTCAATTGGTTGAGGACTTCTGCACGCAATAACACATTGGCATTATCGGTGTCTTCAATTTGATAGGGGCGACGATAGCTATCGGGAAAGAAAAGTACCTGCTGTTCTCCTACTAAGGTTTCTAAATCATTGACTATGTAGGCACTTTCTTCTTTATCGGGTAGCAGTACTAATAGAGGTCTATGGACTGTATTAAACAAGTTAGCTATTACTATTGACAAAGAAGCCCCTGCCAATCCCTTAACCTCTGCATTTTCTTTTGTTTGTAGGTGTTTTAATAGGGATTGATAGGTGCTGTTTTCAGTAAATTGTTGTAGGAATGATTTCACAGTAAATTATAAAATATTAAAGTAGTGCTTCAACGTTGATAAGCGGATTGTTTAACTTGTCTTTCAAAATAACTTCAATGCCTTTTTTTAAGGTTTGAGTAGATGACGGACAGCCACTGCAAGCCCCTTGTAAGAGTACTTCTACGTGATGGGTGTCGCGGTTGTAAGAAATAAATTGTATGTTACCTCCATCGGATGCCACAGCGGGTTTTACATATTGTTCTATGATAGCTACGATTTGTTGCGATATTTCATCGGTAGTAACCATAGAAAGCAAGCGCGCTTGAGCTTCTTCTTGTCGCCTTTTTATCTCGGCAGGGTTGATGATAGGGCGACCTTCACTTAGGTATTTACGGATATAATCGCGCAAGTCGGCAGCTATCATTTCCCATTCTTCCATACCTTTTTTAGTGAGTGATATATAATTATCATCAAAAAAAACTTCTTCAATAAATGGAAAATGCGTTAAGAGAGTTGCTGCCATAGGCGCTTCTGCGGCTTCTTCTATTGATTTATACTCTATTACAGTAGGTACCAAACGCTTGTTGGCGACGAACTTCATCACGGTGGGGTTGGGGGTTGTTTCAGTATATACAGTAATAGCTTCCCCCATAGGTTTTCCAGCTTCGCCTAATAATATATCTTTACCCGATTGCAAATACACTAATACTTGCTGAGCAACCTCTTCCTGAACTTCTTTCCATTCAACAATGGGAAAGCGTTTCAAAGCTATGAAATTACTCGAAATATAAACAGTTTTTACAAAGGGCAAATAAAATAGCTCCTTAGCTAAAGGAGCGTTTTTAGCTTCATCTACGTTTTTAAACTCATAACTCCCTTTTACCAAAGGTCTGTTGGCTTCGAGTTTGATGATGTCGGGGTTAGCAGTAGGTTGTATTTTCAGGGTAAGGTCTGTCATTTTATTTGTCTTTACGTCCAAAATCGGCAGGATTTTCGCCCCACGCTTGGGTTTCCCATTTCAAAATAGGGTTAGGATAAGTATTGTTGTGTAGCCATTGTTCAGCACGGGCTATCAGTTCAAATATTTTTTCGTTATGAGAGGTGCGTGGCACTTTAGTTTTGCATACCTTTTGGCGCACCCAGCTCATCGCTATTTTGCTATCAGAATAGACCGGTAAGCTGAGGTTGCGTTGCTTCATAAAGGCTAAAGCGTGTACGATAGCCAAAAACTCCCCTATGTTGTTCGTGCCGTCTTTTATTGGTGCAATTCTAAATATTTCAGCTTGAGTTTCGGTATCTACTCCTCGGTATTCCATAATTCCAGGGTTACCGCTGCAAGCAGCATCAACAGCTATAGAAGGCAATATGGGGGAGCCAATACGCTCTAATTCTAAGGGGGATAGGGTAGGAGAGGAGGCTACTCTTTTGCCTTTGTATTGCTCAAAGCTCTCATTGAAGGCTTTTTCAGCCATTGCTTGACTCTCAAAACTCTTAAATTTAGCATACGGATAGCCTTCAACAGCTTTTTTGCACTTATCCCACGAGCTAAAGATACCCGTTTTGTGTCCTTCCCACACTACATAGTATTTCTTTTTTGGCATTTTAAAGGAAGAATATTAAGACTAAAAGAACCATTACGATGGCTATTACTCCGATGATAATATTGTTATCATTTTCTTTCATCGTACCAATTTCTTGTATTTAATCCTTGTAGGCGTTACCTCTTTGCCAAGGCGTTTTTTCTTGTTCTCTTCATATTCTGAGAAGCTACCTTCAAAGAAATAGACTTGTGAGTCACCTTCAAAAGCTAAAATATGAGTGCAGATACGGTCTAAGAACCAACGGTCGTGTGAGATCGCTACCGCACAACCTGCAAAGTTTTCTAAACCTTCTTCTAAAGCACGGAGTGTATTTACATCTAAATCGTTGGTAGGCTCGTCCAATAGCAATACGTTGCCTTCTTCTTTTAATGTCATTGCAAGGTGCAAGCGATTGCGTTCACCTCCTGAGAGGGTCGCTACTTTCTTGTTTTGCTCACTACCGCCAAAGTTAAAACGACTTAGGTAAGCGCGAGAGTTCACCTGTCTGCCACCCATCATTATCAGGTCTTGCCCGCCAGAGAAGTTCTCCCAAATAGATTTTTCGGGGTCTATCTGTTTATGAGTTTGGTCTACGTAAGCTATTTTTACGGTTTCTCCTACCAAAAACTCACCGTTATCGGGTTTTTCTTCCCCCATAATCATACGGAAAATAGTAGATTTACCTGCTCCATTAGGTCCTATTACGCCTACAATACCTGCTTGTGGCAATACAAAATTAAGGTCGTCATATAATAATTTATCACCAAAGGCTTTGGCTACGTGTCGTGCTTCTATCACGTTGGTTCCCAAACGAGGTCCGTTAGGGATGTATATTTCAAGTTTTTCTTCTAACTGCTTTTGGTCTTCATTGAGCAATCGGTCGTAGTTTTGCAAACGTGCCTTTTGTTTGGCTTGTCGCCCTTTAGCGCCTTGTCGTACCCATTCAAGCTCGCGCTCCAACACCTTTTGGCGTTTGCTTTCGGTTTTCTGTTCTTGGGCAAGGCGTTTGGCTTTCTGGTCGAGCCAAGACGAATAATTACCTTTCCACGGAATTCCTTCTCCACGGTCAAGCTCCAATATCCAGCCTGCTACATTATCCAAGAAATAACGGTCGTGGGTTACGGCTATCACGGTACCGGCGTACTGTTGCAAGTGTTGTTCTAACCACAATACCGATTCGGCATCGAGGTGGTTCGTAGGTTCATCGAGTAACAAGACATCGGGTTGTTGCAAGAGCAGACGACAGAGTGCTACCCTACGGCGTTCTCCTCCCGAAAGCACTTTGATAGGTGTATCGGGCTCAGGGGTGCGGAGGGCTTCCATAGCTACTTCCAGCTGGTTATCGAGTTCCCAAGCGTTCAAGGCATCTATTTTATCTTGTAGCTCGGCTTGTTTATCCATCAGTTTTTGCATCTTATCGGGGTCAGAATAGTTTTCTTCCAAGCCGAAAAGGTCGTTGATATGGTTAAACTCATCGAGTAGTTTAACTGTTTCGGCTACGCCTTCGCGTACTACTTCTATCACGGTTTTCTCATCATCAAGGTGTGGTTCTTGTTCCAAATACCCTACAGTGTAGTTAGGAGCGAAAACCACTTCGCCCTGATAGTTTTTATCAATTCCTGCTATAATTTTTAGTAAAGAAGACTTACCAGAGCCATTAAGACCTAAAATACCTATTTTAGCTCCATAAAAGAAACTCAAGTAAATGTCTTTTAGAACTTGTTTATTAGTAGATGAATAGGTTTTGCTTACCTTATTCATCGAAAAAATAATCTTTTTATCGTCTGCCATAATGTAATTAGCTAATATAGTGATTAGTAAAATTGGCGCAAAAATAATAAAAAAACTGGTATAGTTCAAAACTACGCCAGTTTTTATTATCTATGTTATGTGAAATTTTAGAATCTAAAGACACCGCCAATACCTAATACAGTTTCAAAGAAGAAGAAATCGTGTTTAGCTTTATCGGCTATATCATAAGTAGTGCGTACGTCGTACATATTGATATAACCACCTTTAAGTTCACCAACTACACGAAAATACTTTAAGAAAGTGAGGTGTAATCCAGCTTTAGCATTTACTCCTACCCCTGCAATGTGAAATTCGTCGTAACGTTCTTTATTGAGGAGTTTTGTATTAGATTTTGGATATAAAGCGCCAAAACCAAGTCCTTCTGTTAAGCTCACTTGTAATATATCAGTGTTACGGATGCCAAACAAACGAGAAATATCATCGATACGAGCCCCTTCCACTACTACATAGTTGAGTCCGTCAGTATGTTCAAAGGTGAGGAAATCCTCGCTGAGCAATTTATTGACATTGTTATATACGCCATCGTGTGAAGTGCCAGAACCATTGATATATCCGTTCATTTTCACAGTTTGACCGTTTTTCATTACATATTTCATATGGTCTACTCCTACAGAAACAGTGTAATGGTCAGAAATGTAATATCCTATGTGAAAATTGGTTTGAGGGATAGTCATTCGCAAAGGATTGATATAGTCGATATGCCAACCTTTAGGACGGTCTACCGCTTCAACATCTTTGATGGTAAAATCGTAGCCATTACCAGTGAAAGTAATATCAGAATTAGAGTACCAGCCGCGATTACCACCCCAGAAGAAGAAAAATTTACCTTTGTTATGAGCAGTGTAAAGTTCTTTAGGTGTTTCTTGCGCAAAAAATGTTAGGGTGCTCATTCCTAACGCCATAGTGATAAAAAATTTTTTCATTAATGATTATTTTTAGTTATTGATTTTTATAAGATTAGCATTGCATCACCATAAGAATAAAACTTGTATTTTTGTTCTACAGCTTCTTTATAGGCACGCATAATGAGATCGTGACCAGCAAAAGCTGATACCATCATCAGTAAAGTTGATTTAGGAGTGTGGAAATTAGTGATCATTGCATTGGCAACACTAAAATCGTAAGGAGGGAAAATAAATTTATTTGTCCATCCATCAAACGGATTTACAAAGCCGTCAGAAGATACAGAACTCTCTAAAACACGCATTACAGTAGTTCCTACAGCACAAACACGTTTTTTATTTTCCTTAGCGGTGTTGATGATTTTTGTTTGACTTTCAGGAATGTGAATCTCTTCGCTATCCATTTTGTGTTTAGAAAGGTCTTCTACCTCCACAGGGTTGAAAGTTCCTAAACCAACGTGTAATGTTACTTCGGCGAAGGTAATACCTTTTATTTCCAAACGTTTCATCAAGTGTTTAGAGAAGTGCAAACCAGCAGTAGGGGCAGCAACGGCACCTTCGTATTTAGCGTAAATAGTTTGATAACGTTCCTCGTCTTCAGGTTCTACGGGACGAGAGATGTATTTAGGTAGTGGAGTTTGTCCAAGTTCAGTGAGATGCTGACGGAACTCTTCATAAGTACCATCATACAAGAAACGAAGTGTACGACCGCGAGATGTGGTATTGTCAATTACCTCGGCTACTAATTCAGCATTTTTGCCAAAGTAGAGTTTGTTGCCTATACGTATTTTGCGAGCAGGATCGACGAGTACATCCCATAAACGTTGTTCGGCGCTCAATTCACGCAATAAAAATACTTCTATTTTTGCTTTAGTTTTTTCTTTATTACCATATAAACGAGCTGGGAATACTTTGGTGTTGTTGAGCACAAACACGTCACCATCGTCAAAATAATCAATTACATCTTTGAACAATTTGTGTTCAATTTCTCCTGTTTTGCGATGTACCACCATTAGGCGAGCTTCATCACGGTTTTCGCTGGGATATTCAGCTAATAACTCTTTAGGAAGATCAAAATTAAAGTTTGAAAGTTTCATATATTTTCTACAAAATTATTGTTAGTTTATAAACGGTATCCTACTCCTATGGCTATGTGTCCATATTTATAATTATCACTTGGGATACCTTCTTTTCTTTTAGCATTAGGAATATAAAAGTTGATATCTACACTACCTATAAATCTTTTCCACTCGCCATAACCACCTAAAAACAAGCGAGCATTCACTCCCTGTGCATCTCCAAAGTTAATATTAGGCCCTATACCTACTTGTAGACCATTAGTTTTGTGCATTCCTCCTAGAATATACAGAAAAGATACTTGATGAATATGATTATAACGGTCGTAATCATCATTTTGTTGAGTTTGTAGGAAAGTATAATCTATACGAGTACTAAATTTAGACAATCGTCCGTACTTTTCAGCATCATATCTATCAGCTTGGATATATACATTTACACGTGGGCGAAAAGATAAAGAAACTGATGAAGAGGAGTTGTTATCAGGTTTTTCTCGGTCGTTATTATATAAAAAAGGAAGTTGTGCTCCTATAACAAAATTGTTTTTAAGAGCTTGTGCCTGAGAAATGAAGGTGAATAGGGAAAATAAAAAAAGAAGATAAACTTTGTTCATTTCTTTATAAAAATAGCTATTGTATAAAAAGAAAAAAGTCGGGATGACTGGACTCGAACCAGCGACCACACGCACCCCATACGTGTACGCTACCAACTGCGCCACATCCCGATTTTTATTTTTCAGTGCGCAAAAGTATCACTTTTTGTTGAAACCACCAAATAAATAAATAGAAATTTTTTATCTATGGAACTTATTTATTTGATAATCTGAACTTATTATCCTAAAATGAACGTATTGAATAACTATTTTAACTACTTTTTCAATACTTAAAAGGCGAATTAAGTACTTAAAAATATAAAATATTTTGAGATTCTTTATTCGGTATTCACAATTATTTTATAATTTTGCAAAAATAGAATTTAGGAGATAATATGACAACTTTTAAAATAACAGATGAGCTCATTGAAAAGATTCAGCAACTGATTGAGGAAAAACAAAATAAAGAACTTACAACCCTTTTAAATGATTTACACTATGCCGATATAGCCGAAATCATTCACGAATTAGATATTGAAGAGGGAGTATATATTATTCGTCTCATTGATGCTCAAAAAACATCGGATGTACTCACCGAATTAGACGATGATTACCGTGAAAATATCTTAAAAAACCTTTCTGCAAAAGAAATTGCCGATGAAATCATCGAGTTAGACACCGATGATGCGGTAGATATCATCTCTGAACTACCCGAAGATAGAAAAACAGAAGTTATTTCGCATATCACGGACGTAGAACACGCTAAAGACATCGTAGAATTACTTCGTTATGACGAAGATACTGCGGGGGGACTAATGGCTAAAGAACTTGTAAAGGTAAATGAGAATTGGAATGTGTTAAAATGCGTAAAAGAAATGCGTGAACAAGCGGCTCACGTTACTCGTGTACATTCTATTTATGTAGTAGATGATAATGATGTGCTTAAAGGACGACTTTCACTTAAAGATTTGCTTACTACTTCCACACGATCAGAAGTAAAAGACATTTATATTCCCAAAGTAGACTACGTATATGTTACTGATACTGCTGAAGAAGTAGCTCACATAATGAGTAAGTATGACTTAGAGGCAATTCCCGTAGTTGATGAGATGAAACGCCTTGTAGGACGCATCACTATTGATGACATAGTGGATGTGATTAAAGAAGAAGCTGAAAAAGATTATCAATTAGCAGCGGGTATCACCAATGATGTAGAGGCAGATGATAATATATGGAAACTCACTAAAGCGCGTTTACCTTGGTTACTTATTGGAATGTTTGGAGGATTAGGAGCAGCGAGTATTATCAATGGTTTTCAGGATACGATGATGATTTACCCTATATTATTGATTTTTATTCCGCTTATTCAAGCTACTGCAGGAAATGTGGGAGTACAATCATCGGCGATAATAGTACAAGGGTTGGCAAATAATTCTATCGACGGCGAACTTATCAAGCGGTTGTTCAAAGAATTTCTATTAGGACTCATCAACGGAGGAACTATTGCAGGAATAGTGATATTAGTAAGCCATTTTGCTTTTCAAGCTGAGTATTTGGTAAGTATTACAGTAGCCATAGCACTCATTACAGTGATTGTAAATGCTGCTGTGATAGGTACTTTTATCCCGATACTTCTCCACAAGCGCGGTATTGACCCAGCGGTTGCTACGGGTCCGTTTATCACTACCAGCAACGATGTTTTAGGTATCTTGATTTACTTTTTTATCGCCAAAATGATATTAGGGTTTTAAAACAACCTTCATTTGTTTTTCAGTATTCACTTTTTGTTATTTTACAACACTTCCGCAACTACGAACGTGCTTCCACCAACAAATATAAAGTCAGTGGGAAGCGCTTGTGCCTTAGCGGCATTTAAGGCTTCTGCTACTGAAGAATATCTCTCCCCTTGGAGTCCTTTTGCAATGGCAATTTCCTTTAATGTATCTACATTAAGTCCTCTTGCAATAGCAGGACTGCAAAAATAATAGGTAGCTTCTTTTGGGAAAAGCTCTAAAACACCATTTACATCTTTTTCTTTTACAAAACCTACTACAATATGAAGATGTGTATAGGTTTGCTTTTTGAGTTGTTCCATCACATAAGTAAGTCCGCCCACATTATGTCCTGTATCACATACGATAGTAGGGTAGGAGCCAAGGGTTTGCCAACGACCTTTCAGATTTGTATTGTGCACCACGTGTAAAAGTCCTTGTGCAATATTCTCCGGAGTAATATCCCACCCCTGGTGGATAAGCAATTCGGTAACGGCTATTACTCCTTTGATATTTTTCTCTTGGTAGGCACCTTGAAGATCGGTTGTAAGAGAAGTTTTTATGTGATTGGCAAAAATAATAGGAGCATTCATTTCTTTAGCTTTTGCTGTGAAGACGGGAGCAGTTTCCTCTTGATATTCACTGATTACTACAGGCACATTTTGTTTGATAATACCAGCTTTTTCAAAAGCTATTTTAGGTAAAGTATCTCCTAAAATATCAGTATGGTCTTTAGAGATATTGGTAATAAGAGAAACTTCGGGAGTGATAATATTAGTGGAGTCAAAACGCCCACCTAAGCCTACCTCTATTACAGCAATATCTACTTTTTCTTCAGCAAAATAACAGAAAGCCATTCCTACAGTCATTTCAAAAAATGACAGTGAATGTTCTTCCAAGAAAGATTTGTTTTCGCTTATAAAGTTTATTACATAGTTTTCGGGGATTTCTTTTCCATTAATTTTAATACGTTCGCGGAAGTCTTTGAGGTGTGGAGAGGTGTATAATCCTACCTTATATCCTGCCTCTTGTAGGATAGATGCGAGCATACTGCTGGAAGACCCCTTTCCGTTAGTGCCTGCAATATGCAAACTTTTGAATTTTGTTTGAGGGTTTCCTAACACCGAAGTAAAGGTGAGGATATTATCTAATTTGTTGTTCAAAGCGGTTTTACCTTGTGTTTGAAACATTGGTAAGCGGTTGAACATCCACGAAAGTGTTTCTTGATAATTCAATGTTAAAGATAATTTTTAGTTGTTGTACAATCAAAAATGAGATAATCAGTTATAGTATAACCATTATCTCATCTTGTTATTTATAATTTATAATTGATTTTTTATTCTCCAAGTTTAAAGTTTATAACAATAAAGCCAATTTGACGTGCAGGGGCATTATCATCGGCATTCCAACGGTGCATAGCTGCTGTTTTTCGAGCGGCATCTAATAAACAAGGGGCAGAATTAGTAGTTCCTTTTACACCTGCAGTAGCTTTTACAACTCTACCGCTACGATCTACTTCTATCTGTACAACTACACGTCCTTCTTCATTACAATTTTGAGGAACTTTACCTTGTGAAGCAATGGAGCGCCCATTGAGACCCCAGCCTTTACCAGAACTGCTGCCACCACCAGAACCATAGTAAGAATTAGCATATTGACTACCATCTATTTGCCCCTGATAACCAGGTTGGTTGCCATCTCCTTGTCCTGAGGTACCACTACCACCTGCATTGGCAGCGCCTAAAATGTTAGAAAGTGCATCAGAAGTCTCACGTGAAGGCTTAGGAGCGGGTTTAGGAGTTTCTTTAGTAGGCTCTTTTTTAGGTGTTTCTTTTTTCTTTTCTTGTTTTTTAGGGACTTCGGGTACAGAAACTTCTTCGTTGTTATCTTGAGCCAAAAGGTTTTCCTTTACTTCTTGTGAAGTACTCTGTTCTGGTTGTGTTTGTGGTGTTTGGGTTTCTTCTTGTTTGGCAGCACTTGGGGGAGGAGTACGTTCTCCCATTCCAGTTATATCTACCCCATAGATGACCTCTACTCCATTTTCGGGTGGAGGATCTAGGTACTTCATTCCTGCGAAAAATAGGATAAAGATCACCAAACACATCACAACTGTAGTGAGTGCTAAAGCTTTACGTTTATGTTCTGTATTGAATAAGTTCATATACTTTGCTATTTAGGACGTACAGCCAAAATTACCTTAAATTGATTTTGGTTAGCTACATCCATCACAGTTACCGCATTTTCAATAGGTACACTTTCTTCTACGCGTAAAATAATAGTAGGATTTTCTACTCCTTTTAGTGCTGATTTGAGTTCTGCATCGAGATTATCTACAGATATAGGTTTTTTGTCGATGAAAAAATTCAAATCTTTATCAATACTCACTGAAACATTTTGTGTGTTGGTGCTTTTTCCTTTAGCTTTAGGCAATAGCAAATCGAGCGCATTAGGGCTATTAGCAGTAATCATAAAGAATACTAACAGTAAGAACACAATATCCGTCATAGACGACATACTGAACTCAGGACTTACTTTATTTCTACCTTTTAATTTCATAATTGTACAAGTAGTTTTTGAAACCTATAGAGGTTCGTTCAACAAGTCTAAGAATTCGACGGCATTAGCTTCCATTAGGTGTACCACTTTATCAGTTTTTACCACTAAGTGATTGTAACCTACATAAGCGATAATCCCTACGATAAGACCAGCTACAGTAGTAGCCATTGCGGTATAAATACCTCCTGCTAAAGCGCCCATTTCGGCTTGACCACCAGCAGATGCCATTTCGTGGAATGACATAATCATACCAACAACAGTGCCCAAGAATCCAATCATAGGTCCTGCTCCTGCAATAGTAGCGAGAATAGCCGTATTCTTTTCAAGATTGTAGACCTCTAAAGTGCCTGCATTTTCAATAGCTTTATTAATATCTTCAAGAGGTTTACCTATACGAGAAACCCCTTTTTCAATAAGGCGTGCTACAGGAGTATTCGATTGCACACAAAGCATTTTGGCTGCATCCAAACGTCCAGCAGAGATACAATCACGTATTTTATACATAAAAGTTTTATCCACTTTAGAAGCTGCCTTGATAGCAAATAGGCGTTCAAAATAGAGGAAAAGTGCTACAGCGAGCATTACGAATAGAATGCCAATAATCACAATATTAGCAGTGCCACCATCTACAATCATATCCATTATAGAAAGTGTTTTTTCTTGAGCTGGAAGAGTGTTGGTTGCAGTTGTAGCAACATCTACAGAAGTTTGTAATCCTAACATATTATTTTTTCGTTTTCTGTTTAAAAATATCGCAAAAGTAAGAAATAATTATCAATATACAATTATTAATGATTAATTAACAATTATTAAAAATGTAAATATTTGATAATCAATTCTGTATTTAATATATTGCTAATAAAAAAAGCTACTCAGGGTATTGAGTAGCTTTTAGTGGACTCTACTGGATTCGAACCAGTGACCCTCTGCTTGTAAGGCAGATGCTCTGAACCAGCTGAGCTAAGAATCCTTGTTTTTTTTAGATTATAGTAACAACAATAAAATCTTAAATTTGGTGGGTCCTACTGGATTCGAACCAGTGACCCTCTGCTTGTAAGGCAGATGCTCTGAACCAGCTGAGCTAAGAACCCCAAAATAACAATGATAAAAATTTTAAACCTAAGTGGGTCCTACTGGATTCGAACCAGTGACCCTCTGCTTGTAAGGCAGATGCTCTGAACCAGCTGAGCTAAGAACCCTTATGTTTTTAAATCGGGTGCAAAGGTACTACTTTTTTTGAAACCTCCAAATTTTTTTATGAAAAAAGTGAAAAAATATTTATTCTTTTAGCATAAACTCGTACTCTAATCGGTTGAAGTTAGTAATCATATAGGGTACTTTATTCCATTCACTTTCACGCTTATTATCATTGTAATTCTCGCGTACTGTATAAATGTTTTTGCCATTAAATCTCTTTCGGCTTACTCCTACAAAATAATAAGCGTCACCGCTCCAACAGCCCTTGATTTTAGGAAAATAGAGTACCAAAGTACGTCGTTTTGTAGGGCAATGGTAAATTATGTGTTTGTGTGTTGCCTCTATAAGCTCATAAACATCACTGAATTGATAATTTTCCATACACCCCGATTGTTCTTCGTGAAAAGGGAGTGAATCGGGGAATATAATAGTTTTTCCATTTGTTAGACGAAAACTCACTTCGGTAGTATAACAATCAGGAGCTCCACAATCAAAAGTGTGAAGGTTGAAAGGCAAATGCACTTTGATACTGTTCTTAGTAGTCTTAGCGAATCCTTGTAAGTAAAACTCTTCTAAACAGGTATTTTTTAGAATACTATATTTCATTTGGTGCAAAACTAATTTTCGTACAGCTCTTTGGTAACTTTCGTAGTCCTCACCGTATTTTTCTTGCAAGATTTTTAACAAGCTATCGTTTTTCGAGAGTTTAGGTTTGAGGTTAGAGGGGGTAGTTTCTGTAACAACAGTGCTATCAATAGGTATAAGAATAGTAGTACTACTTTTAGTAGTATCACTCTTTTGTATAGTAATAGTTTTTTGCAGTTGGCAACTCACCAACAGTATTACAAAAACGGAAAGAAGAATTGTATATTTCATTTGGCAAAGATATGAAATAATCGAAAATTAACAATTGACAATTGAGTTCATTATATTATTTTTATATAAGAGCCTTTGTATCAGTGTCTTTTATGTAGTTAGATAATGATTTCTTTGTAATTTTTCTTTTTGTAGAGTAACACATTAGTATATATAACTATCACTAAAATTGAAAATTAAAATACTTTTCTTTTGTTTACTTTTAAAAAAGTATTACATTTGCGCAATATTTTTATTCAAACAAAAAAACCACTCTATATTAATTTTTTAAAAAAACTATTAAAAGAGGATAAACCGATGAAAAAAGAAAATATTTTAGAAGACTATGGCATCGCTGTTCTCAGTAGAGAATGCAGCTTGATGGGAAGAAAAGAAGTGCTTACAGGTAAAGCCAAATTTGGTATTTTTGGAGAAGGGAAAGAAGTGCCTCAAGTAGCTTTGGCAAGAGCTTTTCAAGATGGTGATTTTAGGAGCGGTTATTATCGCGATCAAACACTTATGATGGCTCTCGGCGTGCATACTGTTGAGAATTTCTTTGCAGGGATATATGCACACGCTGACATAGAGGCAGACCCTACCAGTGCTGGACGCCAAATGGGGGGGCACTTTGCTACCCATAGTTTAGATAACGAAGGACATTGGAAAGATTTATTAAAACAAAAAAATAGCAGTAGTGATATATCGTGTACTGCTGGTCAGATGCCTCGATTGTTAGGTTTAGCACAAGCCTCTAAAGTTTATCGCAACTTACCTAATGCAGAAAGTAAAGGATTCTCAAACCACGGAAACGAAATAGCTTGGGGGACTATTGGTAATGCGAGTACCAGCGAAGGGCACTTTTTTGAAATCCTTAATGCGGCAGGAGTAATGCAAGTACCCTTAGTAATGTCGGTTTGGGATGATGAGTATGGTATTTCAGTTCCTAAAGAATATCACACTATTAAACAAAGTATTTCAGAAGCGTTAAAAGGTTTTGTGCGCGATAAAAAACACAAAGGGTTTGAACTATTTGTTGCTAATGGTTGGGATTATCCTACTTTGTATGACATTTACCAAAAGGCAGCTAAAATAGCCCGTGAGGAACATATACCTGTATTAGTACACGTGAAAGAACTTACTCAACCTCAAGGGCACTCAACTTCAGGCTCACACGAGCGTTACAAAAGTGCTGAACGACTTCAGTGGGAAAAAGAATTTGACTGTATTACCAAAATGCGCGAATGGATTTTAGCTGAAAAATATGCTACTGAAGAAGAATTGGTAGCTATAGAACAACAAGCTAAGAAACGTGTGAATGAAGGAAAAAAAAGAGCTTGGGAATCTTATATTAAGCCTATTGAAAAAGAAAGAAAAGAACTTGTCGCTCTTCTCTCCTCATTGTTAACCAATACGAACGATGATACTATAAAAGAAAAAGTAAAGAGTTTATCAAAATCTCTTTTGGAAGTAGCTTTACCTAATCGCAAAGATGTGTTGAGTAGTGCGAGAAAAGCCTTGAGATTGTTATTACCAGAGGGTGAAAACAAAATATTTCCTTTACAAGAATGGATAAAGAAGTATATAAAGGAAAATGAGCCTAAATATAGTCGATTTCTCCACACAGAGAATGAACAAAATCCTATTCACATAGCAGAGGTGCTTCCTACTTATGACGCATCAAAAGAACTTGTAGATGGGCGTATTGTGTTGAGAGAGAATTTCGACGCTTTGCTTACTAAATATCCTAATCTTTTGATATTTGGTGAAGATGTGGGTAATATAGGCGATGTAAATCAAGGGTTAGAAGGTTTGCAAAAGAAACACGGAGCTGTAAAAGTAGCTGATACGAGTATTCGTGAAACAGCTATAGTGGGACAAGGTATAGGTATGGCAATGCGAGGTTTGCGTCCGATTGCTGAAATTCAGTATTTAGACTATATTCTTTATGGATTACAAACACTAAGTGATGATTTAGCCAGTCTGCACTATCGCACTTTTGGTAAGCAAATGGCACCTCTTATTATCAGAACGAGAGGGCATCGTTTACAAGGTATTTGGCACGCGGGTTCACCTATGGGTGTATTGTTAGCTTCTTTAAGAGGGATGTACATTCTCACCCCACGTAATATGGTGAAAGCAGCGGGCTTCTACAATACACTCTTGGAGGGTAATCAACCAGCTGTAGTGGTGGAATGCCTCAATGGTTATCGCTTGAAAGAAGCTTTGCCTAGTAATCTCACTGAGTTTAAGACTCCTATAGGGGTAGTAGAAACACTTCGTGAAGGAAAAGATATTACTGTAGTATCTTACGGGTCTACTTTGCGTATCGTGTGTGAGGTTGCTGATGAATTGGCTGCCTTGGGTATTGATATTGAAATTATTGATGTACAATCATTAGCGCCATTTGATGTACGTCACGATATAGTGAAGAGCATACAGAAAACCAATAGACTATTAGTAGTTGATGAAGATATGCCTGGGGCTACTTCGGCATATATTTTACAGAAAATTTTGGAAGAACAAAATGCTTATCAGTATTTAGATAGTGCACCACAAACCTTGGCGGCAGGTAACCACCGTCCTGCTTATGCAACTGATGGTGATTATTTTTCTAAACCTAATGCCGATAGCATCATTGAGAAGATATACAGTATAATGCACGAAGTTAATCCTGCAAAATACCCTACATTGTTGTAGTATTATATTTTTCACTTTGTCAAAGTTTTAGGACTTTGACAAAGTGAATTTCAATCGTCATTTTCTTGAAAATCATTTAAGAGATTATCAATAGCACGGCGATCTTTTTTAGTAGGGCGACCTTCTCCTTTTTCGCGGTAATAGTCCTGAGCGAGTTTTTGTATTTCGGCTTGCTCAAAAGCTTCAGGAGGTGTGTTATCTTGACGATAAAGATCTACTAACTTAGCCCCCACACGGCTTTCAGGGATGTCTAAAACCTCTAATTGGTAGTTGATTTGGTTTTTACGCACTACTATTAGGTCGTTTTTATAAATCTCACGTGAAGGTTTTACTGTTTCGCCATTTACTTTGATGTGACCTTTTTTACAAGCTTCAGTAGCAATATTACGTGTTTTGAAGTAACGTACACACCATAAATATTTATCAATTCGCATTCTTTTATAATTTTAAAAATAACAATGAGGTGCAAAAGTAAGAAATAATTTGTATCTTGCGCCCCAAAAATAAGACAATATTTTATATGATAAACAAAATTCTATTTAGCATCAGTGTAATAGCTTTACTATTAACTACAGGTTGTAAGAAAAACGATAGTTCTAATGTAACACCACCAAGAGATGTTACAGAAGTGAGGAATGAAAACAATCAAGCTATTGAAACATTCTTAAAAACACATACTTACACATATTCAGCTACGGCAGCTATTTCGGATGCTGTTACTTTTACAAGTACAACTAATGTTTCACAATCCATTTTTAACAATAGTAATTTGAAGAAAATGGAATTGGATGTATTTGATGCCAATAACAATCGCATTCGTCATACTTTGTACTATATGGTATTACAAGAAGGTACTAGTACCCATACCACTTCTATTGCCGACTCGGTATATGTAAACTATAAAGGTCAGTTACTCAACTTGACAGTATTTGATGAGACTACTACTCAATCAGCATCTAATTGGATGGATTTACTGGGAAATATTGTTACCAATCGTCCTTCAGGTACTATCAGAGGATTTAGAGAAGGAGTAGCTCAGTTAAAGCCTTCAGTGACTAAACTCACACAAAATTCTGATGGTACACTTACCGCTCCTACCGATGGAGGGGTAGGAGTGTTCTTCATTCCATCAGGTTTAGGTTACTTTAATAACAGTCAGGCAAAAATACCAGCTTATTCACCTTTAATTTTTACAGTAAGACTTATTGCTGCTCGTCACGCTGATCACGATCACGATGGCAAACCTTCTAAAGATGAAATCGTACGTGATAACTATGGAGTGGTTACTTATCCTGATTGCGATGAGAAGAAAGACCAATCATATCTTCCAGATTATTTAGATGCCGATTGTAAGTAAAATGAAAAAGCATATCCCTAATTTAATTACTTTAGGAAACCTCTTTTGCGGAACTGTAGCGATTGTTTTTGCCGTGAGAGAGGCACTTGATTGGGCAGCTCTCTTTGTAGCGATAGGTATTTTCCTTGATTTTTTTGACGGTTTTTTTGCCCGTTTGCTACACGTGAAATCAGAAATGGGATTGCAGTTAGATTCTTTAGCTGATATGGTTACCTCAGGAGTTGTACCAGGTGTTGCGATGTTTCAGTTGTTTAACCAAAGTAGTTACGTAGTAGAAAATCCAACAACTTGGGTAGCCTACTTACCTTATATAGGTTTTCTTATCACTTTAGCATCAGCTTATCGATTGGCGAATTTTAATATAGATACGCGACAAACTTCTGGTTTTATAGGGCTTCCTACTCCAGCTAATACAATGTTTATCCTTTCTCTACCGCTTATAATGCAATACCAATCAACAGAACTATTTGATAGTTTATTGCATAATAGTTGGGTTTTATTGGGAATTACATTGTTGAGTGCATATTTGCTGAATGCTGAAATAGCCCTCTTTGCATTGAAGTTCAGTGATTATTCATTTAAGAATAATGCATTGAAGTATATATTTTTAGCACTTTGTGTTATTCTACTTGTAAGTTTAAAAATGATTGCTATCCCTATAATCATTTTATTGTATATTATTCTTTCCTTACTACCTAAGCGATAAATCACGCTTCATTCTATCTAAATTGATTTTAGGTTTTTGTAAGAAGATAACACTATCAATAACTACTTGCTTGGATTTTGGGTATACCCCTAAACTATCCATTAGCAAGTAGTTTTTTTGTTTGAAGCGCAATATATAGGGCATTTTGTAAAGTGTGATATCACTAATACCTTTGTTTTTAATGTAGTTGTTTATCATTGGGTTGATAGAAGTTGTATCGATCTGATAGATACTCAGCTTATTACCTTGCCTAATAGTGATTATCTTATCTTTATACTTGCTAAATACTAACATTTCTTCGGTAGTTTCCAATTGGTATTTGTGATAGAAAAGTACTCCCTGAAACAAAAGTACAGAAACGAGAAGAGCTACCAATACTTTATATTTCCTATAATGTACAAAGATGATGAGTATCAGTACTATTACTAAAGAAGAAAGAAGTAGGGGAGTTGTGAAAGGTATATTGCGTATGATAAACATTTCTTGATGTGCGATAAAAGCTACTAAAATATTCATCAGAGTTATTAATTTTTCTAAGATAAAAATTATAGGGTAAGGCAAAATACCTAAACTTCCTAAACATAGAGCAATGATACCTCCTATAAGTATAGGTTGTAACAAAGGTACTACTACCAAGTTAGCAACAAAGAACAAAATAGGAAATTGATGAAAATAGTACAAACTGATGGGCAAAACAACTATTTGAGCAGATAATCCTACTAAAAATAAAGACCAAATCCATCGGATGTATTTATTTTCAGGTTGCCACCATTTGCGCATTACAGGGTAGAATTTCATTATAGAAAATACAGCTGCATAACTCAACTGGAAGCCTACATCATATAAATAATAAGGATTGATAAGCAACAAAAATAACATTGAGAGCATTAAAGCATCGAATCTCCCTTGTTTTCGGCGTATAAGGGTCCCCAACCCTACAAAACTAAACATTATAGTTGCTCTCAATACAGAAGGAGAAGCCCCAGCCATTAAAGCAAAAGTCCACAATCCTGATAACAAGATGAAGTATCGCAATGGGCGATAAAATCCCAAATTAGGCATTTTTTGTAGTAGTAATAGAAGTATAGCCGTGATAATTCCGACGTGCAAGCCCGAAATAGCTAAAATATGTACTGCACCAGCATCTATATATTGTTGATAGATATTTTCATCTAAATCACTACGTTTTCCTAAGAGTAATGTATTTAAGAGGGCAGCAGACTCGCGATTGAAATTTTGATTGATTACAGCAGTTAGATGAGAACGCATTTTTTCAATATTTCCCATAAAACCTACTGTATTATTTTTTACAATAGAAAATGTTATTACTTCCGCCCGACCCAATATTCCTTTTCGTTCCATATATCGTTTATAATTAAACTGATATGGATTTTTAGGAGGTGGTATAAGTGTATATTTTCCTACAAAAATTAATCTATCGGTTGGAACTAATGCTTTTACATCATCAGTAATTGTTTTAGAAGGGAAAAAACACAAGATTTTTCCTTCAGTATTGTTGTGATTAGCTGTTAAGAGGTGAGCTTTAAAGGTAGTGCCATAATTGGTTTGTGAAATAAGCTCTATTACTTCGGTTTCTAAGGTGTAATATTCATTGGTATTTAGTTTTTGTGTGTAATGTTTAGGGTTATAAGTAGGAGTGTGAAAATACGTTATTAGCATACCTACAGCTACAGAAGTGAGACCTATGTGGAATAGAATTCCGCGACGAAAAGCATATTGCTTGGTAGCTAATAGGTAATGTATTGTTAGGGTAGCTAACAAACACAGACTACTGCTTATAACAAACAAAAAAGAGGGAACTATTATATCGGTAATAGCAATCCCTCCTATGAGTCCAAATAATATAGTTAATATGGGAATATTTACGAATCTCACATCACACGTTTTGCCATACGAAAGGCTTTTTTGTAATAAGCATCACTTAATGAAGATATTACGACCCCTCTTTTAGAGGAAGAATGAATGAACTTCACATCACCATCTACATCTACTACCATACCAACGTGAGAAATTCTATTTCGGCGAGTAGTTTTGAAGAATAATAAATCACCTACTTGTACATTTTCTAAGCGTATTTTGCGTCCTTGGGTAGCCATTTCTTGTGAAGAACGAGAGAGTGGTACAGCTATAGATTTGAAAGTAGTACTTACAAAGCCAGAACAGTCCATTCCTTTGCGAGTGACCCCTCCATGACGATAAGGAGTTCCTAAGTATGAAAAAGCAGTGTCGAGCAATATTTTTTGTTGTTTAGTATCAACTTTACTTTTTGATAGAGCAGGAAGAGCGATATCAGTATTATCTATGATTTCTTCTTCTTCAAGGAGTTCGTCTTCATCTAAATCATCATCTAAATTTTCTTCAGCAATAGCTATATTTTCAGCGTATTGTTGGCTTATTTTTTTAGGAGTATACCTCTTACTTCTCGAAGCTACAGCACGTCCTCTTACAGAAGTTTTTCTTTTAGCGGCTACTGCTCTTCTGTTTTTTGCTACGGCTTTCTTTTTAGCACTATGGCTTGCTACCCTATGTTTAGGAGGTGTTTTTTTACCTTTAGCGGTAGAGGCTACTACCTTAGTTTTTCCTTTTTTAGGAGGACTATAAGTTTTCTTTTTAGGTTTTTTACTTGCTATCAGAGTATTCTCAGTACTTACTTTCACAGTAGTGCTTTTTTCATTTTTTTGTATGCTTTCTGTAAAAGAAGAAAAGCAAAATAGTAGTGTAAATAGTCCTAAAAGTCTTAAAATGTACATAAATAAGGGGTTATAAAGTTATTAAATTAGTGTTCTTTTCAGTAATAAGGAGGTTTTCACCTTTTTCATCTAAATCGAATATGATGCTGTCACCTGCGTGTATTTGGTTAGATACGATTTCTTCAGCCAAGGGGTCTTCAATATATTTTTGTATAGCGCGTTTTAGAGGGCGTGCTCCATACTGTTTGTCGTAACCTTTATCGGCTATAAAGTTTTTAGCTTTTTCACTCAGTTCTACGTGGTAACCTAAATCGTTGATACGAGAATAAAGTTTAGAGAGTTCAATATCAATGATTTTGAAGATGTCTTCTTTACTAAGTGGGTTGAAAGTGATGACATCGTCGATACGATTGAGGAACTCGGGTGCAAATACTTTTTTCAAGGCATTTTCAACGATTGATTTTTCATTAGCCTCAGATTGAGCCAATCGTGCAGAAGTACCAAAACCGACACCTTGTCCGAATTCTTTTACTTGGCGGGCGCCTATGTTAGATGTCATAATGATGATGGTATTTCTAAAGTCGATTTTTCGTCCTAAGCTATCGGTTAGGAAGCCATCGTCTAACACTTGCAAGAGCATATTGAAAACATCGGGGTGAGCTTTCTCGATTTCGTCTAAGAGTACTACAGAGTAAGGTTTGCGGCGTATTTTTTCGGTAAGTTGTCCACCTTCTTCATATCCGATATATCCTGGAGGTGCTCCTATGAGTCGAGAGATAGAGAATTTTTCCATATACTCACTCATATCAATACGCACCATAGCATCTTCAGAGTCAAAAAGTTCTTTGGAGAGAACTTTGGCAAGTTGAGTTTTTCCAACACCTGTTTGTCCTAAGAAAATAAAGGAGCCTATAGGTTTATTAGGATCTTTGAGACCAGTGCGATTGCGTTTAATAGATTTTACAACTTTTTCTATAGCATCGTCTTGTCCTATGATTTTAGATTTCATAGCGTCAGATAAGCCAGAGAGTTTGTTAATTTCAGTTTGAGCGATTCTATTCACGGGGATGCCACTCATCATAGAAACGACATCGGCGATATGTTCGGCAGTTACAGTGTCGCGGTGTAGTTTAGAATCTTCGTCCCATCGTTTGTTGAGATCTATTAATGATTTTTCGATGTGTTTTTCGTTATCGCGAAGACGTGCGGCTTCTTCAAACTGTTGACGAGAAACGGCTCTATTTTTGGCTTGTGTAGCTTGTTCTAATCGTTCTTCTACGTCTAAAATATATTGAGGTACTTTTACCTGCATAATATGTATTCGCGCTCCGGCTTCGTCTAAGGCATCAAGAGCTTTATCAGGTAAATAGCGATCGGTGAGATAGCGATTGGTGAGCTTTACGCAAGCTTCGATAGCATCTTCGGTATAAATTACATTGTGGTGTTCTTCGTATTTAGCTTTGATATTTTGAAGAATCTGAATGGTTTCGTCTACACTGGTAGGTTCTACTAGTACTTTTTGGAATCGGCGTTCTAAAGCGCCATCTTTTTCGATAGACTGTCGGTATTCGTCTAAGGTAGTAGCTCCAATACATTGTATTTCGCCTCTTGCCAAGGCAGGTTTGAACATATTAGAGGCATCTAAACTTCCTGAAGCTCCTCCAGCGCCCACTAAGGTGTGGATTTCGTCTATAAAAAGAATGATATCTCTATTTTTTTCGAGTTCATTCATTATTGCTTTGAGGCGTTCTTCAAACTGACCTCGGTATTTTGTACCAGCTACTAAAGAGGCTAAATCGAGAGTTACAACACGTTTGTTATACAATATGCGTGCCACTTTTCTTTGTACGATGCGCAAAGCTAAACCTTCAGCAATAGCACTTTTTCCTACACCAGGTTCACCGATGAGGATAGGGTTGTTTTTTTTGCGGCGGCTCAATATTTGAGATACGCGTTCTATTTCTTTATCTCGCCCTACGACAGGGTCTAATTGTCCTTGTTCAGCAAGTGTGGTTAGGTCTCTACCGAAATTATCTAATACTGTATTTTTTCGTTGATTGTACTGTCCTTGCCCTTGTAGATTTCTATTGTTTCTACTTTCGTGGGGCAAGCGATAGTCTCTATCGTATTCATCAACCTCATTAGTAGGCATTGTGGGGGTAACAAGTTTTGAGTTATTGTCCTCTATAGGTTGAAAGCTGTCGCGTGCTGTTTCGTAGTTTAGGCCTAATTTATTGAAAACTTTTGTAGTAGGGTCGTTTTCGTTGCGCAAAATACTCAATAGTAAATGAGCGGTGTTTATCACATCAGATTGCATTCTTTTAGCTTCTAAATATGTAGCTTGCATTGCTCTCTCGGCTTGCACGGTAAAGTGAACAGCGTTGAAATTAGGAGGATTGAGACCGCGCGCTGAAGTAAGGGTATGGATGTTTTGCCTAAGTCTTTCCATATCGATATTTAAGTTGTGTAACAAATTGATAGCACTACCTTCATTTTCTTGAAGTATTGCTAATATGAAATGCTCAGTGCCCACAGTAGATTGCCCTAAACGTACTGCTTCTTCTTTGCTATATGTAAATATTCTTTTAACTCTTGGTGAAAAGTTATCGTTCATAGTAAAAATCTTCTTTTGTATTAAAACCAAATAATATGGATAAAACACGGCAAAATTAGTAAATAAATATGATAAAACAAAATCTTATTAAAAATATTTATTTTAAGCACAATTCATTAAAAATGTTGAACGTTATTTTTTTCATTGCAAAAAGTTCGTCTAAGACAGTGTTAATCTGCTGATCAGAGTAGGGTAGTGTATTTATTAAATCGTTGCAATTAAAAGGTTTAGAAGATAATAATTGAAGGATATCAGCCTTTATTTTTTGTTTATTGGTTTTAGGGGAGTGCATTTGAATAACACAATTAGAACATATACCACAAGGTTTCCCATTTTTCTCGCCAAAATACTCTAATAAGAATATACTTCGGCAAGTATTTTCATCTTCCAAGTATTGATATACTTTGTTTTGCAATAATCGTTTGGAGTGGTTATACTCTTTGATGTGTTTGCCAATGCTATTGATTGTGCGATCATCGTCGCGAGGCACGTTGAAAATGATTTGTATATCGGCAGTTTCACATTTTAAAACGCCTATTCCATCGTTGTGCAGAGTTTCTAAATACCCCATAATTTCTTTGTGAGATTTTTCGGTACGTTCCATCAATTTAGCCATTTCTAACTCTATTGGGAAGTGAAATATCAGTTCGTAGCACCTCATAAGATAAATAGTAATGTTTTTGATATACCGATGAGTAGTTATATACTTCACTAATTGTTCGGGGGTAGCTTTCATTTGGAAAGTAACTTTGTTGTAGAAATGGTGGTTGAAGGAAATGATAGAAAATCTATCTAATACTTGTAAAGCGTTATAAGTTTTTAAAGGCAATAAGTTGTAGCGTTTACAAAAATCGGGGAATAGGAAGCTATAGGTATTTTCGGTACCTTCTCCTATGGCTATTTGGAAGTAGCTATTGAGTTTACTGTAAACGATTTTTAGATAAGGAATGTCTATAAGATATTCATTTAGAAGTTTTTCGGCATTTTTTATATCTACCTCATTGTAGAAAACGATGGCCTCGGCGGGGTTACCATCTCTACCTGCTCTACCTGCTTCTTGGAAATAATCTTCTAAGGTTTGAGGGATATCCCAATGAATCACCCAGCGGACATCGGGTTTGTCGATTCCCATACCAAAGGCGTTTGTAGCTACCATTACACGTACGTCGTTTAGCAACCACATACTCAGTTTGTTATTTTTTTCTTCAGCGGGGATCCCGCCGTGAAAATAAGTAGCTGAAATATTGTGGTTTTCTAATAAACGCGCCAATTGTACACAACCATTTCTACTTCGCAAATATATAATAGCTGTACCTTCGGTTGTTCTTAGCAGTTGTAAAAGGTGATGAAATTTGCTTTTTACTTTATATACTTTGTAAGCTATATTAGGGCGAGCTAAAGAAGTACTGATTACATTTGCTTTCTCGATGCCTAATTGATGTAAAATATCTTGTTGTACTTGAAGGGTAGCAGAAGCTGTGAGAGCTAATAAAGGTATATTAGGGAATTGTTCTTTGAGCCATTTACACTGTAAATAAGCAGGGCGGAAGTCCTTGCCCCAGAGCGATACGCAATGAGCTTCATCTATCACTATTAGATTAATAGACATTACTTTGAGGTAATTACGCACGACTTCCTGTTGCAGACGTTCAGGAGAAAGGTATAAGAATTTGTATTGCCCATAAAGTGCGTTGTTTAGCAGGCGTTCTAATTCGGGGTAGGGCAGACCTCCGGCTAATGATAATGCACGTATTTCTCTGTTTTTAAGCGCTTCAACTTGGTCGGTCATCAGAGCTATCAATGGAGAGACCACTATACATATACCTTTGCGCATCATAGCGGGTACTTGAAAAGTAATAGATTTTCCTCCACCTGTAGGCAATAAGGCTAAGGTATCATTACCTTCTAAAACCGATTTGATCACGGCTTCTTGAGAGTTGCGAAAATTATCGTATCCCCAATATTTTTTTAGTGTGTATAGAGGTTCATTTTCCATAGTATTACTCTTAGTAATTTTTGTAAGCAGCGCGTGCTAATTGAGGAAAATCGATAAACGGATTGCGGTTGCCTTGGGCTTGTTCAATTACATTGTTGCGTTGGCGTTCGAGGTCGGAAACAGGATCGTCGTCATTCCATTTTAAAAGTGTTTCGATTCCTCCTATTACAATTTTATTGTCGATTTTATCATTATAGCGCAAATTGATATACATAATCATTCGAGCGACATCACCTTTCCACTCATCGCCAGGATACCAAGCGCTATTGATACGTCCAGCTCTTCCGGAGCCATTGGTAAAAGGTATATTTCCTCTACTGCTATTAAGTTTACTATCACAGGCTTTTAGATGATGTAAATCGCCTTTGGCATCTCCATTACTATATTTTGATTGAGGAAAAATATGTTCGGTGTTGAAAGTTTGAGGTTTATAATTATTATTACCACTCTTATATTCTTTCCAATAGCGCTCTTCGCCGGTGTAGACCAATACTACATATTCAGGATTTTTAAGGCTAGCGTCGGCTTTGTAGAGGTACTTATGACGATCATAATAACTTAAGAAATTAGTATGTTTGCTGATGGTAAGTACTGCTAAATCATCGTATAAAGCTTTTCCATTTTTAGTAAAAAGAATTCCTTTGTAATAATTTTGTAGTGCTTTTGGCACTATAATATTGCTATTAGGAGGGGCAACGGGATGTTCTTGAGCTTGTTCTTTGCTATTGCAAGCTAACAAGAATGTTGTGAATAATAAAATGTAAAGTTTTTTCATTTGTATTTAGTTTTAAGTTATTTATGTAAGAAAGCTTTTAATTTTTCTATCAGTTGTTTTTAGGATATTTTTCTTTTATGTATTTACTAAATTTGTGATAGTAGAACGATACAAAGAGCACAGTTATCACAAAGAGAATAGCACCTATTACTGCTTGGGTAGGGTTGAAGCTCTTATGAAAATAATGGTCTAAGTTGAAATATGGAATAAAGTGATAGAGCGCAATACTATGAATGATGTAAATGGAAAGAGTATTTTGCCCGATACGTTGCAAGAATTGCGCAGTAAGTATATTTCGCAAGATTACAAATACTGCAAATGTCCAGAGAGTATCACCCATTCTCAAGAAAAGAAAACCATTTCGTGCTAAACTTTCAAAGTGATTCCAACCAGTAATGCTATATAGGAAATGGAAAGTGTGATATTGAAAGTGAAAAATAGCTCCGATGCCAATAAGTAGTAGTGTATATACTGTATATAAATGTTTAGCGTTTCTGTAATAGTAAAATAACGATCCCATAAAGCCTCCTAAGGTTACAAAACCTAACCAAGGAAAAATAGTAAAGAAAGTACCGTATTTTGGAGTGAAATAATTAGCTACCACTTGGGGTAACCAAGAGTATTCATATTGGTTATAGGTCTCGTTGAAGGTGAAAAGTAGTAAAGTAATGCTGATGAGCATTGTAGGAAGGAAATGCCTCACGTGATTTCGAGCTAATAAGTAGAGTCCTACCATTATGATGAGGGCTAACCCTATACAATGCAAGATATCTACGAAATAGATGCTTTTCCGCAAAATACACGCTACTGCTATAAGCATTAATCCACGTTTTACTCCTTTTTTCACGCGTGGGTTCTTAAGTCCTACACCACTGCGTTCGCCTTCACGAATGAGTAAATAGGTAAAAATAAATCCAGAAATAGTAAGGAATACAGGGGCTGTAATACCTGTAAAATAATGCCAAATATGATAGTAAGGATTATTTTCGTCGCAATATTGTTCAGCGAGTAAGGCAGTGATAAAGTGCCCTTGTAACATCATACAAATGGCATAAGCGCGTATTACATCAATAAATATCAGTCGTTGCTTCATTATGAATTTTGTTTTTTAGTATTTGAAAAGGGAGTTTTAATTTCTACGTATTGTGTTGAGAATATCTCCACATTAGCTTGCCTAAAAAGTACTTTGTATATTTTTAGTTAGATCAGATTTTATAAAATACATATTTTCGGGGTGGAAAGTATAAGCATTGAGCTCATAAATAGCATTTAGTTCATTAAGAGAAATTTGAAAAATGTAAGGATGTGGTTTAGGAGAAATACCATTGGTTTTCAGAGCAGCTTCTATAAGGAGTTCTTCCACTAAATTATCAGAATAATCATAGCGTACTTTTACTTGTACATTTAGCGCTAAGCCTATTTCTTTGCCTATAGAAGAGAAATTCATAGTTGCACCGCTCAAGATAGCCGAATTAGGGATGGTAATATCTTCGTTATTAATAGTTTTCAATCTTGTTACTAAGGCGTTTTTTTCTATCACAGCTCCTATAATTTCTCCAGATTTAATCCAATCACCTACTTGAAATGGACGCATATAACTAATTACAATGCCTGCAATGGCATTGGAAATGGCAGAAGAAGAGCCTAAAGAAATCAATACCCCTAAGAAGACAGAAATTCCTTTAAAGGCATCACTATCGGAACCAGGGAGGTGTGGGAACATTATTACCAAAGCTAATACCCATAACATCATACGTGCCAGCACATAAGTAGTATGAGCCCATTCGGGGTGAAAGCCTTTTATTTTTAAGATACCTCTTTCTATTTCTAAAGCAAAAAAGCGCAATATTTTCAATACGTAGCGTGTAATGACTACAATAATGACAATATAGAATAAATGAGGCAAATATCCAATAATTGCTATACCGACGTTTTTTATAGGTTCAGAAATCCATTGTACTATGATTTTAGACAAGTATTGAGTAGAAGGGAAGATATCGAAAATCAGAGGTATAATAGTTATTAGCAAGAAAAGCAAGAATATGATACGCAATATAGCAAGTAATTTCACTAAAGCTTTTACAACTCCTCGTTTTTTGATAAATTCGTAATTTCTAATGCGGATACCTGTGAGGGAGCGGTGTTCGGAGTTGAGCGTTATTTTTTTTAAGAAATTAAACAATCGGTTGATCGCCCATACAAGTACAAAGGCGATGAAGAGTACTAATAACAATTCAGCCAAGCGGATTAGGATGCTTTTTAGGCTATTTTGTTCTTTATATTTTACAATTGTATTTTTGATTACATTAGCATATCTTTGAGCTAATTCAGTTTGGGAGCTATTTTCCCAGAGCGCATCTACCATTGTAACACGAGTGATGATTTTTTCGTTATACATTACTGATAGGTAGTCGCCATTAGGTTTTATTTTGATAGAATCGGCGGCGAAAGAGGGGTCGTTATATAATTCTTTGAGTTTATTTTCTATATATTTTACGCGAGTATCAATATCATAAGGTCCATAGGAAGTATAGAGATAGTATAAGGTATCTTTTTCAAAAACAATAGGTCGTCCACGCATTTTATTGCGTAGTTTTTCCATTTCTTTTTCATTAGTAGTGGAGGAATTAGTAATTGAAGATGTATGTTTGTCGTTATTTATGAGTAGTTGTATTTCGTTTAATAGCATTGCAATGCGTACGGAATCTTTCTGGCGGAATTGTTTGATAGCTTCTAACTCTTTGTGAATTTCTTGTTGAGAAAGGTTATCTGGTTGCTGTGCCTGTGTGTACGCAACGCAGAATAGATATATAACAATGAAGATTTTAAAATGCATTTTAATTTGACTAAAGAGTAAGATTGTAGTGCAAAGGTATAACAATTTTCTCATATACCCAAAAATAAAAAACATTGGTAAAGGTATTAGCTTTACCAATGTTTTTATAATCTGTTAGTTATTGTTTTATTTGTTCAAATCTTCTAACACTTTTACAGCTTCATCTATATAGACGTCTTTTTCAAGACTTTCGTGCCAACGATCACGACGAAGTTTTAACTCTTCGCTGTTTTTAATTTTAGCTTCATCGGAAGCTACAGAAGAGAATTTTAAGTTAGATTTATAGTCGCTGATAGCTTTAAACTTTTTGGCTTGCTCTTCGTTTTTGTCGATTACTTTTTTGTAGGCTTCATAGTTGAGTGGGAAAACATAATCTTTTTGTTGTTGTTTTACCCATTGAGCATTTTCATCTATCAGTTTTAAATATTCGTTTTCTCTAATACGTTTTTTACTGTTTTCAATAGCCATATTAAAATTGGCATTGTTTGCCCAAGGAGTGTATTTAGCAGGTTCTATTTTATCCCAAGGCATAGCGTTAGGCATATCACGTTCACCTATATCGATATATTTGTATTTATCGGGTACAACAATATCACTTTCAACTCCTTTGAGTTGGGTAGAGCCTCCGTTGATACGGTAGAATTTTTGGATAGTGATTTTCAAAGCTCCAAGGTCGCCGTAATTGTTTTGACGAAGGAACTCATTTAGGTCTACGAAGCTTTGCACGGTACCTTTACCGAAGGTTTGTTTACCGCCTATGATAATAGCACGTTTATAATCCTGCATAGCAGCTGCTAGGATTTCGGAAGCTGAAGCGGAAAGTTCATTGGTAAGGATTACTAAAGAGCCATCCCATTGAGTTTTAGGGTCGTTGTCGGAGAGAACGTCACGACTACCACGTGATGATTTAACTTGTACGATGGGGCCTTTAGGGATAAATAGACCTCCTATATCGACTACAGTTTTTAGGGATCCACCGCCATTGGAACGCAAGTCGACAATTAAGCCATCAATATTTTCTTTTTTAAGTTTTTCAATTTCGAGGGCTACATCGGTAGCGGCATTGCGACGGTTTACATCTTCGAAATCAATATAGAATTTAGGTAGATTGATGAGGCCGTAACGTTTGCCATTGGCAGTAATCACAGCTGATTTGGCGTAAGTTTCTTCGATTTCTACTACATCTCGGATGATAGGTACTACTTCGATAGTTCCATCTACACGTTTTACAGTGAGGCGCACTTCGGTACCTTTTGGACCTTTGATAAGTTTAACGGCATCATCTAAGCGCATTCCTACGACATCAACAGGTTCGGCAGCGCCTTGACCTACTTTTAGGATTTGGTCGCCTACTTCCAAGAGTTTACCTTTCCAAACAGGTCCTCCCAAAATCACATTAGTAATAGCTATACCATCAGTTTTCTTTTGTAATTGAGCGCCAATACCTTCGAATTTGCCAGACATATCACGGTCGAAACCTTCTTTGATGTCGGGTGCCATATAGTTAGAGTGAGGGTCAAAAGTTTCGGTTATAGCATTTACGAACATAGCGAACCACTCTTCACGTGTAATATCGTTGTACATACTATACATATCAGCCAATGTTTTTTGAGTAGACTCTATAGATTCTTTTTTGAGTATTTGATTGCTTTTAGGCTGATATTTAGCATCTTTTTCTTTCTTAGTTACTTCTTCTTTTTGTTTAGTAATGTAAGTAGAAAGAGTAGTGAAAATAATCACTTGTTTCCAACGAGTTTGTAAATCGGCTTTACTTTTAACAAAAGGCAATTTATCGTAGTCGGTATTGATAGTTTCATTGCTATTGAGGTCAATAGGTTTAGCGAAGATAGCTTTAGTAATTCCTTCAGCTTCTTTCATACGCTGTTTGAGACGATTATAAGAAAGGTTGAAGAAAGAGATGTCACCTTTTTTTAAATCATCATCTAAACGGTTTTCATATTTTTTGAACTCATTGATATCGGATTGGAGAAAATAGCGTTTTTGTCCGTCGATATTTTTCAGATAGCTATCGAAGACTTTTTTAGAGAAAGAGTCGTCCATTTTCACGGGACTAAAATGAGCATTTTCGAGCACGTGCTCAATAATTTCTAATAGCACAGTGTCCTTATCCTTATTAGGATTGTCAAACTTCTTGCTTGTAAAGCTGCAAGAAGCGAATGAGATAAATAATAAAAATAATGCTGCTGAAATATTTTTCATCATAAAATGGTTTTTTCTATTTTTTTTAATTTTTAACTTCTGTCTTTATCAAATTGTGTGCCTTTCTCTTGTTGGGCTAATAATTTTTACATTTTGGAAAACAATAGCTCCGCGAATTACCCCAGCTATAGTATCGTGTAAAGCTTTTATGATTTGTAATTTTAGTTCATTTTTGTGATAAACTAAGCTAATTTCGCGAGCGGGGTAGGGTTCGGCAAAATAGTGAATGCGTTTCTTTTCTTCCTCTTTCAGTTCCAAAGAGTGTAGATAGGGTAACAGGGTCATTCCTAAGCCTTCGTTAGCTAATCGCACTAAAGTTTCAAAACTACCACTTTTTAGTTGGAAGTGTTCTTTAGAATCGATTACATCTTGGTTGCAGATATTGAGTACACTATCCTTAAAGCAATGACCATCCTCAAGCATTAAAATATCGTTGATATCTAAATCTTCAGAGTAGATAGTTTTAGAGTTTTGGAGGCGGTGGTTTACAGGGATGTAAGCGACAAAAGGTTCATAATATAAGGGACGTTCTACGATTAACGAATTGTGTAGAGGAGTAGCTAAAATACCGGCGTCGTAACTACCATCTTCAATCTTTTTTAAGATATTTTCGGTTGTTTGTTCCTCGATTTTCAGGCAAACTTTAGGATATTTGTTAATAAAATTAGTAAGGAACATAGGCAATAGGGTAGGGGAGACGGTAGGGATAATTCCGACACGGAATTCGCCGCCTATATAGCCTTTTTGTTGAGCGACGATATCGTTCATTCGCCCAGCTTCGTTTACGATTATTTGGGCTTGTTTGATAATTTGTTCACCTATTTCAGTAACCTGTAGAGGTTTTTTACTTCTGTCGAAAATAGTAACTCCCAATTCCTCCTCTAATTTCTGCACTTGCATACTCAAGGTAGGTTGAGTAACAAAACTATGCTCGGCGGCGGTAGTAAAATTTTTGTATTTGGCTACTGCTAAGACATATTGATATTGAGTGATGGTCATAATAAAAGGTGTTATTTAAATGTTTTAATGAGTTGTTTTTCCTCTTCAGTAAGGGCTTCAACTTCGGGTACATAGGAAGGGTTGGGTTGATACCAATCTTCTGTTTTGAAAACATCTTGCAAAGTTTTATCCTTAAATATATACCCACGTCGTGCAAATGGCAGATTCCTGATAATGCGTTTTTCTTCAGGAGTTTTCTCGGTAGGGTCGCCTAATTCTCGGTTTTTTCCTAATGAAAAAATAAACTTTTGATTACCTCCTGCTTCTCGACAGTAGGAACTTTCTTCTTCTACGGAAAGCTCTCCCTTAGGTACAAAGTTTTTCTTTTTGAATACTAAAATACCTTGCTGGATATAAAAATTAGTATAATCAGGATTTTCAGTTATTTTTCCTATTCCGTTGAAAGTCCATTCATTAGTGTTTTTAAAGAAAGTTTTACGGATAGAAGCTGTTTGGAAATCACCCATATCCAAGATCAGGGTAAAATCGTCGATTTGCTTGTTAGCCCAGCGATTGGCAGCCGTAAGTACGTAATTAAAGTCGTAATAATAACATACTCCTCTTGATAGTTTATATCTATAAGTATGTTTTACAATGTTTTTCCCTTTTTTAAATTTTGCCTTGAAATGATAAACATACATAAAATCAATATCATTACCACTGGTTTCTCCTTTAAAAGTCTTCAAGTCTATACTCTCTACCTTCCCATTTTTAGCATAAAGAGAATCCGCTACATAAGCTACTTGATAAGATAAAAAGTTACCGTTAAGCGATACCGTAAAATCAAACATATAAGGATGATGCCCATTGATAGGAGCTCCATCTACAACACCACTGGGGCTTCCTGCCTCAAACCCTACTACGATTTCTTTTGTTTCTTTAGGATTGAAAAACTCGTAATACACTGATACTTCTGCAAATTCTTCAGTTTTTTTGATATACAAAATTTCTTTTTTTACTGAAATATCAGTTTCGTTGATGGGGACGAGTTGGTTACCTGCCATATAGAAAGCACCATCATTGGTATATCCTTCAGTGAAGAATCCATAGAAACACAGTATAAAAAAGAGTCTTTTCATCGTTTTTATTTGAGTTGAGGCAATACTTCTTTTCCGATTTCTTCGAGTACCTCACCAGCTGGGCGGCTGCAATATTTGAGTACCAGCATAATATGATTTATTCCTATTTTTTTGAGTTCTTGGAACATATCGATGAGGTAATTACGCCCGAGGCGGAAGCCTAAGTCCATAGTTTGAGGTTCAAAATTAGGATTTTCCATAAGGTCGATATATACGGGTTGTATATAAGGTTTAGCAGGTTCGCCTTCATTTTTGAGAGCTTCGTGCCAATCTTCTACGATTTTTTTTTGGAAAGAGAAATCACGGGGATAGTAGATCCAGCCATCGGTGTGTTTAGCTATCCAATTGAGGTTTATACCACCGATGTGACCAGTGGCATAGATTGGGATATTTTTATGGATAGGTTTAGGGAGTACATCACCTACTTTGTCCATTAGAGTACCATAATCATTATTGTAAGTAGGGAAATCTACACTCCACAATTTTTTAAGAGTTTCGATATGTTCGGTTATGTGTGCGCTACGCAATTCAAAAGGTTTGTTGAAAGCAGGGTATTCGACGGGACGGTCGCCAGAGGCAATTCCCATTACGAAGCGGTTAGGGAACAATACATCGAGACTTGCGGAAGCTTTAGCGACATGTAGAGGGTGGCGTAAAGGTAGAATTACACTTGCTATTCCTATTTTGATAGAGAATGTAAGAGAAGCTATATGAGCTAAATATATCCAAGGGTCAAACATTTGACCTACTTCTTTAAAATCGGGGTTGTAGAGGGGAATGTCGCGTACCCATACAGTATCATACCCTAAGGCTTCTGCGCGTTGGATCAGCTGTATTTGATTTTCCATTTTAGGGATAGCCCCTTGATAAGATTCAATGGGTAATAATATACCTATTGAGAATTTATGTGCGTCAATCATAGTTTTATGTTTTTAAAACGCAAAAGTATAAAAAAAAAGGCATATAAAAAACTATATGCCATTTTATTTTTGATGAGGTTATTTTTATGAACCTTTTTGTTCTTTGTTGAAGTACACTAAATAGTAATACATTTGCTTTTCCTCGTCCCAACCTTTTTCTATGAACTTATCGGCAGATTCGGGATTGATGAAGTCCATACGTATTTGGATATTTGTATCTAAATCGATTACGTTTTTAATTTTTTTACGTACATCGGAGACAGCTTTGTTAGCGATTGGAAAGGTAGATACATCTTCTATTTGATACTTAGGGCCTTTTTCTACTTTGTAGTGTTTGAACTCAGGTATTAGTTGAGGATTTTCAAATACTTCATTCATAAATGAGGTTTCTTCGAAATCATCATTTTTAGCGAAGTAGTTGATAGCGCGGTTCATAAAAAGTACTTCTTCTTTTTTATCTTCGGCGGGCAAGATTACATCTTTTGCAAAATCTTGGCTGAACTTGAGGTATTTTTTAGTATAGAAGTTATCGTCGACCAAAGCATCGACGTTTAGAAAGTTTTCTAACCAATATTTAGTATCGTAGCGATTGCTATCAATAGAAAGTATTTTGTAGCCATCTTCTTTATTTACATTGAAAATGATACAACCTTTATCCAAGCGATGGATGTTTACACCTTCTTGGATAATCATTTCTAACTGGTTACCTTGTTCTTCAAACTGTAGGAAGCTATTTTTTACCTCAGATTTAAAAATACCAACAGCTTTTACCTTTTCATTATCCAAATAAGTATCGTGCAAAAGGGCTATATAGACTTCTCCACTTTTGATATGAGGATGATTAGATTGGTTGTACAAGTGTTGAGCAATTTTCCCTGATTGTTCGTGAATTGTACTTTCGTCCTCAAAAATAGGGGTTACCAACTGATAAAGAGTATTGAATTCTACATCGGCATCGTGTACAAAATGGAAGTAGTTTTCTTCTTTTTCACGAAAAGGTTTGAAGAAATACTCTTTTAGCAATCCTATAATTTCGTCGTTTAACGCATAAGGTTTTTCAGAAAAGAAAATAGGTTCCCCTTTACTCAAGTTGCCTACCCTATGGATAGAAAGGGTTTCGATGTTTGTTGTATATAAGTTAAGCATAGATAGATGTTAGCGAAATTAATAGTATTCCTCTTCACTGAAACTACCATAATCGTCTTCATCGAGGTCGAAATCGTTGAACTCGTCTTCAAACTCATCGAAATCATCGGCGATGAAGGATTTTTCGGGGGCTTCGGCAGGGATAGAACCGTGAGCGTGTATCAAAGCAGGGTAGGATACACCAGATTTTTCTTCTTCAATATCTACCAATTCAACGAAGAATGTCCACATTGACATAAAGTCATACACATACAACAATTTAGGTTCATCTTCACTTACGACAGACTCGATAGTAGTCTCTTCCATTAAGCGTATTTCACCACTCTCGGATACATCGAAAAGGGTGATTTCTTCGCCTTGATTCCAATCATCGTCAGTAAGGTAGAAGGAAGCCATCTCATTGCCAGCAAAGCCGAATGACTGGTTGATTACATTGTGTAAATCTTCCAAAGTAGCATCACCTTGGATTGCAACATCTCTAAAAACGTCTTCTTTAACGTCAAGTATTACTCTGAATTTATATACCATTTTTTAGGTGTGAGTGGTTAGGTTTTAGGGGTTATTTAGCTATGTCGGTGATTTCGATGTCGAAAATAAGGTCGCTATTAGGTGGGATTACCTCACCAGCACCTCTTTCGCCATAACCTAAGGCAGCAGGGATAAATACACGCACTTTATCACCTACTTTCATTTTAAGGAGAGCTTCTTTGAAACCAGGGATAAGAGGGGCATTAGAACTATATTCCATAGGGAAAGCTTGGTAGCCGCCTTGTTGCTCACGCATTGCATTGTATTTGCCATAAGTTTCTTCTATTTCTTTTACATTAGAATCGAAGAGAGTACCATTTGCCAAATATCCAGCATAGTTAACCATTACTTGTTGAGTGTGGTTAGGCTGTTTGCCTTTACCTTCTACTAAAGTAAATATTTTTACTCCAGAAGGGAGTGCTTTAGCTTGAGGTTCTTGAGTTTTTACCTCTTCTAAGAATTTAGCAGCCGCTGCTTTGGTTTTAGCTTCCTTTTCTTGTTCTTTTTTAGCGATATCTTTGAAATAGTTTTCAAAAACTTTTACAGCATTGAAGTTTTTAGCGTCTTTACCATTAGCAATAATTGTAATTTTATTGATTTTGATATCTTTTTCAGGTTTATCGTTAGCTACAGTTTTAGTATTAGCTATTGCATCGATTACTTCTAAACCTTTAACAGTTTCACCAAAAACAGTATGACGACCATTGAGATGAGGGGTAGGTACTTGAGTGATGAAAAACTGACTGCCATTTGTACCAGGCCCTGCATTGGCCATTGATAAAATTCCTTTTTTATTGTGTTGCAAAGTAGGGACAAATTCATCTTCAAAACGATATCCCGGATCGCCCATACCTGTACCTGTAGGGTCACCTCCTTGGATCATAAAATCTTTGATTACACGGTGGAAGATCGTTCCGTTGTAGAAAGGTTTTCCTTTGTATTCGGCTTTTACGAAAGAGTTTTTACCTTCGGCTAAAGTAACAAAGTTAGCTACTGTTATAGGAGTTTCTTTGTAGTTGAGTTTTACAATGATATTTCCTTGAGTAGTTTCGATATCAGCAAATAAGCCATCACCTAAGTCCTTGTAGGCTTTTTTTTGCGAATTACAACTGAAAAATACAAACATTGCAGAGAGCAATGCTACAAAATTGAGTCGTCTCATAATATAATAATTAATTAATAATGTTTATTTATTCGGGTCGAGGTTTTACGTCTTCTTGATTTTTTTCAATCTTAAAGACTTCGATTTTAGCTATAATAGGTTGATTGAAAGAAATTTTATCTTTATCGCCGCGATAGCCATAAGCTACACTTGAGGGGAAATAGAAAACGCCACTTTCTTTTTCTTTTAACAATTTTAAAGCAGAACGCAAGCCTTGGAATACTTCTTCTTTATCTACATAATATTTGTATTCACCATCGGGTTTTTCCTGATAAAGCTGGTTACCTTGCAAATCGGAGAGGCTGTAATCATAAGTTACGATATCGCCAAACTGAGCAGTATAATGAGCCTCAGGATTTTGATTTAGATAGTAGAACTTAAATCCGTGTTGAGAGTCGACGAAAGAGTGAAGTGTATCTTTTTTGATGATAGAATCGATTAGCGCTTCTTCGGAGGCCAACAGAGCTTTATTTTTCATAGCTGATTCTTTTAAAAAAGTACTTGTTTTTTTAGTTATAGGATGGCGTGCTTGCCGATCGGCACAACTTACCAAAACTATGCCAATGGCACTTAGAATGATTATTTTTTTAAGTATATTCATTGTATTATTTTACATATTTTTGTGGATAAAATCGGGTAATACTTGTTTGAAATAGGTAACTGCCTCGTCTATAGAGCCGTCGAATCGCCCACCAGCGGCATTGATATGTCCGCCGCCATTGAAACATTTACGAGCCAACAAGTTTACATCGTTATTGCCTTTGGAGCGCAAGGAGATTTTTACAAAATCGCCTTCTTGGATAAAGATGACAGCTAATTTAGTATCTTTAATTGTGAGTCCATAGTTTACAAAACCTTCGGTATCACCTTTTTGATGGTCGCATTTTTGTAATTCCTCAGAAGTGAGTGTAATATAAGCAGTATCGTACTCCTTGATATACACCAAATTTTTGAGAGCAGTGCTAAGTAATTGCAATTTGTTGTAAGAATTATTATCGAACACATTGCTATTGATTTGGCTATTGTTAGCTCCTTTTTCTATTAAGAAAGCGCCAATTTTGAATGTGTTGCTAGTGGTGGTGGGGTATTTGAAGTTACCTGTATCCGTCATTATTCCTGTATACAAGCAAGTTGCTATTTCTTTATCGATTTGGTTTTTATTGCCCATTGCGTCGATAAAGGTGTAAATCATTTCGCAAGTAGAGCTTGCTTTAGGGTTAGAGAAAGTAACTTTGGCATAGTCGTCGGGGGCTTGATGATGGTCTATCATCACAAAGGTAGCTTTAGAGTTCTCTAATAGAGGAGTGAGTGTATCGGCTCTTTTGAGGGCGTTGAAATCGAGCGTAAAGATAAGTTTAGAGGCTTCGATTTGCTTTGTAGCTTTTTCAGGATTGTTGTCGTAAATAAGAATTTCATCGGCAGCAGGTAGCCATTTGAGAAAATCAGGAAAATCGTTAGGTGAAACTACCGTTACATCACAATGATGTAATTTGAGATAATGGTAAAGCCCTAAGCAGCTACCTATGGCATCGCCATCAGGGCTTTTGTGAGGGATGATACTTATTTTAGGTTGCTTTTCGAGCAATATTTTGGTAGCTTCGATATCGTATATATTCATTTGCTTTTAGAGATTTTAGGAGAGAGTTCTTTTTTCTAAAAGTACTACATTTTCAACGTGATAAGTTTGAGGGAACATATCGACGGGTTGTACTTTTGTCACCTTATACATTTCGTTTAAGAGCGCTAAATCACGGGCTTGGGTAGCGCTATTACAGCTCACATATACTATCTTAGAGGGTGCTATTTGCAGGATTTGCGCTACTACGTCTTTGTGCATTCCATCGCGAGGAGGATCGGTGATGATTACATCGGGGGTACCATTAGCTTCGATAAAAGCATCATTAAAGATGTTTTTCATATCGCCTACATAAAAACTCACATTATCAATGCCGTTTGCCTTAGCATTTGCTTTAGCATCGGCAATGGCTTCGGGTACAGCTTCGACGCCTACTACTTTTTTAGCTTTTTTAGCTACAAACTGAGCGATAGTACCCGTACCAGTATAGAGGTCGTATACCAATTCATCTCCTTTTAAATCGGCGAAGTCACGGGTTACTTGATATAGTTTGTGTGCTTGTTTAGAGTTTGTTTGATAAAAAGATTTTGCATTGATTTTGAAGCGCAAACCTTCCATTTCCTCAAAAATACAATCGGTGCCTTTATAGACTTTTAAATCTTGGTCGTAGATAGCATCGTTTCCTTTGCTGTTGATACAATATTGCAAAGAAGTAATTTGAGGGAACGTTTGGGCGATATGGTCTAACAACCAATAGCCTTTTTTGCTATCGCTAAAGAATTGTATTACCAACATTATTTCGCCTGTAGAAGAGATGCGTATCATCATAGAACGCAAGACACCTGTTTGCTGACGCGGGCTATAGAAAGGTATATTATTTTCTAAAGCAAATCGCTTAATTTCCAATCGTATGGCATTAGAAGGATCTTCTTGTAAGTAACATTTATCGATGTCGAGGATTTTATCCCAAGCGCCAGCGATATGGAAGCCTAAACCGTTGCGTTGTTCAATTGTATTGGCATTTTGAATTTCTTCGGGGGTAAGCCAGCGCATATCGGAGAAGGAGAATTCCATTTTATTTCGATAGAAATAGATATTCTCGGAAGCTACAATAGGCATCAGTTCAGGGATTGTTATTTTTCCTAAACGCACTAAGTTGTTTTCGACTTCTTTTTGTTTGTAGAACAGCTGACTTTCATAGTTCATATCTTGCCATTTGCAGCCACCACAGTAGCCAAAATGGGTACATACGGGAGTTACACGGCGATTAGAATACTCGTGGAATTTAGTAGCGACCCCCTCGTAATAAGCCGATTTTTTTTTGGTAGTTTGTACATCGACTACATCACCAGGGATAGCGTTGTTGATAAAAATAACGCGACCATCAGGAGCTTTAGCAATGCTTTTGCCTTTAGCCCCCGCATCGGTAACGATAACATTTTCTATGGTTATATTTTTCTTTTTACTCATTGCGGGGGCAAAGGTACATTATTTTTTTGAATTATCGATTACTTGGCAGAGGATAAGTACCCTCTACTAAGATACTGCTATCTACATCTTGGAGGTTACGATGACCAGCGAAAGCCATAGTAGTATCCATTTCGTCATAGAGTATCTGCAAAGCGCGGGTTACCCCTTCTTCGCCATAAGCACCGAGCCCATATACAGGAGCACGACCAAGCATAATACCTTTAGCTCCTAAAGCCCAAGCCTTGAGCATGTTTTGACCTGTATAGAAGCCAGAGTCTATCCATACTTCAGTTTGGCTACCTACAGCACTTACGATATCGGGAAGGGCTTTTATAGTTGAAATAGTGTCATCCATCTGGCGACCACCGTGGTTAGAGACGATAATTGCATCAGCGCCGTATTTTACTGCCTCTATAGCATCTTCAGGAGTCATAATTCCTTTTAAGATGATAGGGCCTCCCCAGAGTTCTTTGATTTCGGCAATATCTTTCCAGCTAAGGCTAGGGTCGAATTGTTCTTTTGTCCAAGAAGATAGCGAAGAGAGGTCGGATACGTTTTTAGCGTGTCCAGCAATATTGCGGAAAGTCCAGCGGCGATTACCGAAGATATAGCGCAATCCCCAAGGGATTTTAGTAGAAAGGTTCAACATATTAGGAATGGTGAACTTAGGAGGAGTAGAAAGTCCGTTTTTGATATCGCGGTGGCGGTTACCTAAGACTTGTAAATCGACGGTAATCATCAAGGCAGAGCATTTAGCTTCTTTAGCACGACGGATAAGGTCTTTCATAAACTCGCGGTCGCGCATTACATAGAGCTGAAACCAGAAAGGTTCAACACCAGCTTCTACTAAATCCTCGATAGAGCAGATGGACATAGTAGATAGGGTAAAAGGGATACCGAATTTTTGGGCAGCTTTAGCCATGTGAATTTCACCGTCAGCCCACATCATTCCCATAAAGCCCACAGGAGCCGTCATTGCAGGGAATTTTACTTTTTTGCCAAGGAGTGTACTTTCGAGGGTGCGGTTATCCATATCCACTAAGATACGTTGGCGGAATTTGATAGGGTTGAAGTCTGAAACATTTTGTTTGTAGGTTGCTTCAGTCCAAGAGCCGGTGTCTACATACTCGTAGAACATTTTAGGGACGTTGCGTTTACAAACGACACGCAAGTCCTCAATGTTTGTCATTTTGGATAGATCTCTCATTTTTAAATAATTAATATTCTTAGATTTTAAATAAGTCCTTCTTGAATAAGGTTGTGTAGGTGTATAATTCCCACATATTCACCTTGTTTAGTAGCTAATAGTTGTGTAATTTTATTTTTCTCCATTAGGTGTAGGGCATCAATTGCTAAACAATCGACCTCAATAGTTTTAGGGTTAGCGCTCATTATATCTTTAGCGGTAAGCCCTTTGATACTATCCGTTTTACTAAGCATTCGGCGGATATCACCATCAGTTACTATTCCTACTATTTGATGATTGTTGAGTACGGCAGTTACTCCAAGCATTTTTTCGGATATTTCTACAATTACCTTTTTAATATCGGTATCAGGAGAGACCTCAGGTTTTTGGTTATGAGGTACGATATCGGATACTTTTAGATATAAACGTTTTCCTAATGCACCACCAGGATGGTATTTAGCAAAGTCGCTACTGCCAAAGTGTTTCATTTCCAATAGACAAACTGCTAACGCATCGCCTAATACCAATTGAGCTGTGGTGCTAGTCGTAGGGGCTAAATTATTAGGGCAAGCTTCTTTATCAACGTGAGCGTAGAGTACACTATCGGCTTGTTGAGCTAAGACAGAATTTTTATTAGAGGTAATGGCTATCAGCTTATTATTACCCCTTTTGAGCAAAGGCACTAACACTTTTATTTCGGGAGTGTTACCGCTTTTAGAGATACATATTACCACATCATCTTGCTGTATAATACCCAAGTCGCCGTGGATCGCATCGGCAGCGTGCATAAAGATGGCGGGGGTGCCTGTAGAGTTCATTGTAGCTACTATTTTATTAGCAATAATAGCGCTTTTACCTATACCTGTAATCACTACACGACCTTTGGATTGCAATATATATTGTACTGACTTAGTAAAATCGTCGTCGATATAATCAGTTAGTTTAGCAACAGCTTGAGCTTCTTCAGTAATAGTTTGTTTGGCAGAGGTAATAATTTCTTCTGAGTTCATTCGTTATATAGTTTTTAGTTGTTAGTTTACATTAGGCTACCATCGAAAAGGAAAGGCAGGAGGTCTTTAATAGATTCAGTTTGAACGATTTCGCCTTCAGCTCCCATAAAATATACGGGGATAAGTTTTTTTTGTTTGGTTTCGTATTCGGAGAGTGACTGGCGGCAAGCTCCACAAGGCGATACGGGAAAGGCAGTAGGGTCTTGGGCAGATCCAGAGATTGCGATCATTTCGATTTCCTCATCGGGATACTGGGTAGCGGCTTGGTATATAGCGACTCTTTCGGCACAAAGACCTGAGGGGTAGGCAGCATTTTCCTGATTGGAGCCTACGAAAGTTTGTCCGTTTTTAAGTAAAACAGCGGCACCCACTTTGAATTTAGAGTAAGGGGCGTAAGCCTTTTCGCGAGTGGTTATTGCTTGTTTCATCAGGTTTTGAGCTTTTTCAGGTAGGTCGGTTAATTTATTGAAAACATTATATTTTATATGTAATTGATGTTCCGTTTTCATAAGAAAATGCTTTTATTTTGCAAAGATACGAAGTAATTAGCAAATTAACAAATTTGATGGATAGAAAAATTTATTGATTAACTTATTGTAAGGTTTCCTGTTAGGTGTTTTTTTTGGAGAATCTTAGAGTTTTTTAAGACGAGTAAAGTAGATGTAAATACGATTTTGAGACTTTTAGCCCCTCTTACAATGTAACTTAAGGTAAGTTCGGTGTAAGTAATTATTTAACAATCAGTAAAATATTTTTAATCTCCCACGAATTTTCACCTGACGGTGAATCATTCTGTGAATATATTATGTTACAAAGCTGCAAATCAATGTTCTGTTATATTGAACTGACTTTAATTTAAGTGATATTCTTTTCATAATTAGCTACGCAAAAATCACAAACACAATTCATTAGAAAGGAAAATAAACTTTTGTTTTTTATACTTCCACTTAATTTTATCTTTCTTCTTACTCTGCTTCATTTTTATGGAAGAGACTAAAGAATCATCGTATATATATTTCTTTTTTACATCTATCTTTTTTAAATTACAATCAAAATTTTCTACAGAATAGTAATACAATCTTGTAAAAGAGAGCGGTAGAAAAACGTCTAATTTATATAGCTTATTATTTTTGTAATATCTAATAAAATTGAAATTGTCGGCTTCATTCAAAGATTTTGAACCTTGCTGAAAATACAGTGTATAAAAACAATGCTTCTCTACAATTACCTTATAAAAACCATTTAGTGGTTGGTTCGTCTGTTTTGAAATATATTTCTTAATCAAATCATAACCCCCTCGGACATCTTGATGATTATAGACTTGTTTTTTTACAATTTCTATGTCAGATTGATTTATAGTAATCGTATCTTTTTGTGAATATACAAGATGACTCAAGAGTAAAATGCATATTGCTATAAGATATTTCATTCTCATTCTTTTTCTATATTTAACGTGAGTTCAGCGTAAGTAATTATTTAACAATCAGTAAAATAGTTTAAACTCCCACGAATTTCACGAATTTTCACGAAATTGAGACACTTTTTAGGATTATCGTTAGTTATAGGACAAGGCGGACTTGGCTGACCTGCCTGAGTTGCAATGGTATATTGCTAATTTAACGTGAGTTTGACGTAAGGGAAATATGGTTAATTATTTACTAATCAAATAAATAAACAGCTTCGCTGTTTTTTGTTCTCCCACGAATTTCACGAATTTTCACGAAATTATGAATGCATAAAAGTCTTTATTTTTTATTATCTCACGAATTTTCACCTGACGGTGAATTGTTCTGTGAATATATTATGATATAAAGCTGTAAAACGGTGTTTTGTTATATAAAACTGACGTTAATTTACGGATTTACAGAAAAATAATACAATTTATTAGCTTACGCGACAAAGATATAGAAAATTTATTAAAATCCAAAAAGTTTTTTATGTAGAGGCTGTTTGTTTTTTTGATAGCCTTTGTCAAGGGTGCGAGCCGTACGGGCAAGTGTTTTGTTATATCGAACTAACATTATTTTTATCAAGTTATTCTTTTTTGTAAGGAGTAGCTAAGTTTTTGTTAAAATGAATAACGTGAGCTTCTTTTGGAGAAAGTTTTATATGGTTTACCTTATATGATTTAACGCCCTTATAATGAACTTTTGCCAGCATTGCCCTTTTATAAAAACTAATCATATCCATTTCTTGAATATTGTATTGCAAAGAGTTTGATATAATTAATTTATAATTCCTATCTGGGCATAAAGGTGTTTTCAGAAAGATTCTCATCGAACCATAATAGTTGGGGTCAGTTGTTTTATTGTACACCCTTATTTCATTTATATCTATTGTTTTTAGAAAGACATTAAGAGTGTCGTATTCATACAAAATGAAATTTTTTTTGTCTGTTTCATTTGTCCCCCAATGAGTTATCTCGATGATGTTATAAGGGCTACAATTACTTGTTTTTATTGTTCTACAAGAGGATAATAAGGCAATTACAGTTAATAAATACACATACTTCATAGTTATTTCATTTTATATAACTTGAGTTTCACAAGCAGAATAAATTGCTGATTTACAGAAAAATAATACAATTTATTAGCTTACGCGACAAAAGTGCGAGCCGCACGGGCGATTAAGGGTGCGAGCCGCACAGGCAATTAAGGGTACGATCCGCACGGGCAATTAAGAACTTTGGCAAAGATCGTAGCACGATGGGCAGAAAGTAAGAAGTTGTGGTTATTGCACCTTAAAGTTTAGTTTTTTGAGTCCTTGTTGTACTTCGGGGCAACTCATAAATAGTTTCCATACGAAGCCTGTGCGGTGGTTTTCTATCATCGGGGCAATAGTGAGCTGGTCGATTGCGAGATAGCGTTTAGGATACCAAACTGCTTGCTCACTGAAGGCATCATAAAAGCCGTATTTACCCCATATCACATCTCCTAAATCGTAATAGAAATGTTTGAGGGCTGCCATAGATTCTGGGGGCGTATAAGGGAAGCTGGAAAGTGCGGCAGTAGGTGCTATCACCCCTAAATCTTTGTTAGGACTGTGTGCATCATACCCTTTCACTGAATAGCTGGCGGTAAGTCCCCAGCAGTTTGCTCCATAACCTTTATAACCTTTGGGGTTTTCTACACAATATTTGTAGTTGATAAGAGTGTGATTGCGGTTCAAATCCCAGTAATTGGCATAATCATCGCTGAGTCCTTTGGGGTTCAACCCTATGTACGAATAATGCGCCCAAAATAGCGGACCTCCATATTGTTCTGCGCCGTTGTGTTTGAGAATCAATGGCAGATTATAAGTTACCTGAGTGCTTTTAATAGCTCCCCCACGTGCCCAACCGTTGTGATAAGCCGAAGCAGGAATGGTGTGGGTTGGCGAAGCAGCGGCTAAAATATAGGTAATCAGGCATTCGTTATAACCTTTGAGCGGGAAATTCATCTGCCAAGCATAATCGGGACTCCAATGCCAATAGAGTACATCCTGTCCGTTTAAGTACCAATCCCATTCCATTTCGCGCCACAGTTTATCAATGCGCTGAGCTAAGGCTTTTTCGGCATCATTGCCATCCTTAAAATACTGACGTACACAGAGCAAGCCCTGCATCAAGAAAGCACTTTCCACGAGGTCGCCACCATTGTCTTTTTGTCCGAAAGGTTTGGTTTTACCCGTACGACCGTCAATCCAGTGCGACCATACCCCGTGATAACGGTCGGCTTTCTCCAAGAAAGTTACGATTTTTGTAAATCTTTCTACCGCTTGTGCACGAGGGATAAAACCGCGTTCTACCCCTACCAATAGCCCTGCAATGCCAAAGCCCGAACCTCCCGTAGTGATGATATGAGCATCATCGGAAGGGACATCTATATGAATGCGCTCAGGGGCTAAACCCGAATTAGGCTCTGCTCCCTCCCACATATAGTTGAGGTGCGCACGCTGGATATAATCCAAGAAAGCATCGTCGGAAGCAAATTCCATTGGACGGTTCTTTTCGGTAGGCGGCTGAGGAGTAGGTTTTTCTACCACCTTTTTATTGTCCTTACTACAACCGCAAGAAACGAAGAGCAGAAGGAAAGCTAAAAGTGAAAAGTGAATCGTGAAAAATTTGTTTTTGTTCATAAGTATATTATTTCTTTTTAAAAGTCCATTGCAAGAAGTCTGGGGTGTTGAAAGCGGGATGCCAAGCGTTGTGATTTGCCCCATAGAACTCTATATATTCGGCTTTTTTGCCGTTAGTTTTCAGGGCTTTATAGGCTTCACGCGAGTAAGTCACCGGTATCACATCATCGATATCACCGTGATAGAAACGGAATTGAGTTTTCCCTTTGAACTCACGCATACGCTCTATATTGGTTGCCCCACATATCGAGACAGCTTTGGCAAAGGTATCGGGGAAGCGATACACCATATCCAAAGTAGCAATCGCCCCCATCGAAATGCCCATAATATACACTCGTTTAGGGTCGATAGGATATGTAGCCAAAGTCTCGTCTAAAAGTTCCTTCACCAAGCGTAAGTGTTTAGTGATAGGCACTTCTTTAGGCAGCGGATTAGCCGTATTCTTATATCCTTGGTCGGGGCGTTTTTCAAGTGACCAGTAGGCACCCTCAGGGCACTGCGGAAAGAGCACAAAACAAGGGTACTTATCTCGGTTCGCAGGATTGGTAAACACTGTACCCCCATTGCGCAACTGACTCTCATTATCGTTCCCTCTTTCACCTGCTCCGTGTAAGAAGAGCACTAAAGGGTATTTCTTGCCTTCTTTTAGTTGCTCGGGCTGCAAGAAACGGTAAGGCATTGTATCTTGTTGCGCCGTGATGTAGCGCTTTTTAGCAAAGGCTTCATTTTGAGCAGAAAGAGGGAACGAAAAAAAGAAAAGTAATAAGCATAGCCTTAAAAGTTTTGTATTCAGTCCCCGAACCTCCAAAGAGGGACAAGCCATAAAGGAGATTGGAGAAAAAGGGTTATTTTTTATGTAAATATCATTCTTTTTATTCATTATACAAGGCTTTTATCTGTTCATCGGTAAGGGCTTGATTATAGAAGGCAAAGTTGTCTAACTTGCCAGGGAAGGACTGTGCCCAAGCTTGTGCTTTAGTAGACGATTGAGGAGGGTCGGTTTGGAAAGCATAAGTACCTAACACCAAATCGCCCATATCGTTGTAAACAATTCGTCCCCAACCTGTAAGGGCACGCGTAAAGACAATTTCTCCATTTTTGAAAATGTGTAACATTTCCGTTTTGTGGTTGTAACGGAAGGTCATAAACACCCAATCACCAATAGTACCAGGGATTTTGGTCTCTACCCAATTTTCTTTAGTACCATTGAAGAGGTGCATTTTAAAACGTCCTTCGCCAGCAGTATTATTGCCATCTAAGAAAATATCGAGGTTACCCCAGAACTTTTTAGTATTAGGAATTGAAAAGATACCTGTACCTTTATTTACTTGAGGGGAGTTCATCCAGAAAGCTACTGTAAAACTACCGAGGTTAGCTATCGTATCTTTCAGAGATATATCGCCTGCAAAACGCGCTGTGCGAGGGGAGATAAAAACATAAGTACCTTCACCCCCTTGGTAGGCTTTGCCTTTTTTGCCGTCTGTATAGGTGACATTGCCCTTAGAGAGCGTAGGAATCTTGTAAGTACTCACATTTTTCACATTGCCCTCAAAGGTAAACAAGAGCTTTTGAGGGTTGTACTGAGGTATTACCTCCTCAGGATAATCGAAAGGCGGGTCTTGGTCTAAATCTTGATAACAGTTAGTAAAAGCTGTAAGACCTGCCATAAAACTGATATAAAATATATATTTTTTCATTTTTAGATAAGAGATAAGAGGTAAGAGGTAAAAGATGACGTGATGTTACCTGACAGCTGACACCTAATACCTGACACCTGTTAGCTAATTAATAATTAGGATTTTGGATAAGTACTCCGTTGGAACGGTCGATTTGCGCTTGAGGTAAAGGTAATAAGCGGTGTTTGGTTTGATAAGCTGTTTTGCCCGCGTTGTGCAGGGTTTCCACATCAATATTCCAACGCACTAAATCGTAGAAACGGTCGAATTCCATAGCGAGCTCTATACGGCGTTCGTGACGAATAGCGTCGCGCAAATCGCTTTGAACGGTGGTTGTAACGGCAGGTAAAACACTGTTATTGCCTGCTCGTGCTCTTGCTCGCACTTGCTCTAAGTAGACGAGCGCTTGGGCACTGTTGCCGAGTTCGTTAGCGGCTTCGGCAGCCATTAAAAGTACATCGGAATATCGAATGAGACGAATATTGAACCAATAACCAAAACGACTGTATGACCTACGCAAAGCAGGGTCGGTATAGGCTTTTTTGTTGTAATATTTATTTACCACGCCTGCTTGTGCAATTGGTTTTTCGTCGTAAGGGGTATTGGGTTGCATCGCATTGGCTTCGGTTTCGCTTTTGGCAAAATAGAGCAAGGTTTCATCTTTGCGAGGGTCGCCTAGTTCAAAAGCATCGGCTAAAAGCTGGGTAGGGCAATTCCATCCCCAACCTAAATCCCATTGTCCAGAGCCCCGCACGCCTTGTACTTGAGCAAACGAACTGCCTACTTGGCTGGATTGAGGATAGGTGGCATTGGCAGTGCACTGTACTTCTAAGATAGATTCGGGAGCGTTTTCGCCACTTTCGCGGAACAACTTATTGTAGGGTGTACTAAGGTTGTAAATTCCTGAATTTATCACATCGGTAGAGGCGTTGTACATTGCTTGCCAATTAGAGCGCATCATATAGGTTTTGGCGTGCAACGAACGGGCAGCCCCCCAAGTAAGTCTACCGATGTAGATATGACTCCATGTGCGAGGGAGTACGCTTTCGGCAGCAGTGAGGTCGGCATCGATGAGCTCATAGATTTTATCAACGCTTACCTTAGGTTTATTGGCATCTTCATCTTTATAGATACGGAAATTGATAAGAGGTACTTCGCCAAAGGCGCGCACTAAGTTAAAATAGGCAAAGGCGCGGAAGAAGTGTGCTTCACCGCGGTTTATCTTATCGGAATCGGTGAGAGTACTTTGGTCAGCCTTATTGATTTTGTCAAGCACGGTATTGGAGAGGTGAATAACTTCGTAGTTAGCGGAATAGTATCCGTTAATTAAACCATTAGTCGCTACATAATTGAAATTATCGAACATATTGGCGTGATCAACTCCATCGCTGGCAGTAGAGCCTTTTTCGGCATCTTCACTGCGGAAACTGTGGATTGCCAAAGCAGGAATACCCGCTACCAGATCAGAGCCTCTCAGTTTTCCGTAGAGGGTGAATATATCGGCTTCAAAAGAGCCTGATACATTCCCTTGGTCGCCATCGACCCATTCGCCTTGTGGCTCTTGGTCGAATTTATTGCAATGGGTAAAGAGGGCGAGGCTCGCTGCCATCCATCCTATTGCTATGATATGATATATATTCTTTTTCATAATTGTTAATTATCAATTGTTAATTAAAATGTAAGGTTCACCCCGTAGGTAACAATCATTGGCATAGGGTAGGTGCCGGTATCGATACCGAAAGCCAAAGCTCCTCCACCTATTTCGGGGGTATACCCTGTGTTTTTATGCCAAGTTTTGAGATTTTGTACGTTGGCATAGAAGCGCAATTTCTGTACTTTGAAGCGTTGTACTACTTCTTGTGGCAAGCTATAGCCCAATTGCACGTTGCGGAGGCGGAAAAAGCTACCGTCTTCAATGTAATAAGAGGAGTTTTCACGGTTGATAGCGCGACCGTTATCTATAATAGGCTCCCAATTGGAAGTGCCTTTGCCGTGCCAACGGTTTAAACGGTGGGCTTGGTAGTTGAGAATTGCATAGCCTACTTCGCCCCAACCGCGGTAGATTTCGTTGCCATAAGCTCCCATAAATTCGGCAGTGAGGTCGAAGCCTTTGTAGCCGAGATTTACACTAAATCCATAAGTGAAATCGGGAGTAGGGTTACCTATCATTGTACGGTCTTTGCTATCGATTACACCATCGCCGTTCACATCTTCAAATTTGAGATCACCAGGTTTTACGGTAGCGATATTGTTGGTAGGTGAGGTGTCGATATCTTCAAAAGTTTGATACACGCCCTTCACTTTATAGCCGTAGAAGTGCCCAATAGGGTAGCCTTCCAAGGTGCGCGCTACGTTTTGATAGCCTTCGTAAAGCGCATCTTTTTCTCCTCTACCAAGTGAAAGCACTTTGTTATCAATTGTGGTGATATTGGCATTTACACCATAGCTAAAACCACTTTCTTTGCGTTGGTCTTGCCAAGAGGCTGAAATCTCCCATCCTTTATTTTCAATTTCGCCGAGGTTTTCCAAAGAGTTTTTTGCTCCTGCTAAGCCACTGAGTAGCACGATAAGGTCTTTGGTTTTCTTGTGATAGTAGACAGGTTCTACACTGAGGCGATTGCCCAAGAATCGGAATTCAGCGCCAGCTTCCCACGCATAGGTCTTTTCCCAACCTAAGTTTTGCACTAAATAAGCAGGTGCATAGCCCGTAATGATACGGTCGCCGAATACAGCACTGCCCGAATTGGTGAGCAGAGGGTAAGTAGGATAGTTACGTCCGCCAGTGTTTTGGTTACCTAAAACGCCCCAAGAGCCTTTGAGTTTGAGGTAATCTACCACTTTTTGGTTTTTCATAAAGGCTTCTTCGCTGAGCACCCAGCCGGCCCCGAAGGAATAGAAGTTATCCCACGTATTGCCTAAGCGGTGAAATACGGAGGCACCATCGCGGCGGAAAGAAGCATTGAGGAGGTAACGGTTGTCGTAATTGTACAAACCACGTACTAAATACGACATTGTAAAACGCCGATACTGACCAGAACCATTGCTCATATTGCTACCCCCAATTGATGACAACCACCACTTATCGGTATTTTCGGGAATGCCAAACACTATATCTTTGATATTTTGATAGCGAGAGCCTGATAGCGAACTGTGTTCGGTGTAATTGGTGGTAAGCCCTCCCATAAAGGTAAGGTTGTGTTTTGCCACTTGTTTTTTGTAGGTAAGGATATAATCCTGCTGGGTGGCAATGGTGGTAGATTTACTCTGATTAATCGTTTCGCGTTCGTTGAGGTTTTCTTTCTTTTGGGTATCGGGGTTATAAACCCAGATGATAGGGGAATATTCACGGTTTTCGCCTATGCGGTAATCCATAGAAAGGGTAGCCTTAAAGGTGAAGTTTTTAAGGAAATCGAGTTCACCATATACATTGCCCGCCAAACGGTGATTCAAACCTTTGTTGTGATTGGCACGTGTTTCGACATCGATAAGAGGATTCCACACTTGGGCACGCTGGAAGTTAGGCATTATATTTAGCAAACCCGATTGAGTGTCGTAAGGGGCTACAATAGGAGCTGCTTTTAGGGCACTTGCTACCCCTTTGGCATCGATAGGGAGGGTGCGAGAACCATTGGCTTGGAAGCCAAAGCGCAGATAATCGGTTACGTTGTAATCGCTACTGAGGTTGAGGGTGAGTTTGGAGAGCTTTTCGTGCTTGATAGAGCCCTCTTCATCGGTATAGCCAGCGCCCATATAGAAGCGTCCTTTTTCACCAGAAGTGGCGACACTCACATTATGGTTGTACACCCAAGCACGCTGGAAGATTTGGTCTTGCCAATCGGTATTGGCTTGATAGTGCGTATAATCAAACGGTGTAGCACCTTTATTGGCCATATCCTCGTTGTAGAGAGTTTTAAAGCCTTCGGCATCAGTCATTGCAATACGGTCGTTGATAACTTTTAACCCTACGGAAGAATTGATATTTACGACTGTTTGTCCTTTTTTAGCTTTCTTGGTGGTAATGATAATCACCCCATTGGCACCACGAACCCCGAAGATTGCGAGAGACGAAGGGTCTTTGAGGATTTCCATAGACTCGATATCCTGCGGGTTGAGGTAGTTGATATTATCGGTAAAGAGCCCATCGACTACGTACAGAGGTGTATAGCCGTTGATAGAGTTTGTACCGCGGATACGTATTTCGGGGTCTTGCCCTGCCCGCCCTGTATTGACGATTTGTACGCCAGCTACCTTCCCTTGGATAGAGGCTAAGGGGTTGGTAGATGGACGGTCAGCAAATTCATCGGTTTTGAGGCTAGCGATAGAGCCCGTGAGGTCTCGTTTTTGAGCTGCCCCATAGCCTATAACAACTACTTCTTTGAGTTGTTGCGTATCTTCTTTGAGCGCAATCTCTAAGTAGTGTCGTCCGGCTACTACTTTTACATTTTGGGTTACCATACCTATGTAGCTAATTTCTAATACATCACCTGGAGAAACTTTATCAAGCGCAAAGTTTCCGTCGAGGTCGGTTGAAACGCCACGGGTTGTACCCTTCACAATTACATTGGCTCCTGGAATAGGGTTTTTAGTCCCTGCTTCAAATACTTTTCCTCTCACCATATTAGGTTGTGCGTAAGCAGCAAGAGAGAGAAAGGTTATCAGGAAGAAAAACAATAGCTTTTTCATTTCCGTACGTTTATTAAATAAAATTTGTCGCAAAGTTCCTTATTCTTTCTTTTATATGCAAAAAAATGGGTTCGCTTTTACTACTACAATGTTAAAATAATTTGTTAAAGGACTACGTCATTACTACTACAACGATTTGTAACTAATTTATAGTCTTTTGGTTAAGGAGGATTTTTTAGGTAAGAGATAAGAGGTAAGAGATAAGAAAATATTAATTGAATTGAGCGAAGAAATCGTAAAGATTATCTTCTTCGGCTAATTGGAGTTTTTTGCGCAAGCGATAGCGAGCGGTTTCGACACCGCGCAAGGATATATTTTGCATTTCGGCAATTTCCTTAGAGGTATAGTTGAGCCTGATGAGCACTGCCATTCGCAAATCGGTGGGGGTGAGTTGCGGATAGAGTTCTTTCAGTTTTTTGAAGAAATCTTTATGAATGAGGTCGAAATTTTCTTGGAATACCTGCCATTGGTCTTCTTGAGAAATATTATCGCGTATGTGTTGTAAAATGAGGTTGCTTTTAGCTTTGCTCACTCTTTGGCTATTTAGCAGTGTTTCGAGCTCGGTGACGAGATTGGTAAGAAACTCGTTGCGGGTGATGTTCATCATCGTGGCTTCGGCAAGCGATTTGCTCTTATAGTCTAACTGAGCGATGAGTACTTGGTTTTGCAATTTGGTTACTTCCTGCTCACGAGCTTCTAACAAACGCTGGCGGCGCAAGCGCTCGCGCAAGTAAGAACGCTCTTTTTTCTTCATTTTATAACGCAAGTACAAGGCGGTAACAAGTGCACCAGCGCCTATAAATCCTGCGAAATAGAATATATAAGCCCACACGGTTCTATACCAAGGAGTGATTACCGCGAAGGGAAAAGTATAATGCGATAGGGTTTCACCTAATTCGTTGAGTACCTTTGCTTTTAGCTGATAGTGGCCTGAAGGGAGGTTTTGGTAATTCACTCTAAAATCATTGGTAACTTCACGCCAATGTTTGTCGTAGCCCTCTAACTGATACCACAACTGACAGTGTTCTTTACTGAAATTAGGATACTGAAAATCGAACTGAAGGTTGTTTTTGCTATAAGGAATAGCAATATTAGGGGTGATATTTTCGAGGGTATATAAATCGGTTGAGCGGTTATAGGTACGTAAACTCTTTAAAGTGAGGTTGGTTGGCAGTTTTACGCGAGGTGCTTTTGGGGTATACAGGGCGATGCTGCCGTCTAAACAGAAATATGTATTACCTTCAGGAGTTACAAAGGCAGTAGCACGTTCCTCACTTGCGGGGTGCTGCAACTGATTGAAGGCTATTTTTTCTTCTATTTTATATACGCCGTTAGCGAATGCTACTAAATAATAATCGGTGGGGGTGATAAACCAAAAGCGATTGTCGTTCACGGGAACTATATGGTGGGTAGTTGCGAGTTGGGGCAATTGCTCATTGAGGAGGGCATAAGGCAACACATTTTGCTTGTCGTCGTTATACTCAAACCACTGTTGCCCATCGGTAAAGATGATTTTGCCGCGCAATTTCAGCAATTTCAAGGCTTCTTTTGTTTTGAGTTGATTGTAAGTTACTTTGCGTTGCACGCTTTTGAGGTCTTCGGTAAGAGAAAGTTTGCTCACTCCTTTATAGGTATGGTTCGTCCATATATTGCCAAAAGCATCTATTTCAACGCGATAGGTAAGGTCGAAATAGCCATTTACGATATGAGAGGGCGCCCATCGATTGGCAGCATCTTTTTTATAAATGGTAAGCACAGAGTAGGATGAGCCTACGAGTACTTCCTGACCGTGGATAACGCCTTTTTTTAAGTCCATTCCTCCTACTCCTACATTATCAAGAGGTTGTAAGTGATTACCCATCAATTCCGACACCCCTTTATTATGCCCTACAAATACTTGATGGTCAAACTGCTTGATAAACCACACTTGGTTAGAGAAGTCAGGGATTTTGGAGAGTACACCCTCCTTAAAGGTATAGACACCTTTGTTAGAAGCTAAATAATAGACATTGTCTTTCAACACCATATCGCTAATGAGTTCTACCTCGCCATTGAGGTTTAAATATCGCAACCTACTTGGGACTTCAATCATAGCGACACCATTGTCTAAAGCTGCCCATAGGTTGTGCTGGGCATCTTCGTAGAGCCCCAAAACAGTGTTGTTATTGAGTCCGTTTTTCTTGTGGATATGGCCGAAAATTTTTCCGTTATGAGGGTTGATAGCGTATATACCTTCGGTGAGAGTTCCTAAAATGAGTAAGTTGTTAGCAGTGAGCAGTGCGCGGTTGATGCGGAGCGAGGGAAAGAGCGCATCCATTTCGGTAGGGAATTTGCGCAATTCGCTTGTAGCAGGGTTGTAGCGGAAGAATCCGTTTTTATTGGTAATCAGTAATAATTCGCTTTGATAGGGGATAATTTCGACTATTATCCCACCGAGTTGTTCGGGAGAGAGTTCTAAATTGAGTTTTTGAGTAGCATCGATGCGGTAAAAACCAGCGTTCATACCCTGCATATAGAGTTTATTGCCGTAGGGGAACATTGCAAAAGGGGCGGGTTGAGGGGTGAAGGCTTGTACGTGAGAGCCGTCGTACACGAAATAAGAAGAGAAGGTTTGGAAATATATTTTATCTTGGTATTTAAAGATTTGCCATACTTCGTCGTTGTGGAATGTATAGTTTTTGAGTTGGTCTTTCAGAGAGGTATATACCAATTGATTTTGGGCGTTGCGTTGGAAATAGCCGAATTCTTCAAAAGAGCCTACATATACGCGCAGGTTGGAGGTGCTGCTATCGGCGAATACCGAACGAGCAATTTTTTTTTGGGGGAGGTAGTACAATTGCCATACTTGTCCGTCGAAAGTAAGCAGTCCTTGGTTATTGGCGACATATAGTATACCATCCTGACACTGACTCACTTGCCAATTTTGCATACCTGCCTTATATTGAGTTTGAGAGTAGTTGTAGATAGGAGGCAGGAGCGAAAGGTTTTGACTTTGGGTAATAGTGCTAAAGAATGTAAAGAATAAGATAATGAAGCGTTTCATATCTATTGCATATTAGTGAGCGACAAAGGTAGTAATAATTTTTCAATTTAGCAATTTTAGGGGTTAGGGGATAGAAAAAACTTTGCCAAAGGTGCGAGCCTCATAGGCAGGAAACTTTAGCAAAGTGTATGATAACATTTTTTGTCACTTAGTTTTTAGTAAGTAAGGGTTTGGGTAGCGGTGCCTGCTACAGATTTTATAACTATTTGTGTAGGTTTGTTTACATTATTATAGCCATATTCAGCAACTCCTGCTTTATTAGGGAAATTCTTCTGAGCTACATATCTAAACCTTCTGTCATAGTTTATACTCATTTCTACGGGACTTATTGATCCTACTTCAGGGGCTATAATTTTAAAGGCAGGATGCGCATTATAGTTAAGACCTGTAGTATAAGTATAAGTAGCAGTCCAACCTAATGACTTATCTTCTAACAGATTACCATTATCGCCGAAAGTATAAGTGTTTGTATTAGTAAAAGTACCTCCTCCATTATCTCGAACTTCTACTTTTGTAGCTATCACTGTATTGTTAACATATTCATATTGAGTAGTTGCAACAGTACCAGCTCCTTCAAATACTAATTTAGCTACTCTATCGTGAGTATCGTAAGAAAAAGTAGAGGTAAAAACACCTCCATACTGACTCATTAGAGTGCGTTCTACTTGTTTCTTTTTGTTATAAGAAAGTTTTAAGATAGTAGGAACAGTTCCTGCTTTTTCTTCTTTTACTTCAGTAAGATATTTGTTATTATCGTAAGTAAAAGTAAAAGTTTTAATACCACTGCGAGTATTTTGTAAAGTAACTGTTCTAAGCAAGAGGTCTGTTACAGTATAAGTAATGGTAGAGGTGCTTCCGTTTTCTTCTGAAACAATAGTTTTAGGATAGTCAAAGCCTACGGTATAAGGGCTTGCGGGCTCAATACAGGGGCCTGGAGGTGTTTCGTCGTTGTCTTTTTTGCAGGCTACAAGAGTGAGTGCAGCGGCTGCTAATAGTAATAATTTTTTCATTTGTGAGATGTGTTTAAGTTAAAAAAGTAACCCCGTGAGGAGATAGCTCACGGGGTATGTAGGTATTTGTTAGTAATAAGTGTATTTGATAGTAGCGAAAGTACCGCCTCCAGCATATTTTTTAAGCACTGTTTTAGGTTTGTTAGTTCCTTGTTTTTCAGTTACTTCATATACATAGATACTACCTCCACCAGAAGTGAGGAAGTTTTTAGATGATTTTACAAAAGCATCGTTAACTCCTTGTCCAAGTTGAACACTACTGTGTCGTACAAAAGCTTCTACAACAGCTACCCAACGGAAGTACTCAAAATTGAAATCGTTTAGTAAAGAGGTATCGTAGTTAAAAGAATACTCATCTGTTTGTGTTTTAAGTTCTTTTACGTTGCCATTTTCATAAGTGTATGAATAGGTTTTACCTTGAGGATCTTTCACTACCAAAGCGTTATCAGTATAAGTAAAGGTAGCTGTCCATACGCTACCACCTTCCCAACCATTAAGGTTAGCTTTTACTGTTTTAGAAGTGATACGACCTTTATCGTCTACTACTACATCATAAGTATCGGACATAGCATCGCGAGATCGTTTGAAATTTACAAGTTTGTTGTTTTGATAAGTAAAATCATACTCTGTTTTTAAGTATCCTTGTCCAGATACATTAGTTTCTAAAGTATACTTTTTAAGATTTTTACCTTCGTAATCAAAAGTTCTTGTTACGGTACCTTCTGTTGATACTTCTACCCAAGCTTTTAGTAGATTATTTTCTACTTTAAAAGTAGTAGTACTTGTTTCTTGACCTGTAACCTCAATAGTTTTTACAAATCCAGCAGGTACAGGAGTAGGTACTTCGGTTTGGGCTCCGTTATTTCCGTTGCCATTACCATTTCCGTTGCCACCACCATTTTGAGATGTAGGCTCGTCGTTGTCTTTTTTGCAGGCTACAACAGTGAGTGCAGCGGCTGCTAATAGTAATAATTTTTTCATTTGTGAAATGTGCTTAAGGGTTTAAAAAAATAGAAATTGTTCAAAAAAAGAGTTATTGAATAACTTTTTTAGTTTCTTAGAGTTTAGTTAGTAAGTATAGAAAATTGTTGCATCAGGGTTAGTACCGTATTTTCTATTTACTTTTTTAGGTTTGTTACCTTGTTTTTCTACAACTTCATAATGTCTTACGCCATTACTTGTTAAAAAGTTTTTAGAAGTTCTAACAAAGATGTCATTATTACCTAAAGTAATATCACTATGACGTACAAAAAGTTGTGCGATATATATCCAACGGAAATACTCAAAGTTAAGATCGTTTACAAGGGTTTTATCATAAGTAAGAACGCTGTTATTTCTATATGAATCTTCTACTCTTACTACATTACCATCTTCATAAGTGTAAGTATAAGTACTTCCATCTACAGGGTCTTTGACAACTAAAGTATTACCTGAGTAAGTGAAAGTAGCTGTCCAAGTGTTACCAGCGTCCCAACCATCAGTAGGATTCAATACAAGATGTTTAGAAGTAATGCGGTTTTGATCGTCTACTGTAACATTGAAAACATCTTTTTTGCCATCACGAACTTTTTCAATTTTCGTAAGTTTGTTGTTTTCATACAAGAAGTTGAATTTAGTAACGATATTTCCTCTAGTAACACTACTCTCAGCTGAGGTATAAGTACTTAATTGAGCACCTTTGTACTCTAAAGTATGGGTGTAAATATCTCCATTAGAGTTTACTTCAGTCCACCCTTTTAGTACATTGTTCTCTACATTGTAAGTAGTAGTTTTAGTACGAGTTCCACCAGTAGATACTTCTTGAATACTTTTTACAAAACCGGCAGGTACTTCTACTGGTTTTTGATTACCTCCATCATTAGGATTTACAGGTTCGTTGTTGTCTTTTTTGCAGGCTACCACAGTGAGGGCAGCGGCTGCTAATAGTAATAATTTCTTCATACGTGTGTAAGTATTATAATTAAACGGGGCAAAGGTAACGTTTATTTTTTATACCACGTGTTAAATAAAAGTTAAAGTTGTATTTTTATATTTTAGAGTTAGAACTTTATCAAAAACAGAGTGTTATTTTATTGTTTTGGAAAAATCTCTATTATTTGTGGGATAAAACAACAATCTCTCACAAAGCTAGCGAGGGCTCACAGCTGGGTATGTGAAACACAAATTTTCACCTGAGGGTAAATTATTTTGTGAATATATTATGTTACAAAGCTGTAAATCAATATTCTGTTATATTGAACTCAGGTTAATTAGGAAAATTGATAATTAGCAAATGATAACAAAAGAGAGTGTCCGAAAAGTTTTATTTATGTGGGCGTTTGCAGCACATACCCAGCTATCGCTGGCTTTCCTACATAACATACTCTAAAAGTGATTGATTATCAGGTTTATAGACTTTGTCAAAGTTTTGGGACTTTGACAAAGTTTATGATAAGTTTTTGATAAAGAAAAAAGCGCGATAGTTAGTGTATAATTATCGCGCTTTTTTTGTTAATTATCAATTGTTTAATGAAAAGATGTATTTGATTCCGGCGAAGGCTTGTATGGTTTGCGATGGGTAATACAACCAGCGGTCGTAACGCTGACCAGTGAGGTTATTGGCTTTTAGGAATACTTGCCAATTTTTATTAAAGGTGTAATCGATATGGAAATTCAAATCTAAGTAGCCACCGAGAGTGATTTTCTCGGGCGCAGCACTTCCTATTTGATAATCGAGGTCTTCACGAGTACCGGTGTAGAACAAATCTATCCCTGTGAAGAGGTTAGGTAGGATTTTGAAATCGGTGTAGAGGGATACGCGTACATTAGGGAGATTCCAAGCGGTTTTATCACGCTGGGTACGAGCTTTGTAGTTGTTGTACTGACCTGTAAAATTGAAAGTAACTATATCCTTCAAATTACCACCTATTCCTGCCAAGAACTCGAAATCGCTTACCTCATCGTACAACAAGTTGAAAGAGTTATAGTACTGATATGGCAAGGCTTCTACCCCTAATTGAGGGCGCTCGCTATTGGTGGTAAAAAGAGGCATTTCTTTATATTGACGATAACTTCCTTTTACGCGATATTGCAAATCACTGCCTACTTTACCATTTACGCCTACAAAACCATCAACTTGTACGTTTGTAGGTTTTATTTCTTGCATAGGTGCGAGATATGGATTGGCTTTGGTGAGTTTCTCAACGGTGTTTTGCTGCAAACCTCCGCGCACGCCAGCGTGCAATATAGCGCTATCGGTGAGGTTGTAAGAGGCTTCGACATCGGGGTAGGCTTTGAACTTGTTGTCTACTGATTTATTGGCATCGGCATACATTAACGATACGCCTAATTTTACATTGAGGTTATCGATGACTAATTGGTAAGAAGGATTGACTCCAAAGAGCATCCAGCGGTTGGAGATATCGTTGATGAGATTATCTTTGCGGGTAAAACTACCTTCGTAATAATCGACGAGTACATTGGCGTTGATTTTCTGTTCATCGGTGAGAGGAACTTCAAAGGAAGGTTGAGCTTTTACATTGGTTTCCTTGCTTTGAAAATGGTCGGAGAGCCCACGAATAGCGAAATCTATTCCTTTGAAATAAGGGTTCGTCCATTGCAAATAGCCACCTAATCCGTAATCGAAATAGATTTGGTTTACTTCATCTACCTTACCTCGCAAATCGGCATCAGTAAAAGTGTTTTTACGGATTCCATACCAATTGTGCAAACGTCGAGCTACATCGGCATTGAGACCCCACAGCACATCTTGACTTTGGTAGTCGTAACGCAATTCGGCTGAGGAGTTGGAATAGTTCATATCGGGGACTACCTCATCGGCATCATCGGAAGAAGAGAGGTGGTTGAGCAAGAAAGAAGCACGGCCATTGTCGTTCACGTGATAGTTGAGATTGGCATCGGCATAGAAGGTATTGAGCATTCCTAAGCCGCCTGCTACATAGGAATCTTGATAATCTTCGCGCACTACTTTTTGTTTTACAGCAGCAGCGCGCCCTTTATCGGGTACGAAAGTGGAGGCAACGGGTACGGAATAAATCGTATAGTTGATTTTTTTCTTCTTTACAGTAAGCGAATCTTTAATTTTAGCATCTTCGCGTTTTTTATCGGCGTCGGCGATGGTAGGGGCATAGGATTTTACTACATCTACCACCTTAGTAGTGAGGCTATCTTTACGGCTTTGGGCTACTGTTGTAGCAGAAGCTAAAGCTAAAAGTATGAGTGTTATATAGGTAATTTTGTTCATTTTTTGTTTGTTTTTTTAATTGTTGTTGCTATCGGACGAGTCGGACGGGGCAGATTGCCATTTGCCCCTACTTTACTGATGAGTTGCTTTTAGCGGCTTCGGCTTTTACAGCGGCGAGCTCTTTTTTAGCTTCGGCAACCACTTCGGGGAACTCTTTGAAGTTTTTCAATACGCTTTCTAAGATGTAAGAGGCTTGATAAGCATCATTGAGTCCGCGGAAGTTTTTAGCCATCACGATAAGGCTTTTGGCAGCGAATTCTTTATGTCCACCATAATCTTTGGCGATTTTCTGTACGACCTCATTAGAGGCTTTGTAGTTACCATCTTTATTTTTGAAATACGCATCGTAGTACAAGGCTTCGGCGGCAAGGCTACCGGTAGCTGTTTTTTGTACTTCTTGGTAATACTTACGTGCCTGCTCGTTGTTTCCTGCTTGGGCATAGGCGCGGGCGAGCACTATATAAGCATCGTTTTTGATGCGGGTATCGATAGATTTTTCTTCTAATACTTTATTGGCATATTCTATTGCTTTGTCGTACAATTTCTCGTTGTAGCACACGCGCATTAGGTTGCTTTGCGCATAAGTTCTATTCTGTGCGATGGTAGCGGTTTTTTCGAGTTCCTCAAGATAAGGTTTGGCTTTGAGGTAGCTACCTGCATCAAGCAATATTTGGCACACGCGAGTGAGGGCTTGCTCGCCATACTCGTTAGAACCGCTTTTAGATACATTTTCATAATGGGTAAGCGCTTTGGCTTTCTGTCCGCTATTGAAATAGAGTTGCCCCAAGTAGAATTCGGCGTTGGTGCGGCGTAGTCCATTAGGGAAATCTTTGAGGTATTTCTCGAAAGCGGTGATAGCTTCTTTGCTGTTGTTTTGCAAATATTGGCGTTCGGCAGCTTCATAGGAAGCACCTTCCAACTCAAGGTCGGTTACTTCAACATATCCTAAAGTTTTTGCCCAAGCGGCATATTCGTTCACTTTACCCATATCAACATAAATGAGTTTGGCTGAAGCGACCGCTTGTGATGCTTCATTGGTGTTAGGGTAATCCTTAGCAATGGTTTTGAAAAGGGTGAGTGCTTTTTGGTCTTCACCTTTATTATAATAGACTAAACCTTCACGCAACATTGCACGAGGCACGAGCACATTGCCTTTGTACTCCTTGATGAGCTGCTGATAGTACTGCACTCCTTTTTCGGTAGCTCCTTTTGACACATAGGCGTTTGCCAACTCAAAGAGGGCATTAGGGCGCAAGTTAGAGCCTTTGTAGTTTTTGATAAAGCGCTCTAAATCCTCAATTTTGCTGGGCAATCGATCGACAAAACCGTAACTAATTGCTTTTTGGTAAGCTGCATAATCTTGGTCGGCTGATTTTGCTTCAATTAGCTTGTTGTAGCCTTCCATTGCAGGCCAGTATTTTCCGGTTACGAAATACGAATCGGCTAAGCGGAGCATAGCATCGTGTTTCCAAACATTATCTTTAGGACTTTGTTTGAGGTATTTCTCGAAATTGACGATTGCTGAAGCGTAGTTGTGTTGATTGAACTGTGAGTATGCTAATCCGTAGAATCCTTTGGGATATTTTTCGGTTTTGGCAGCCGCTGGATTGTTTACAAACTGAGTGTAGTAAGTTTCTGCAGCTTTGTAATCTTTTAGCTGATAAGCCGATTCACCAGCCCAATAAGACGCACGCGCTGAAAGACTTCCGCTACCGGCAATGGCTTTGGTGAGATACTGCAAAGCATCGGTGTATTGGAGTTCGTTGAAGAGTTCCAATCCGCGATAGAAAGCTACTTTTTTGTAGGTTTCTTTATCTTTAGGGTCGTTAGATTTTTCTAACAGACTGATCGCTGCTTGGTAGTTACCAGAAGAGATATAGGAATCGACTAAAAGGGATTGTATTTCTTCTTTATTGTCGTTAGGATAGGCTTGTGCATAGGCTTGCAACACATTAGGCACGCTTTCATAAGGGTTCCCAATTTCGTAGCTGAGGCGGGCGTAGTTCAAATGTGCATCTTTTTTAATTTGCTTATCGAAATCCATTTGAGAGGCGTTGCGGAAAGCGTTGAGTGCCTGCTGCTTTTGGTCGGTTTTGAGGTAACATTCGGCTAAGTGATAATAAGCATTTTGGGCTACATTATCATTACCTCCCACAATTTTGTTAAATTGCTCGATAGCAGCCTTGTAGTCGTTATTTTTATAGAAAGCATAGCCTAAATAGTAATAATCGGTATTGGAGAATTTGCCTTTTTTGCCTTTGTAGTTTTGCAAATAAGGGATAGCTTCTTTATATTTTTTCTGATTGAAGTAACTTTCGCCTATAATTTTGTTGAGTTCTGATACTTCTTGAGCGCTCTTGGTTTTGGCGAGCTGTTTTTTTCCTTCTTCAATAGCCTCGTCATAAAGGGCTTGTTTGAAGTACATATTGGCTTGGAAGTAGGATACATTTTTGCTGAGAGTTGCATCGTCTTGCACTTCGCGGAAGTAACTTTCGGCTTTTGCGTAATCATCGGAGTCATAGGCTATATACCCCAGATAATACTTGGCGTTATCGGCGTATAGAGGGTTGTTCTGCACCGACTCGAAATAAGGTTTTGACTCAGCTTGTTTGCCTGTATGGAAGAGGCAGTAGCCTTTTTGGAAGTTGAAGCGTGCTTTTTCGTCGCTTGATATATTCAGTTCATCGATAGCTTCATACCACTCCAAGGCCTCGGCATAGTTACCTTGCTGGAAGTAGAGATTTGCCATTTGCAAGTAAGCTTCGCTGCTCATAGGCGACTCGGGGTGATTGACGATGAAGTTGTTCACTAAGGCATCGGCGCCATCCTGATTGAGCAATGCAGCAATAGTGGCTACATAGTATTCACTTTGAGCGCGGATTGCCTTATCGGGGTTGTCGGTTTGCTCTTTGCGGAAGAGGTTTTGCGCAGGCTCATACAACTTGCGATTGTAGAGTTCTACCGCTTTTTGGTATTGCGATTGAGGGTGGGTAATGATTTCGGTTTCTTGTGCCCATAACCACTGACCGAAAGTCATCAGTGAGAGCACTGAAAAAAGTGTTTTTTTCATAATGTTTTACTGTTTAAATATTTAGGAAAAAGGAATAGATGCGGCAAAGATAGTAATAATTTGGGAATTAGGCAAATTAGGGGTTAGGGGTTAGGGGGTTTTACTTAGAATCTGTATTTCTGCGCCACTTACGTAGTCTTGTCCGTATTGTTCGCTTAGGGCGGTGAATCGCAAATAGCGGGCTTTTACGGGTTTGGCGAAAATGGCTTTTTGGGGTCTGCCGTCTTTTAGTGGAAAAGTACCTTTATAGATTTCTTCCCAATGTTGCCCGTCGTTACTTACTGATACACTAAAATCTTTTACATCACCTGTTTTGTACTCATCACTGCGGGGTAAGTAAGTAATACCTGTTATGAGGGTTTCTTTCAGCAGCTCGAAATCTACCCAATGGGGGTATTTTGCTACGGTGACACTATAGGCACTGTGCCATATAGTACTAGGATCGTTGTCAAGCAGATGGGTTGCTTCACCTAAGCCTACTTCCTCACTGCTGGCAAAAATTACTTTCATCGGCACACTTTTATCTTTTTCTAAGTTTGTTACAAAAGCAGGTGCAGGAGTACTGGGGCTCACCTGTGCTTGAGCGGCTATTTTTTCGTTTTCATCAGTTCCTGAAATGCGGACTTTTATAGGGCGTATGATAAAGCCGAAATGCGTAGGGCTTGCTGTTACTCTATCGCGGATGAGCGGAGTGGGGCCACAACTGTTACCGCCTACCCCCGTAGTGGCAGCGCTGAGTTGCAGATAAGTAGCATCGGACTCAGGCAATTGGTAAGGATGCCCTGCCAAAGTGAGTTGCTGAGGTGAGTGAGCTAAAGCTGAAAAATCCATTGTAGGATTGGCTACCAATAGCACTCCTATTTTGCTATCATCGTTTTTAAGCGCTACCCAACGCGTATCTTGATGATGCCCCATATCCTGCGGTTTGGGGAAAGAAGAACCACCTTCTGGAAGAGGAAAGGTTACCTCATCATTGTATATTCCTACAAAAGCTCCTGTTTTGCGATCGGAATAGTTATCTTGAGGGCCTCGACCGTAGTAAGTGGCATATCTAAATTTTTTAGGTAACTTGAGCTGATAACCTATTTGTGGTAATATAGCTGTTGGCACATTGGAGACAATAGCCGCTTGTAGCTCAATAGAGCCATCGGGGTAGACAGTGAACACTTGGTTGGTAACAAAGCGGAAATCGTCATTATTGAAAGGTTTATTGGTAAATTCCTCAATATGATGGTCGGCTGCACTGGGTTTACCTACGAGTTGTGCCCCATTAGGCGCTTGTGATTGTACGGTGAAGGCAAAGCTATAACTGCCATTGGCGTTTTTGGTTACTTTGTGTGATAAGGCTTTATGTTGCAGATTGTGTAATCCTTTGGCAAACCACTGCTGGTACGCCCACACATCGTTGTTTAGAAAAGCGCGAAAGGCATTGAGTTGAAAATCACTATTTTCTACAATAGGTTGTTCGCCATATTGCAATTTGGCAATGGTGCCTTTTTCAAAATCGAATTGCACAGAGAAGTCTTTACCTGCAAGGGTTTTCTGGTCTTTGCTAAGAGTGAGTTTTTCTCCTTTGGCTACTGAAGCAATAGGTGATTTTTCTACTTTCTTTTCAGTCCAATGGAGTTGTTCAGCTGCTTGTACAAAACCTTTTTTAGCCCAAGGCATATCTTCAGCGAGTTCAAACTCGAAATTGATATAGTAATCGGCATCTTCTTTAGGAAGGTAACCTATATTTACTCTGTCACTTTTTTGTGGAGGAATAGCGTCTATTGAAAAGTTTCCTTTTTTTATTTCAAAACCGTTTTTGTAGAGTTTCCACACGCCTTTTAAATGTGATAAAGTGCGGAAGTAGTTTTTATTAAAAATTTCAAAGATAGGAGGAGACATTATATCCTCTTTAAGAAATGGGGCATATTTAGAAACCGCTACTTCTTGATAGACTTTTTTCACTTCGGCGAGTTGTGGTTTCGGTTTGCGATCGGCGAAAATGAGTCCGTTCATCACAAACTGACCGTCGTTAGGGTAATCGCCGAAATCACCACCATAGCCCTCATAACGAATACCGTTTTTTGTATAATTATAGATTGATTGGTCTACCCAATCCCAAATTGCGCCACCACAGATGTAGTTGCTGCTATCAATCGCTTTCCAATAATCGGCGAGATTGCCCATAGCGTTGCCCATAGAGTGGGCATATTCCGAGATGTGGAAGGGGTATTTGATATCCAATTCACCGGTAGCAGCTTTCTCAACCCACGCTACCGATGGGTATTGGTTAGAGCCCATATCGACGATACTGTTGTTGCGTTCGTACTGCACAGGGCGGCTTTTGTCGATGGTTTTCAGGTGGTTGTAAGCTGCTTTGAAGTTGTCGCCAGGGCCTGCTTCATTTCCTAAAGACCAAATCACGACAGAAGGTGCGTTGTAAGTAGCTTCTACCATTTCGGTTACGCGGGCAACGTGTGCATTTTCCCATTCTTTGGGATGTGAGAGCGATTCCTTGCCATAATGATATTCGTGTGACTCGATATTGGCTTCATTTTCTAAATAGATACCGTACTTATCGCATAGGTAGAACCAATAAGGATCGGGAGGATAGTGAGAATTGCGCACGTGGTTGATGTTGTTGCGTTTCATCAAGAAGAGGTCTTCTTGCATTTGTTCGTGAGTGAGCGTGTGCCCTTGTGCGGGGTGTGTTTCGTGACGATTTACACCTTTGAGTTTGATTGGCTGACCATTCAGATAATAGACTTTATCTTTAATCTCTACTTTACGAAAGCCAAAGTATGATGAGACCGTTTCAACCACTTTGCCTTTTTTATCTAATAATTGAGCGACGAGCACATAGCGATGAGGAGCTTCGGCTGACCATAATTTAGGTTTTTCCACAGCTATAGTAGTGGTGGTTTTACCGAGTGTTTTTGGCGTTAGCACACTTAATGAGGTTTGTGTTTGAACAGCTGTAGGGATTACATCATCTTCATACAGTGTAACTTCATACATCACATAGCGCAATTGATAGTGTTTTGCTGTTTTGGCACTGAGGTTGCGTACTTCAGTATTTATATTTAGTTGCCAAAGGTTTTCATCTTTTGTATCGGTAAGGATGTTCAAATTGAAGATTTGTACTTTTGGGGTAGCGCGCAGGGCGACAGTTCTAAAAATCCCTGGTAAGCGGAACATATCTTGAGATTCGAGGAAAGAACCATCGGAATTGCGGTACACTTCTACGGCTACTTTATTTTTGCCTTTTTGAAGATAGGGGGTAATATCAAACGAGGCTACATTGCGAGAGTTTTTAGAGAAACCTACATATTTGCCATTGATCCACAGATAGAAGAAAGAGTCTACCCCATCGAAATCGATGAAGATTTCGCGTCCGTTCCAGTTAGCAGGGACTTCAAACTCGCGCACGTAGGAACCTACTTCATTGCGATAATCGTAGGTTGTCCAATCTGTTGGAGGCGTGCGCATTACTCCTTTGCGCCAATCGTCGACCTTGCGTTCGTGGTAGAAAATCACGGGTTGGTTCACATAGATAGGCAGACCATATTTCAGCGATCCGTTTTTTTGGATACCATAGACATTCCAATTAGACGGTACGGGAATAGCATCCCATTTTGAGGTATCGTAATCGGTTTTATAGAAGTCTTTAGGGCGCTCATCGGGGGTTTTGCACCAATGGAATCGCCATTGCCCATTGAGGGATTGCCAATAGGGAGCATACTCGGGCAATACTTGTGTGGCTTGTTTTTCGTTGTTGAACGAAAAGAAGTAGGCTCGCGGATACTCTTTGTTAAGGGATAGGTTTTCGGGTGATTGCCACTCATCACCTGTAGGGGCAACAGAGTTGCCATAAGCGAAGCCTGCTAAGGTTTTGTGTTGGGCAGTAGCTGAAATGGTAGCGACTAATGTAAAGGCTAAAAAGTAGTTTTTCATTTGTTGTAAATTTATTGAAAGCCCCCGAACCCCCGAAGGGGGACTATCCGCAAAAGTGAGTGCATACCAATTGTAGGGGGCAAAATGTTTTTTATGTGGGCGTTTGCAAAATGTTTTGTATATGGGTGTTTGCAAATAGTTTATTGTGTGGGCGTTTGCAAAACGCCCCTACGCAACACACTCTAAAAGTGATTGATTATCAGATTTATAGACTTTGTCAAAGTTTTGGGACTTTGACAAAGTTTATGATGCAAAAGCGATTTTTAGACTTTTCGGACAGCTTTTTTTAAACTCCCACGAATTTCACGAATTTCACGAATTTTGGAATGTATAAAATTCTTTACTTTATATTATCTCACGAATTTTCACCTGACAGTGAATTATTTTGTGAATATATTACGATACAAAGCTGTAAATCAATATTCTGTTATATTGAACTGACACTAAATAAATATTTTTAAGTAGTAGTGAATAAAACAGCGAACTACTTGTGATGAGTAGCTCGCTGAGTGTAAAACTAAAAAAATTATTGGCCGACAGACCAAATAGTATAGCTGTTAGCGGGGACTTTTAGGGTTACACGCCCCTCGTTATTGGTAGCGAAGCGCTCGGTAGAGTTACCTGTATAGTCTATTAAGATTTTGCCTTTGAAATGGGTGGTAATGGTACGCTCGGCAGGGGTGTTGCCATTGTTGAGGAACAACACTAAGCCAGGACTTTTGCCTTTACCCAAACGCGAGGCTACATACTCGGTATTAGAGGCTAAGTGGAATTTTTCTTCGCCTGCTGCTAAACTGCGGTTGATAAGCATCAACTTTTGCAATTTGGTTTTGTTAGTAGAATTTTCATAATCGGTATAGAAAATACAAGGGTAACCGCTGTGGGTAAGGATATAGGCATAAGCCATTAGTTTTTTATTCTTAGGGATGGTATTATCGGGGTGGACATCGTTTCTATCGTCTACATCGTGGTTACCGACGAAAGTTACTGCTTTATCGGGGCGCAAAGTGCGCAACATAGGGTGCTGGTCGCTCATTAAATGGTGCATATCATTTTGGCTATCCAAGGCTTTTTCTACGGCATAATAACAAGCAAAATCGAAGGCTGAAATACCGGAAGCATCTACCCAATTTTTAAGGGTTTCGGGGTTGCCTTCCCAGAGTTCACCTACCGCAAAACCGCCAACAGATTTCATCCATTCCTTGATGACCCACGCTCCAAATCCTTTTACATAATCGAAACGCCAGCCATCGAATTTCATTGTATTTTTGTAATACTTAGCTACTGATTCGTCTTTTTTCCACAACCAATCTTGTACATAAGGCACTCTGTGTGCAAGATCTAAAAAGAAACCACCTCCTTCATCGGATGTTTCAATAGCATTAGGGTGAAAATGCTCGTAATTGCGATTAAATTTTTCGGAAGCGTTACCGTGAGTTTTATCAAACAGTGTTTTTGTTTTTTCGTTGTTTTTATAAGGGTTTATCTCCTCTCCTCCCCCATTGCAATGATTGATTACAATATCGGCGATTACTTGCAAGCCTTTTTCGTGGGCTTTGCTGATGAGGTTTTCGAGTTCATTGCGTGAGCCGAAGCGTGTTTTGGTAGTGCCGTGTTGGTTGTACTCGCCAAAATCAAAATAATCGGAGGGATCGTAGCCCATAGAATAGCCCCCAGAAGCGCCTTTGGTGGCAGGAGGCAGCCAAATACGGTCTACGCCATTAGCTTTCCAATCGTCGAGTTTTGGGGTAATGGTATTCCACCATTCACCGCGAGGTTCTACATCCCAATAGAAGGTTTGCATCATCACGCGATTACCGTTGTCAATTTTAGTAAGGTCGATGGGTGATACATTTTGTGGGGTAGGCTCGCCTTTATTATCCTTTTTGCAGGATAACAAAGAGCAAATTGCTAATAAATAGATGTATGTTTTCATATTTTTTAGTGTTTAATTAACGTGAATTTGACGTAAGTAATTATTTAACAATCAGTAAAATATTTTTAATCTCCCACGAATTACACGAATTTTCACGAAATTGGGAGTCCATAAAAGTCTTTATTTTTTATTATCTCACGAATTTTCACCTGACGGTGAATTATTTTGTGAATATATTATGTTACAAAGCTGTAAATCAATATTCTGTTATATCGAACTGACATTAATTATTTTTTGAGACTTGGAGGAACTCAGAGAAATGTTGATTATCAATATAATAAACTTTGCCAAAGTTTTAGGCTTTGGCAAAGTTTAGCGCCGTAAAGGCAATTTTGAAACTTTTAGGTACTCTTTTAAATGGATTATTTTTTTTCTATTTTGTAAGTACCTTTGTTAGTTGCATCGAATGAGAAAGATACGTTATAAGTACCAGCTGCTACTTTGATATTTTTACCTCCAGAGGTAACATTTCCTTCGAGGTCGGTAGCGGGGTCAGCAGTGCTATCAGCTCCAAAGTTAGTACCCCAATCACTATTTAAGCGGAATTTAAGACTTCCTTCATTTGCTATAACTACATTTTCAGCAACCCAAGAGTTGGTACTACCTTTATAAGTCATTTTAATATCAGGAAGACCAGTGTTACCCCAGTTATTTAAGTCGCCTACAATACCCCAAGAATAAGTTTCGATAGTATAGGTATTATTGGATAAATTCCAAGTGATTTTGTAAGTACCTGCTGTTACAGGAATATTATTTCCTCCATCTTTATCAAGTACTCCATCTTTGTTTTTATCACCCCAGTCATTACCATCCCATTTGTTACCTTTGCGGAATTTGATTTCACCATTGGTAAAAGTAGTATAAGCTACAAGGGTTCCATTTTCACCATTCCAGAAAGAAATATCAGGGCCGTCCCAACCGTTAGGAGTTGCGCTACCTACTATTCCCCATTCACTTGGTTTGATTTCATCAAGGAAAGGAGTTACATTTAGAGTATTCTTTTTTGAAACAATACTACGTTGGTCACTAAGGGCAGCTTTTACATACACTGTTACGTTAGTAGCTGTACCTGCAGGGACTTTTAAACCAAGAAGATAGTCGTTCAATTCTTTAGTAGTGAAGGTTAAAGGAGACTGTTTCACAGAGATAGGTTTCACTTTACCTCCATATTCTAAATTGACTGTATAGGTAGGAGCTACAGCTACATTAAAATCTTTTTCTTCCCAACTTACGGTAAGGACAGTAGTGTTTGATTGTGTTTTATCTAACACTATTGTATTAGTTGATAGCGTAGACTCTACTTGAGCATTAGCACTCATTGTTACCTTGTCCTCATCTTTTTCACAAGCTACGAACAAGGTAAGTCCTGAACATAATAATATAGATTTAAATATATTTTTCATAGTATTTCTTTTTTAGTATCCAGTGTTTTGTCTAAGGTTTTCATTAGCAGTGAGCGCATCTTGAGGGATAGGATATAAGTTTCTATAATCAGGAACAGCTACCCCAGAAGCGGCACCACCTTTGAGAGACCAAAGATAATCGGCGGTAGTAAATTTATTGTAGCGGATGAGGTCGGTACGGCGCAATCCTTCCCAATAGAGTTCGCGAGCGCGTTCGTCTAAGATAAAATCTAAGGTAAAGTCGCTATCAGCTATGTTGCCAGAGGCATTACCATAAGCACGAGTGCGCAATTGGTTGATATAATCTAAGGCAGTAGCTCTATCACCTCCTGTACCACCGCGTAGCACGGCTTCAGCATAAGTAAGATATACTTCGGCTAAACGGATGAGGGGTAAATCGGTATCAGGAAAGTCCTTAGCAGGGTCTTTACCTACAGCACCTGTAGAGGTAATATTTCTGAACTTAGTAACTGCATAACCAGCCGTTTTAAACTCTTTTATATTAGTATTCTCATAGGTTTGTCCGCCGGTATGGAACATAGCACGTTTGTCATTCCAAGCGGTAGGTTCGTTATTACCATTGCGTGCAGAAGCATCAAATTTATCGACAAACTCTTTAGTAACTGTAATACCTTGCCATCCACCATTAATACCAATTAAGTTAGGATTCATATCTCCTCCTGTAGCTGCGTGAGTAATAAAAGAGGTTCCTCCGTGAGTTTTGGTGTTCAAACCATCAAAATTTACGACGAGAATAAATTCGTTTTGAGCGCCATTACTATTGTTGTCGGCTAAGAACAACTCATCATAAGCGGTACCATTGTTATTGGCATCGGTAGTGTTTAATCTATAGGAAGAGGCGATTACCTTTTTAGCATAGGTAATACAATCGGTGTATTTATCTTGGCCTATATACACTTTGGCATTGAGGTACAAGCGAGACAAAAGAGCTTGAGCAGCGACTTGATCTACACGGCCGTATTCATTGGTACGAGCAGGTTTAAGTTTTCCCTCTAAATCTTTTAGTTCGGTTTCGACGAAGTTAAAGAGTTCGGCACGAGAGTTTTGAGCAGGTTTTAAATCAGCTTTTGATGAGGTAATCAAAGGAGCTTTTCCAAAAGCATCAATAACATTATAGTAAGCATAAGCACGGATGAAACGCGCTTCGGCAATAAAATAAGCCACTTCGGGGTCGGAAGCTAAGTCTTTAGCGTTATCGATAAACGAGTTGGTAAAAGCGATTTGTTGCCCTAAACGGTTGTAATAACCATTAGTGAAAGCGTTAGAAGGAGTCCAACTCATATTGTGGAAATCGGGTACCCCCGCATCAGCCCAACGAATGATAGCTTCATCGGTACTTGACTCTTGTAAATAAAACTGTGCACGGGTGAACTGAGTTGAACTTTCGTCTGCATTAGCAAGGTCACCATCTCCAGAAGGCCCCTTTTGTCCTGTAACTGCCATTGAGGCATAAATTTTAGCTAAGGCACTTTTAGCTTCGGTAGCGTTTTTGAACACATCTTTTTCAGTGAAGCTATCGGGGTCAATAGGTTCTTGGTCTAAGTCCTTTAGGCAGGCACTAAGCGAAAAAGCCATCGCAAGTCCTAAAATACTATGTTTGATATATTTTTTCATACTTTGCATACATTAAAAGTTAAGATTCAAGCCCAACAAGTAAGTTTGAGGGCGAGGATAAAAGTTGTTATCAATACCGCCAAACACTTCAGGGTCTAAACCGCTGTACTTAGTAATAGTCAATACATTTTGTACAGTACCATAGAGGCGGACGTACATTTTATCGGTATGAGGGAAAGTGTAACCTAAGGTGATATTGTCTAACTTGAAGAATGAAGCGTTTTCAATATAGTAATCACTTAACCACGCTTGGTCGTTATGGCGTTGGAAATTAGCATCTGCCTGATTTGCTTTAATATTAACAATAAAGCCACTATTAGCTGTAATTTCACCAAGCTGATCTAAACGAGATTGAGTGTTATTATACGCATAATTGCCGATGTTTGCACGGGTAGTGATGTTCAAATCCCAATTCTTGTAGTTCAAATCGGTACCAAATCCCATAGTTATAGGGGCAAAAGGTGATTTGTACAAGTAGCGGTCACCTTCGTCAATTTTGCCATTGCCGTTTCTATCAACAAAAGTATTTTCGATAGGTTTACCTTGTGCATCATACACTTGTTGATAAACATAAAAAGCATAAGGGGTTTCTCCTTGTCGGTGTAATTGTACACGGTTACCTGTACCACCTTCTATACCTCCTGTAGGTTGATCGTCGGGCATACGGGTAATCTTATTATCGTTATAAGAGATATTGTAGTTAAAGCTCCAACGGATATTTTTTTCGGTATTGCGAATAGGATTTACTGTTAATCCAAACTCAACCCCTTTATTTTCCATATCGCCTATATTGGCATTTACACGGTTTTTGAAGTTGGTGAAAGGGTCAATAGTGGTTTCGGCAATTAGGTCTTTAGTTTGTTTGCGGTATACATCGAGGGTACCTGTGATGAGGTTATTCCACAAGCCAAAGTCGATACCTGCATTGAGGGTATTCCCAATTTCCCAACGTAGGTTTTTGTTAGTTACCCCAGGACGGTAAGTTTGATAGAAAGCATCACCAAATTGGTAAGAAGCGCCATCTTGGCTACGAGTGTAATTGGTAAGGAATAGGTAGTCGCCCAAACCATTTACGTTCCCTACTTCACCATAACCAAAACGCAATTTGAGTTCGTTAAGGGTTTTGTTGTCTTTGAGGAATTTTTCGTTGCTCACATTCCAAGCCAAGGCAACTGAAGGGAAGTAGCCCCAACGGTCGTCTGGGTTTAGTTTAGAAGAAGCATCGGCACGGAGCGTAGCGGTAAGGAGGTAACGATCTTTATAGCTGTAGTTTGCACGACCAAAGAATGACATTAACACGTTTTTACTTTTGTTGATATTAGGGATATGCTTGTTATCGCCAGGGTTTACAAAGTAATCGTTTTGAGTACTATTATCGTCAAATTCAAAAGATTGATAAGAGTGTCCTACCATTAGCCCAATACTATGTGTATCTTTGATGTCCTTCATATAGTTTACATAAGCATCAAACAACTTATTAGTTGCTTTATTATCATAGGTATTAGTACTTCCTGCAAAACCAGTAGTGGCAGTAGGCATTTTAGGATCGATAATTTTATCGCCTTTACCATTACTGTAGTCTAAACCAGCATTCACGGTAGCGGTAATATCTTTAAAGAAAGGTAAGGTATAATCAACTTTTACATTACCAATAAAGCGAAACACTTTAGAACTATCGTCGGTAAAGTTCAATAACGCCATAGGATTGGTTGCAGCTAAGTTAGAGCGATTTTGTGTAGCTGGGTCAATCCAAGCGTGGTATCCACCGTATTTAGCGGGACCTCCAAACACTGATTGGGTAGGGTCATAGAGAACCGCTGAACTTATAGCTCCTTTTTCGGCAAAACGGTTTTGCATATAAGTACCATTGGCATTCAATTCTAATTTCAATGATTTATCAAAGAAAGTAGGGTTCAAGCTAATTTTAGCATTGGTACGTTTGAAGTTATCGGTACGCAACACCCCATCGGCATACGAATGCCCTATAGATACACGATAAGGCAAAGTTTTGTAGGCGCCAGAGAGCACTAAAGTACTATTACTCATAGGGGCTACTTGGTAGATTTCTTTTTGCCAATTGGTATTAGCATTGCCCAAGAGCGCTTCGGCAGCAGGGTTATTTAATCCTTTTACAGTTTGGCGGTATTGATCGGCACTCATTACATCAACATATTTGTTTACATCTTGTAGTGCGATGCTGGTGTTGAAGCTAATCTTCATTTCTTGGTTTGCTTTTCCTTTTTTGGTGGTAATCATAATCACCCCATTGGCAGCACGAGAACCGAAGATAGCGGTAGAGGATGCGTCTTTCAATACAGTCATACTTTCGATATCTTCAGGGTTGATAGAGTTGAAGATACTACGAGAACCGCCCACGCCGCCATCGTTCATTGGCACACCGTCAATTACAATTAGCGGGTTAGAAGTTAAGGACAAAGAGCCATTACCACGTACGCGAATGGTTTGTCCTTCACCGGGAGCACCACTTGCAGAGGTCATCTGTACCCCAGCTATTTTACCTTGGATAAGCTGGTCGGCATTTACGGCAGGAGCTTTATTAAAGTCCTTATCGGTCACCAAGTTTACAGAACCTGTTAAGTCCTTTTTTCTTACAGCTCCATACCCGATAACTACTACGTCGCCGAGTTGTTGTACATCTTCTTGGAGGGTGATGTTCATCACTGCTTTAGCGGCGACTTCTTGGGATTTGAAGCCTACAGATGAGAAGACAAGGGTAGCACCTTTGTCGACTTTTAGTTCGAATTTACCGTCGAAATCGGCGGCAGTACCGTGAGAGGTACCTTTCACGAGCACACTAGCGCCCATTAGGGGTTCGCCAGCGCCATCTTTCACTGTTCCTTTTACAGTGATTTGCTGTGCGTAACCGAAAGCTACACACAAGAAAAACATTACTGCATAAAGTAGTTTGTTCATTTTTACTTTCATACGCTTTTCTAATTTGAAAATTTGAAAATTTGAAAATTAGCAAATTTCTATACCATTTATTTGTAATTCACTAATTCACTAATTTTCTTTTCATTGTTCCTATAATACTATTTATTATATACATAATATTCAACAATTCCTGTTTTTCTACTTGAGTATCAGGATAATCACTTGAATATAAACATATATCTAACCAATACATTGTTTCTTCGGCTTCCTTAGCTGCAATTTTAAACTTATGGATAAAGTCCTGCTGACTTTCTGCATTCTGAGCCTCTCTCACATTAGCTCCTATAGAAGTGCCAGACCTTAATAATTGGTTCGCAATAGCATATTTTCTATTCTCCTCCAAAACATTACAAAGCTCAACAATTCTAAGAGAAAACTGAAAAGTCTTTTCTAAAATCACATTAGGCTTTTGCATAAACAATCATTGGTTAATTTTCTAATTTTGCTAATTTGCTAATTCTTTAATGCTAATAGCATAGCCACCGCCTTGAGCGGCTGTGAGTTTTAATTTGGTTTTAGCATTTACTTTTTGTTTGGTGATTGTATATGCCTTAGGATTGGTTTTCCAATTGGCATCTTTGGCATCGGCATAGATGGTAGCCTCATACTTCTTATCTTTGTCGAGGAAGTTGAGCAAGAGTTCTGAAGTATGTCCGCCTTCGTGAGCGGTGCAACCTACATACCAATTGTTGCTGTGTTTATCTTTACGCGCAATGGTGATATAACGACCAGGTTCAGCTTCAAGGTATACGCTTTTTTGCCAATCTACGGGTACATCTTTGATGAATTGGAAGGCATCCATATACTTTTCGTAGTTCTCTGGCAAGTCGGCTGCCATTTGTAGCGGACTGTACATTGTTACATACAAGGCTAATTGGCGAGCCAAGGTACTGCGTATCTGACTGTTGTTATTAGGATTTACATACTTCATTTCGGTTTCGAAGATACCAGGGGTATAATCCATTGGGCCTCCTTGCAAACGAGTGAAAGGCAAGATGGTAGTGTGGAATACTTTATTACCCCCAAAAGCCTCGTACTCAGTACCGCGAGCAGATTCGTTACCTATCATATTTGGGTAAGTACGGCAAAGGCCTGTAGGGCGTACTGCTTCGTGCGCATTTACCATTATTTTGTATTTAGCAGCTTCTTTGATTGCATAGAGGTAGTGGTTGATAGTTGATTGACTATAATGGTGTTCACCCACTGGAAGAATATCGCCTACATAGCCGCTTTTCACTGAGTTATAACCATATTTGTTCATCAACTCGTAAGCGGCTTTGATGTGGCGTTCGTAGTTGCGAGTAGAGCCAGAAGTTTCGTGGTGCATCATCAGTTTTACACCTTTAGAGTGCGCGTAGTCATTGAGCGCTTTGAGGTCGAAATCGGGATAAGGGGTTACAAAATCGAACACATAGTCTTTTTTGTGACCAAACCAATCTTCCCAACCTATATTCCAACCTTCTACAAGCACTTGGTCGAAGCCGTGTTTAGCTGCAAAATCGATATATTTGCGCACTTCTTCGTTGTTAGCGCCGTGAGTACCATTAGGTTTAGTTTTGCTGTAATCAACGGTATTGAGGTCGATAGTAGGAAGGTCGTTCGTATAGCTCCAAGAGTTTTTACCGGTAATCATTTCCCACCAAACACCGACGTATTTTACAGGTTTAATCCACGAAGTATCGGCAATAGCACAAGGTTCGTTAAGGTTGAGAATCAAGCGAGAAGCTAAGATTTTACGAGCATCGTCGCTTACCATAATCGTACGCCAAGGGCTGTGGCAAGGCGCCATTAGGTAACCTTTATCACCTTGAGCATCGGGGGTGAGCCAAGATTGGAAGGTGAAAGTTTTGTCGTCGAGATTGAGGTTCATCAAGGAATAATCAACCAAGGCAGCTTCGTGAAGATTGATATACAAGCCATCTTTGGTTTTCATCATTAAAGAAGTTTGTACGCCGGTAGGTGAAAAAGCGAACTGAGACACGTTCTCGGTTACGGCTTGTTTCATCAGTCCGCGAATTTCGGAGAGTTTGCTTTCTGTATAGTCGTATTCTTGGGTATCGTAATCGCCAGGAATCCACCAAGCGGTATGGTCACCCGTCATCGCAAACTGAGAGAGCTCTTCTTCTACTACAAAATAGGTAAGTTCTTTTTGAGAAGGGAATTCGTAACGGAATCCGACACCTTCATTATACACACGAAAGCGAATATTCATTTTTCGGTTGGTTTTCTCTTGTTGCAATTGCACGAGAAGTTCGTTGTAGTGGTTTAGAATTTCGCTTTCTTCCCCCCATACGGGTTTCCACGTTTCTTTAAAGGTAGATTTTTTAGTATCTACTACTTTAAAGTTATTAGTTAAAGGTTCAGCTTTTTTAAGAGTAAAACCTAAAGTACTTTCGTTTATCACTGGTTTATTTTTGTAGGACACCTTATACGAAGGAGTTCCATCACTTTTCAGTGAAAAAGAGAGTATCACACTGCCATCGGGAGAGCTTTGTTGCTGTGCCATAGAGAGATGGATAGCAAAAATGCTCATCAACAAAATTATTTTTCTCATCTTTTTATTACTTTATGGTGTTAAAATCGGGCTCAAAGTTACGAATATTTTCTTTATACGCAAATTTTTATTCACTTTTTTTTAACAAAAAAAATAATACTTAGATGTTAATGATTATATATTAAGGGGTTATAATTGTTTAATTACAAGTGCGGTGTTGCTGCCTCCGAAGCCTGAGGCTGTTTTGAGGAAGTAATGCACCTCTTTATACTCGGTTGTTCTCAGTACTTTTATAGGATGAGAAACGCCAAGTGTATCGAAATTGAGGCTTTTTAGAAGGGTTTTATAACGGGCTAACTCTATAGTAAGCAGGGTTTCAAGTAGCCCTGAAGTACCGAGTGTATGCCCAAAATAGCCTTTGTAACTATTGAGAGGAGCAGAGAGGAGATTGGCGCGCATAAAGGCAATACTTTCCATCTCGTCGTTATAGAGAGTACCCGTACCGTGAGCGTTGATCAAATCGATTTGTTGAGGCTGTAGTTTAGCTTCGTCTAAGGCATTTTGCACACTCAAATACAATCCTTCGCCGGTGCGTGAAGGTCCTGAAATATGATTGGCATCGTTGATAGAACTACTTCCTAAGAGTTGAGCTTTAGCACCTTGCGCTTCTTTACTCACATATACAGCGGCGGTTGCTTCACCCAAGGTAATGCCATCGCGGGTAGCGTCGTAAGGCTTGCAAGGTTTAGCACTCATCGCTTGAAAGGACTGAAAGCCCGAAAGTACAAATTCGCTTATCTCATCGCCAGCTAATACCACAGCACTATCATAACTATCTGTTTTTAGCAGACTATCGGCTACTGAGAGCGCCATTGCTCCTGATACACAGGCATTAGATAACACAATAGGCGTAGTGGTAATACCTATTGCAGTAGCGATTTTTTGGGCAGTAGTTGAAAGTAAAGGAGTAGGATTTCCTTTGGCAAGTGCTGAAATATTGCCTTTGGTCGTGGAAAGAATTAGAGCGGTGCGAGGGGTGATTTTGATATGATGAAGTATAGGAACAACTGCCAAAAGGAGCATTTTTTCCAATCGCGAAAAACCTTCACGCCCCACGAGTTGCTGGTACTTGCTCTCTAAAGCCCCATCGCCTATTTTAGAAAGACAAACATTAGTGAGCTGCCCATAGATTGGATAACGAGCGATGCCCGATTGTTCTCTCAGCACCAAATGAGCGGTGGTAGGGAGGTCGAGTCCTAAAGGAGTAACGATATTATAGTGATGGAAATACATTTGGCAATTTGGTGCGATCCGCGCGGGCTATTTGATTTGTAAATGAACTGTAGCGTTTTTAGCAAGCGGGACGGGGTGATAGAAATAGACTTTTGTTTCGGGAGTAGTAGCTTCTATAAGATAGTGAGCTCCTTGAAAATAGCTATGTTGCACAGAAACCTGCCAATTAGTGGGTTGAGGAGCAAGTGCTATTTGATGAGGCTTGAAGAGTTTGCCTTGATAGGTAGTTACTTCGCCAAAGAGAGAAGCTGTATAGGCATCGGTATCTTGGGCGTAGATGTTGAGAGTGTTGCCGAAATACAACAATTCACCTTTACGCATTATCGCAGTTTTATCGGAATAAGAAAGGGCATCTTTACCGTCGTGAGTTGCTACAATACAACTGATATTCTGCTCTTTTAGATAAGTAAAAAGGATGCGTTGCAAATCGTTTTTTCTAAAATTATCTATCTGACTAAAAGGCTCATCAAGCAACAGCAATTGGGGTTCTTGCGCTAATGCCATTGCTAATGCGACACGTTGTTTTTCGCCACCACTGAGGTTTAGGGCTTTTAAGAGAGCAAAGCGCTCCATACCTACTAAGGTGAGGAGCTCCATTACACGTTCTTTTTTGTAAACTAAATCGAGATTGGAGATGAACTTTCCTACGTTTTCAGCGACAGTGTGATAGGGGCCTAAGCCAAAATCTTGAGCGAGGTATTTCATCGTTTTGAAACCAGGTACTAACTGACGTGAAGGCCCCCAGACGCGCTCGTTGTGAAAGAGAACAGAGCCTTGTTGTACATCTACAAGTCCGTAGATAACTTTGAGAAGGGTACTCTTACCGCAGCCGCTTTCGCCCATCAAGGAAAGGTGTTCGCCTTGTGAGAGTTCAAAGGAGATGTTTTTCAGTAATTCGGGTTGCCCATCGTAGGCAAAAGAAACGTTTTCAATTGACAATTGACGATTGACAATTGACGATGTTTGTGAATTATTTTTCAATTTTAAACATTTGGGTAAAATCTGACCAATTTTTAATTTCAAAAGCTCTGATATCTCTAACAGACTTTCTAAACCAAGAAATAGCATCAAGGGCATTCATTGCTTTGGTCACTACATATAAATTCTCTTCATTGGTTACATACACACTTCCTTGTATCCAATAAAAACCACAATCAGCCAATACTTTACGAATTTCAGTATAAGCAGAGTGATAAGGCGAACCGTAATACTTTTCCAAATCGGAAATAACCATATCAAAAGTAATAGCAAACATCTCAATTCAATTTTTTAAACAAGTATTCTTTATCAAAAAATTCGCCGAGTTCTTTTGTTTTGGCTGTAATCACAAAACCTACAAAAGGGTTGTCTTCAATATCTATTACTATTCCTTTAAGCCATTCTTTTTCATTAGTGACTTGTGGAGCTATGAGTACCTCCTCCCCTACTTTAAACATAGGTTTATGTATGTTTTTATTCACTGTTGTCATATTTCTATTTTTATGTATTAAAGGGCGCTTTTGAATTGTTCTAAGAAGCGGGCATCGTTCTCGTAGAACATACGGATGTCACCGATTTGGTAGAGCAACATTGCGATGCGCTCAACGCCCATACCAAAAGCAAAACCGCTGTACTGTTCGCTATCGATACCGCAGTTTTTAAGCACATTAGGGTCGGTCATACCACAACCCATAATTTCGAGCCAACCGGTTCCTTTGGTGATGCGGTAATCTACCTCGTTGTTGAGCCCCCAATAGATATCTACTTCGGCACTGGGTTCAGTGAAAGGGAAGTAGGACGGACGCAAGCGGATACGTGATTTGCCAAACATTTCTTTAGTGAAGTACAACAGTGTTTGTTTGAGGTCGGCAAAAGATACGTTTTTATCGATATACAAGCCTTCTACTTGGTGAAACAAGCAGTGAGAGCGAGCAGAGATAGCCTCGTTGCGGAACACACGCCCTGGGGAGATTGTGCGGATAGGTGGCTGGTGATTTTCCATATAACGTATCTGCACTGAACTAGTGTGAGTGCGCAAGAGGATATCGGGATTAGTTTGTATAAAGAAAGTGTCCTGCATATCGCGTGCAGGGTGGTATTCGGGGAGATTGAGAGCAGTGAAGTTATGCCAATCATCTTCCATTTCGGGGCCATCGGAAACATCAAAGCCAATATTCGCGAAGATTTTTACGATTTCGTTTTTCACCAGAGAAATAGGATGGCGAGCGCCAATGGGGGCTGGGGTAGCAGGGCGGCTCAAATCGCCATATACTCCTTTACTCTCGTTGCGTTCTTCAAGACGGTCGCGCCATTCTTGTACTTTAGCTTCAGCTTTTTGTTTGAGTTCATTCACTACCTGCCCAAAAGTCTTTTTTTCTTCATTAGGTACTTCTTTGAAAGCAGCAAAAAAGTCGTTTAGGACACCTTTTTTACCGAGGTACTGAATGCGGAACTGTTCGAGTTCGTCTTTAGTTTTCGCTGTAAAATCCTCAATTTTAGCGATGTGTTCTTTTATTTTATCAATCATCATAAAAGCGGAGTGGTTCATTTAGTCTTTTTCGAGAGGCAAAAGTACAAAATAATTAACAATTAGCAAGTGACAAGTAACAATTTTGAGTTTCGGAAAATTTCTTGTGTAGATTTAGCAAGTGGCATTTAGAATATAAAAAACTTTGCCAAAGGTGTGAGCCGTACGGACGGTTACCTTTGGCAAAGTCGATAATATTTACTAATTCCAAATTTGCTAATTCGCTAATTTATTCAGGGCGCTTCCTGCTTTAAACCAACCTATTTGCTGGGCGTTGTAGGTATGGTTGCAGGTAATCACGTCCTTACTGCCATCTTTATGTACAAATTCTAAGTGTAAAGGAGTGCCAGGCGCAAAGGCGGTGAGGTCGAGGAAATTGATCACGTCGTCTTCTTGAATCTTGTCGTAATCGGCTTCATTAGCAAAGGTGAGGGCGAGCATTCCTTGCTTTTTAAGGTTGGTTTCGTGAATGCGCGCAAACGATTTCACCAATACCGCTCGTACCCCCAAATGACGAGGTTCCATAGCGGCGTGCTCACGTGAAGAGCCCTCGCCATAGTTGTGGTCGCCTACTATAATAGAAGGGATTCCTGCTGCCTTATAGGCGCGTTGTACTTTAGGCACTTCGTCGTATTCGCCGGTAAGTTGGTTTTTTACAGAGTTAGTTTTACCGTTGAAAGCATTTACCGCCCCTATGAGCATATTGTTGGAAATATTGTCCAAATGTCCGCGGAAACGCAACCAAGCCCCTGCCATCGAAATATGGTCGGTGGTGCATTTGCCTTGCGCTTTGATAAGGAGTTTAGCCCCTGTGATATTCTCACCGTCCCAAGGAGCGAAAGGCGTGAGTAGTTGCAAACGGTTGGAGGTAGGCGATACCACGACCTCGATGTTGCTACCATCTTTGGCGGGAGCCTGATAGCCAGGGTCATCAACTGCAAAACCTTTAGAAGGCAACTCTTCGCCATAAGGAGGAGTGAGTTTTACCGCTTCACCTTGGTCGTTGAGCAACGTATCGGTGATAGGGTTGAAGTCTAACCTACCGGCAATCGCCAAAGCTGCTACCATTTCGGGTGAAGCAACAAAAGCGTGGGTATTAGGGTTGCCGTCGGCACGTTTGGAGAAGTTGCGGTTGAAAGAATGCACAATCGTATTTTTCTCTTGTTTTTCAGCGCCTTCTCTGTCCCACTGACCAATGCAGGGACCACAAGCGTTGGTAAACACACGGGTGCCCAACTGCTCGAAGATGTCTATGATGCCGTCGCGTTCAGTAGTATATCGTATTTGTTCAGAGCCAGGGTTGATACCAAAGGAAGCTTTAGGGGTAATTCTCTTTTCCAAGGCTTGTTTTACGACCGAAACCGCGCGGGTGAGATCTTCGTAAGACGAGTTAGTACACGAACCGATGAGCCCCCATTGCACCTCGAGAGGCCAATCGTTGGCACGGGCTACCTCCTTCATTTTGGATACAGGAGTGCCTCTATCGGGGGTAAAAGGCCCATTGATATAAGGCTCTAAGGCAGAGAGGTCTATCTCGATGAGTTGGTCGAAATACTTTTCAGGGTCAGCATATACTTCGGGGTCGGCGGTGAGGTAAGGCGCAATGGCATCGGCAGCGAGGGCTACTTCTTCGCGCCCAGTGGCAAGCAGATAGCGACGCATCGCCTCATCATAGCCAAAAGTAGAGGTAGTAGCCCCTATTTCGGCACCCATATTACATATAGTTCCTTTTCCCGTACACGAAAGCGATTTAGCACCCTCGCCGAAGTATTCCACAATAGCGCCCGTACCCCCTTTTACGGTGAGTATATCGGCGACTTTAAGAATCACGTCTTTTGGGGCAGTCCAACCGCTGAGTTTACCCGTGAGTTTTACGCCTATGAGCTTAGGAAATTTCAGTTCCCACGGCATTCCTGCCATCACATCAACGGCATCGGCACCGCCTACACCAATGGCGAGCATTCCTAATCCTCCAGCATTCACCGTATGCGAATCGGTACCTATCATCATTCCACCAGGGAAAGCGTAGTTTTCTAAGACTATTTGGTGAATAATCCCTGCGCCAGGTTTCCAGAAACCAATGCCATATTTGTTGGATACCGAAGAGAGGAAATCGAATACTTCTTTAGATTGTTCAGTAGCCACTTTCAGGTCGGTTGCAGCACCTATTTTGGCTTGTATCAGGTGGTCGCAGTGCACGGTGGTAGGGACAGCCACTTTGCTTTTGCCCGCTTGCATAAACTGCAAGAGCGCCATTTGAGCGGTCGCATCTTGACAAGCGATACGGTCGGGGGCGAAATCTACATAGTCTTTACCGCGCTCAAAAGCACGTGAAGGAGTGCCGTCCCACAAGTGAGTATACAATATTTTTTCAGCAAGGGTAAGGGGTCGTCCTACCACTTGACGGGCTTTGTCTACGCGTTCAGGAAATTGGGCGTAGACCTTCTTTATCATTTCAATATCAAAAACCATAATTCAATTAACAATTAAGAATTAATAATTAACAATAGGGTTTTACTTCCTTGCATAACTTTGGCTACTTTGGTGAAATCGGGGTGGTAATAACCTGCTAAATCTACCGGCGTGCCTTGTATGCGGGTCAGCTCTTCCACGATAGTCGTTTCGTTGTCTTTTAGGGCTTTGGCGATAGGAGCAAACTCTTCGGCAAGTGCGCTATCTTGAGTTTGTGTCGCTAAGGCTTCTGCCCAATAAAGCGCCAAATAGAAGTGACTTCCGCGATTGTCGAGCGTACCTACTTTGGCTTGAGGCGATTTGTCGTTGTTCAACAGTTTACTCGTTGCCTCATCGAGCGTTTGGGCTAACACTAAGGCTTTGGGATTCTCGTGTTTTTGTGCAAAATGCTCTAACGAAGCTCCTAAGGCGAGAAATTCTCCTAAGGAATCCCAGCGCAAGTGGTTTTCGGCAAAGAGTTGTTCGGCTAATTTAGGTGCTGAGCCCCCTGCACCCGTTTCAAAGAGTCCGCCACCATTCATCAAAGGGACGATAGAGAGCACTTTGGCACTGGTACCCAATTCTAAGATAGGGAACAAGTCGGTGAGGTAATCGCGCAACACATTGCCGGTTACTGAAATGGTATCTTTGCCCTTGCGAGTGCGCTCTAAGGTGAAGAGCATCGCCGTTTCAGGCGACATAATGCGGATATCTACCCCCTCGGTATCGAGTGTTGCCAAATAGAGTTTTACCTTTTTAATGAGTTGTGCATCGTGAGCGCGGTGCTCGTCCAACCAAAAGACCGCAGGTGTTTTGCTGAGGCGTGCGCGTGTTACCGCTAATTTCACCCAATCTTGTATGGCAGCATCTTTCGCAGTACACATACGCCAGATATCGCCTTTTTCTACCTTGTGCGATAAGTACACTTTACCGTCGGCGCCTACCACCTGTACGCGTCCGCTATGAGGGATTTCGAAAGTCTTATCGTGCGAGCCGTATTCCTCAGCTTTTTGAGCCATTAAGCCCACATTGGCAACGCTTCCCATCGTAGCAGGATTAAACGCCCCGTATTTCTTACAGAAGTCAATCACCACTTGGTAGATACGCGCATAAGTGCTATCGGGCAGTACCGCCAAAGTATCTTGAGCCTCGCCTTTAGCATTCCACATCTTTCCCCCATTGCGAATCATTGCTGGCATAGAAGCATCTACAATCACATCGTTAGGGAAATGCAGGTTGGTAATCCCCTTATCGGAATTTACCATTGCCAAAGCAGCTGCTCGCGCAAGCGCTCCCTCAATGTCGTGTTTTAAAGGTTCTTGTTCTTCAGCAGGCAATTGTTCTATTTTCGCCAGAATATCCGAAAGACCGTTACGTGCATTCACCCCTAAGGCTTTCAGTTCGCGCGGGTGTTTTTGGAACAAATTAGCAAAGTACGTTTCGACCGCATAGCCAAAGAGAATAGGATCAGAAACCTTCATCATTGTAGCTTTCAGGTGCAAAGAGAGGAGTACACCCTTGTCTTTCGCTTCGGCAAAGGCTTTTTTATAGAATTTGCAAAGCGCTTCTTTGCTCATAAAAGTAGCGTCTATCACTTCACCCGCTTGCAAAGGAAGCTCCGCTTTGAGCACCTGCACCTCGTGTTTAGGGCTTACCAACTCTATGCGCACCACATCGGCTTTTTGAAGTGTTACCGATTGCTCGTTGTGGTAGAAATCGCCCGCTTGCATCGTAGCGACTTCCGTGAGACTCTCAGCACTCCACCCGCCCATTGAATGCGGGTGCGTTTGAGCGTATTGTTTTACCGATTTAGGGGCACGCCTATCGGAATTACCCTCGCGCAACACAGGATTCACCGCACTGCCTTTCACCTTGTCATACCGCTGTTTGATAGCCATTTCGGCTTCATCAGTAGGGTTTTCAGGGTAATCGGGGAGCGCATAGCCTTGTGATTGCAGTTCGGCAATAGCCGCTTTCAGTTGGGGTACCGAAGCACTGATATTAGGCAACTTGATGATATTGGCTTCCGGACGCGTTGCCAACGCCCCCAGTTCGCTAAGGGCATCGGGCACGCGTTGTTCTTCTGTGAGAAAATCGGGGAAAGAGGCTAAGATACGCCCTGCCAATGAGATATCTTTGGCTTCAAAGTTGATACCCGAAGAGGCACAAAAGCGTCTGATGATGGGCAATAGTGAATGAGTAGCTAAATAGGGCGACTCATCGGTAATGGTATAGATAATGTTTTTCATTTTTATCTTTTATTCAATTCAACAAAAGGTCTTTCGGTGGCTCCCACGTATATTTGTCGTGGACGACCGATAGGCTCTCCTCCTTGGCGCATTTCCTTCCATTGGGCAATCCAACCAGGGAGACGACCGATAGCAAAAAGCACGGTGAACATCTCTAAGTGCATACCCAAGGCTTTGTAGATAATACCTGAATAGAAATCGACATTGGGGTAGAGGTTGCGCGATTTGAAGTACTCGTCTTCCAAAGCTACTTTTTCGAGATGTTTAGCGATGCCGAGAATAGGGTCGTCAATGCCTAAAGCATTGAGTACCTCATCGGCAGCTACTTTGATGATTTTAGCCCGTGGGTCGAAATTTTTGTACACACGGTGACCAAAGCCCATCAGGCGGAAAGGGTCGTTTTTGTCTTTTGCTTTGTTGATGAACTTATCTACATCACCTCCGTCTTTGTGAATTTCTTCGAGCATCTCAATCACCGCTTGGTTTGCCCCGCCATGGAGACGACCCCAAAGGGCAGAAACCCCAGAGGAAATACTCGCAAACAGACCCGCCTCTGAAGAGCCTACCAAACGTACGGTAGAAGTAGAACAGTTCTGTTCGTGGTCGCCGTGGAGGATGAGCAACTTGTTGAGAGCTCTTACAATAGTAGGGTTGATTTTGTATTCCTCAGTAGGAATTTCAAAGAAGAGGCGCAAAATGTTCTCAATATAGCCCTTGCTGTTGTCGTAGTAATTCAGTGGTAAACCTTCGCGTTTGCGGTATACCCAAGAAGCTATAATGGTTACTTTAGCAATGGCTTTGCAGACCGCTTGATACACGTGTTTGGGGCAATGTACATTCACTGGCACAGGGTTGAAAGCAGTGAGCGCACTAGTAGCCGATGCCAATACCCCCATAGGGTGCGCCGAGCGCGGGAAACCGTCCATAATACGACGCATATCCTCGTGTACAAGGGTGTACTTGTGAATTGTTTTTTTGAAATCGTCATACTCTTCGGCAGTGGGGAGTTCGCCAAAAATAAGAAGATAGGCTACTTCGAGAAACTCGGCTTTAGCAGCCAATTCTTCAATATTATAGCCACGATAACGCAAAATACCTTTTTCACCGTCGAGAAAGGTAATAGCACTCTTGCAAGAGCCTGTGTTCTTATAACCTGAATCTAAGGTTATCAAACCAGTAAGGGCACGCAATTTTTCAATATTGATTGCTTTTTCATTTTCAGTCCCTACTACAATAGGAAATTCGTATTCTTTCCCTTCAAAAATCAGTTTTGCTGTGTTTTCCATATCAATTTGTTTTTAGTGTTTTTTAATGCTTCTTAAATGTTAAAAAGAGATAAAACTTTGTAGCTATATTTTCGATTTTATCATCTTTTTGCGTGGTAAAGGTAAGGAAAAACAACTGAAAGTAACCTAATGAAATTAGTAGTTTAACAAAACTTTAACGTATTTTTATTGAAAATCAGAGGGTTATATGAAGATAAGATGTTTTAAGCAGTTAAAGTGTTAAAATTTTAAAGATATAACAGAAAAGAAAGAGTCGTATTATTGATTTGATAATTTGAATAGACAAAAATTGAGGATTTTGCAAAAAAGGATGAAAATTGACTCTTGAAAAGAATAAAAAAAAGCGGCTTTGAAAAGCCGCTTTTTATGAGTATATAAATTCTTAATACTCGTATTCAGTAATAGAACTAAGTTCTTTTGGATTATTACCCTCTTGACGATACCTTTTGTTCATCGTAGGATAGCCTTTTTCATTATAAGTAAGATCTTGAGTAATAATTGTTTTTACTTCTACTCCCTGATAACCTATATAAGTTTTTTCTGTTTTTATCAAGTTATTTTTACTCATATCAGGTGACAAAAAGTAGATAGGGTCAGTAGTTTTTCTTAATTTGTTTAAAGGCATTGGATTGGTATTTGTATCATACAAATATTCAGTTGTTATTTGGTTTTCCACCTTTTTTACTAAGTTTCCATTGGAAAGGGTATAGACAATAGTATTGGTGTGAGTACTTGTACCACTTACCACATTTCCATTGCCATCACGACTAGTACTAATTTCATTTACAGTTATTATATTACCATTGTACTCTAATACTTTTTCATTATGCCGATTTATCTTTTTCTCCTGCCCATTAATATAGGTTGTTGAAGGATAAATATGAACCTCTTTAGAGAGTTGATCTCCTATGTATGAATATTCATAGGTTTCAGTTTTTGCATCATCATCGTTGGGTTCTACTATTGTTCGTCTCACCAAACGACCTTGTCCATCGTAGTGATAATCAATAATGGAATAATCCTCTGAAGAAGGTTCTCCTGATTTTATTTGTTTAATGAGATTACCATTGTATTCTATTTTTGTATTCTCTGTAGTACCTGTTTGTACTCCATTACTATATTCAGTTTTAGTAAATGATAATATTTTATCATTCTGAATATTATACACTATAACTGTACTTTCATTGTTTTTAGGATAAGTTACAGTTATTTTTTTAGGGAATGCTCCTTCTTGGATTGTTCCGTCATTGTCATCACTTTTGCCACAGCTGGCTAAAGCTACCATTGCCATTAAGGCGATAAAGATTTTTTTCATTGATACATTTTTTTAATTAGACCGCAAAAGTACAAGTTTTAGAGAAATAAAATTGTTAAATAATTGTTAATCTTTCAACTCCGCTAATCTTTTTATTCCCATTTCATAACCGTATTCAAAAGCGTGATCGATCATTTTGGTATCCAGCACCCCTATATTGCTGAGGTTGTGCAACAATAGCAAATCACATTTCTTGAATTTGCGACTGTAGTTGCCGTCCATTGTGATGTTGTAGATGCGTTGCATAAATTGAAAGGAGTTGCTGAGCTCTTTTTCGGTAATCGTTTCCAACGGGTTTACAAAGCTGCCAATGATTTTATCACATTGTTTTTTAATAGGTTCTATCGGGAAGTTATCTAAAAGTCCGCCGTCACAATAGAGGCTTTCACCTATTCTCACGGGTGAAAAATAGGGTGGCAAAGCAGCTGAGGCTATTAGCGGCTGTATGAGTTCTCCTTGATTGAAATACTGCACTTTACCATTCAACAGATTGGTAGCTGTAACGATTAAAGGCAGTTGGAGTTCTTCAAAAGTGTGGTATTGAAATTCTTTTTCGAAGAATTTAGTATATTTGGCGCTATCTACCAAACCTACTTTCTTAAAAGTGAGCATCGACCATTTAAATACGGGTGTTTCTTTGAAAAATTGCGCCATATCATCAGGTTTTACCCCACAAGCATAAAGAGCCCCAATGAGAGCACCTCCACTGGTGCCTGAAATAATTGATGGTCGCAAGCCTTTTTCTTCTAAGGCTTTGAGCAATCCGGCGTGTGCCAAAGCGCGCACTCCACCACCTGAAAATACTAAACCTAACTTCATAATTTGTCGATTTGTCGATTTGCCAATTTGCTAATTGACAAATTTGCTAATTATCTAATTAATATAAACGCCAGCATCGCACTTATATAAGCAATGCCCGTCATAAACAAAAACTGTAGGGCTGTCCATTTCCAGCTATTGGTTTCTTTGCGTACCACAGCAACCGTACTAAGGCATTGCATCGCAAAAGCGTAGTAGAGCAATAGTGAAATTCCTGTACCAAGGGTATATACGGGGGTGCCATCGGAGTGTACTTCCGAGCGCATTTTTGCTAAAATCGTGCGTTCTCCTTCTTCAGCCTCGGTATCAAGGTCTTTTCCTAAACTATAAACCGTTGATAGTGTGCTAATAAACACCTCACGAGCCGCAAATGAGGCTACTACCCCTATGCTTATCTTCCAATCGTAACCCAGCGGACGAAATACGGGTTCTATCCCCTTGCCTATGTAGCCTAAAAACGAGTATTCTAAACTTTCGGATTGGATGTAATTCGCTTTTTGTTCTTCTGTCCATTGGTGTGTTTGTGCCAATTGTTCGGCGGTAGCCTCAATGCTGTTGTATTTTTCGCCCATTCCGTGAGAGCCTAAGAACCACAACAATACCGAAATTGCCAAAATAAACTTACCCGCTCCCATCACAAAACCTTTGGTTTTCTCGTATACTGTAAGACATACATTGCGCAGTAGCGGAATTTTATAGTCGGGGATTTCGGCGATAAAGAAACTACTGTTCTTTTTCATTTTTAGCACTTTATCTAAGATAAAAGCCGAAAGTAACGCGACTGCAAAGCCTAAGAAATACATCGCAAAGAACGTCCACGCTTTGTAGCTAATCCACAGAAAATCACCTTCGGGAATTACCAAATTGATGATGATGAGGTACACGGGCAAACGTGCCGAGCAGGTCATAAACGGAGTGACGAGTATGGTGATAAGGCGTTCTTTCCAATTCTCAATATTGCGGGCAATCATCACGGCAGGCACGGCACAAGCAGCCCCCGAAATGAGTGGCACTACACTCTTGCCACTAAGCCCAAAACGTCGCATCACATTGTCCATTAAAAAAACTACCCTACTCATATAGCCGCTTTCTTCTAAAATAGCTATCAAGGTGAAAAGTACGGCTATCTGCGGGATAAACACAGTGATGCCTGCTATTCCGGGGAGTACCCCATCGATGAGCAAATTAGTAAGTGCGCCGGCCGGTAATTTGGCAGCCAGCCATTCGCCTAAAATACCAAACTCGTTCTCTATCCAGTCCATTGGGTAACTCGACCAAGTGAAAACGGCTTGGAAGATGAGCAATAGTATGGCAGCAAACACCACATAACCAAAGAAGGGGTGAATGAGAAAACGGTCGAGATGAGCGCGCAGGGTCTGTGCCTTGTGCTGATCTACCACATAAGTTTCTTTGAGAGTTTCATTGATAAACTGATAGCGGATAATAGTCTCTTTCTGCTGTTTACGGCGTTGTTCACTTTCCGAAGTACCAAAGGGTATAGCCTCCAAACGCGACATATCCACACAAGGAGCAAGCGACAATTCTTTGAAGTTTGTAATCGCTTCTTTCAATGCTAAAAGCCCCTCGCCTTTGCGGGTGCTGGTGAGGATGACTTTAGTGTGTAACAACTGTTCTAATTTGGAGAGGTTGATACTGATGCCTTTGCGCTGCATCTGGTCAGCCATATTGATAACCAGAATGGTAGGCAGCTGGAGGTCTTTCACTTGGGTGAAGAGCAGCAAGTTTTGCTTGAGGTTACTCACCTCGCTCACCACCACCACCACATCGGGGAAGTATGCTCCTTGGCGGTTGATGAGGGTTTCTACAGCCACTTGTTCGTCTTCTGAACTCGGGTTGAGGCTATAGGTACCTGGCAAGTCGATGATTTCAGCTTGCTGGTTGTTAGGGAGTTTGCAATACCCTATTTTCTTTTCTACAGTAATACCAGGGTAGTTGCCCACCTTTTGGTTTAAGCCTGTCAGCGCATTGAAAAGGGATGTTTTTCCTGTATTAGGGTTGCCCACAAGGGCGATTTTAAGATGTGCCAATTTACTAAATCTGTTAATTAAATTGCTTGTGCGACTTATGCCTAATTTGCTAATTGAATTGTTTTTGCCATATCTTTTCTAATGGAAAGATAAGCATCGTTCATACGAATGTAAATAGGATCGCCAAAAGTCGCCTTTTGGAGTACCTCCACTTCACTACCTACAAAACAGCCTAATTCAATGAGTTTAAGAGGAATTTTACAACAGTCAAACTCCTGAATGATACCTTTTTCGCCTTTTTTAAGGTCGGCAATAGTATGAGGGTGAGAAGACTCTTTTTTCATAGCGATTGTTATTTAGAATTGTTTTAGACGGCAAAAGTAATAATAATTTGTTAAATAGCAAATTAGCCAATGAGCAAATTTGCTAATTCGTTAATTATTCATATCTTTGCAACTCTAAACTCTCAAGTAACAAACGTGGAAAATATACAAGCAATAAAACAGCGTTTTGGTATCATTGGCAACGATTTAAAGCTCAATCGTGCGCTCGAAAAAGCTATACAAGTCGCCCCTACCGATATTTCGGTGCTCATCACCGGTGAAAGTGGGGTGGGAAAAGAGGCTATCCCTCGTATCATTCACTCACTCTCAATGCGCAAACACGGCAAATATATCGCTGTGAACTGTGGGGCTATCCCCGAAGGCACTATTGATTCTGAACTTTTTGGTCACGAAAAAGGCGCTTTCACAGGGGCTACAGCTACCCGTAGTGGTTATTTTGAAGAAGCCGATGGCGGTACTATTTTCTTAGACGAAGTGGGCGAACTGCCTCTCACTACTCAAGTGCGCCTCTTGCGGGTGATCGAAAATGGTGAGTTCATCAAAGTAGGGTCTTCAGTAGTACAGAAAACTAATGTGCGCATTGTAGCAGCTACCAATGTACAAATGCAAGAAGCCATCAAAAAAGGACGTTTCCGCGAAGACCTCTATTACCGACTCAGCACCGTGGAAATACACTTGCCTCCTTTGCGCGAACGCAAAGAGGATATCCATCTGCTCTTCCGCAAGTTCGCTTCGGATTTTGCCGAAAAATACAAAATGCCTCCCGTAAGGCTCAGTGAAGATGCTGTACAATTGCTTACAAACTACCGCTGGAGCGGTAATATACGCCAGTTGCGCAATGTAGCCGAACAAATTTCAGTGCTGGAACAACGCCGCGACATCACCGCAAGTCTTTTGCGCTCTTACTTGCCCGACGAAGGGACAAATCTGCCTTCAATAGTCCCTGCACAAAACCGCTCAGATAGTGATTTTAGCAACGAACGTGAACTGCTTTACAAGGTGCTTTTCGATATGAAAAACGACCTCAACGACCTGAAAAAACTCACTCTCGAGCTACTACAACACGGCAATTCCCCCCAAGTACAACAAGAGAACGAAGGTCTCATCCATCGCATTTATGGCAACGACACTCGCAAAAACGACCCTACACCTCCCTCTTTTGCTTTTTTACCTGTAACGCCTGCCGAAAAAGAAATCCTTCCTCACGAAGTGGTGTACGACTACGAGGAAGCTGCTGAAGAAGAGCGTTTTTCACTCCAAGAACAAGAGCGTGAGATGATACGCAAATCGTTAGAACACAACGATGGCAAACGCAAAGAAACAGCTAAGGCTTTAGGAATTTCCGAACGCACACTATACAGAAAACTAAAGCAGTATAATATGATTTAGGGGTCAGGTCTCAGGGGTCAGGTTTCAGGGGGCAGCACTATCTCCCCCTCCCCCATCCCACTCGTTCGCCTCGTCCGACTTGTCTGACAAATTTTTAAGATATGAAAAGAATTATTATCATATTTATTTTAATGGCTTTTATTAGCTGTAGAGATAAGAAAAACGCTAATAACGTTGCCACTGAACCTACACCTACAGATACAGAAGTTGCTATAGCAACTTTAAAAGCTTTTTATTCATCTGTTTATAATGGTTCGTTAGATAACCGAGAAGTACTTTTCAAGCAATATGTTTCCAAGCAATTGTTGGAAAAGATTGACGAACTATCTGCTGATATGACATTAGATTACGACCCTTTTATAAATGGACAAGATTTTTTTGCTGATATTCTCAATAGTACATTAAAAATAACACCTTTAGAAAACAAAAATGAATACAGATGTTGTTTTTTACTATTTGGAGACACTTATGAAAAAGAAACTTGTGTAGACTATTTATTAGAAAAAGATAAGGACGGGCATTTTGTAATTTCTAAAATATTAAATGATGATATTTTAGCGGGGAAAAGGGATGTAATGCCTAGTGATGACGATAGTGATTTAGGAAAGATTCTTTTTAGGAAAAAAATGGATATAAACAAAGATGGCATTGAGGATAGGTTTATTGTTTATGATTCAGGAGATGATGATCTTTTTGTGACCATAAAGATAGTTTTAAGTAATAAAAATAGAGAAAAACTATTTTTTAATAGTAAGATAATTAATAAAACCATTACAAGTGGAGAAGGATTTAGAAATATTTCTTTTGAAAATCATTTTTTCACTATTGAAGAAAACACCTCTACAGATCCAATACAAATAAAATACACTACTTTTTCAATAGATTATAAAACAAATGAAATTTTTCTTTACAAAGTAGAGGTTTCAAATATTTTCAACAATGCATCTGATGATTTTGATATAATTCGAACTCAAAAAGACTTTGGAAAAGTCTCTTTTGAAAATTATAACCCTGAAACATTAAGGTTATTTAATTTTTGATAAATAATCAATTAAAAATCCTCTATCCGCTCCCATCCTACTTGTCCGCCCCGTCCGACTCGTCCGATAGCTCTTAAAATAAATAATCAATGAAAAAAATCTTAACAACTATCACATTCTTTGTATTTGCTTTAGCAATTGCTCAAGAAATAAAAAACGACCTCCCTTATATCTCTTTTCAAGATTTATCTGACTTTTCAGAATCTTCAAAAGAGGTCAGTAGAACGATGATTTATCGCTCTGAGAAATTAGCCAAAATATTTGGCTTAAACAACAAATATTTTATAGATGGAGGAGGACAGGTGCTTTATGGCAATGTATTAGTTTCAGAATGGGTGGTTTTAAAGAGTTTTACTGATTACACCTATACTAATAGTAAACAAAGAGAAAGACTCGTACTTATCACTAAAAAAGAAAATGGTAAGGAAGTGATAAAAAGCGTGGTAAAAGTTTTTACAACAAATGATTATGCTGTCTGTCAGTTAGATAAAAAAGGACATTCTTTTGGAATTGCCATAGGAAAATATCATATTACAAACAATAAAGAGTTTTTTGAGATTCAACATATTTTCTCAATATTGGATAACAAACTCAAAAAAGAGCCTTTAAACAAGTTGATATACGACTGCCCGCCTCCAAGTGATTACAGCTCTTCAGAAGAACCTGATGAGTACTTTTATGGAGTAAACGGGGGTAAAAAATATGAACGTTATTGGTATGACAACTGATATTAAAAACTAAAAATCTTACTCAAAAAATGATGAAGGTAATAATTTCCTTTTTAAGTTTATTCCTGTTGCATAATTGTTCTTTCCAGAAAGAGGAAAAGCAATCTTTGGATAAAGAAAATTCATCAAAAGATGAGATTTTTATAGGAAAAGAATTTTATGCTGGTGATGAGCTTTCTGATTATGAATGTATAAAAAATATCAGTCATTTTAAATCTGATAGTCTTTGTTATAGTGTTTACAAACCATTACACTATCATTATTTTGTTTTTAGTTTAGAAAAGTTTCTTTCAAATGAAGATGTAGAAAAATTCCGTATATTAGATACACTGCATCTTAAGAGTATTGCTCATATTAATCTTATCCATAATGAGTTGGGAGCGTCTTTATTTTTAGATGATAAAAAAATAAAAGAATGGATTTTTAATAAGACTCCCAATATTACTACTCCTAAGGACATCGTCATAACAGAAGAAGGGATCATTCAAAATGATAGCGGGGAGATGATTCAATTTAAAAATATTTCTGAGGTCATCAATCGCATACAAAAATCTAAGCTCTTTACGCTGAAAAAAATGTATCAACACGACCTCAATCAAGATGGTGATAAAGATATCTTTCTTGTTTTTAAAAATAACAACGATTTAAAGTCTGATGACCATAAGACTTTGGTTGCCCCTATTATTTTGTTAATTCATCAAGGAGGTGATAAGTACAAATTCTTTCACAATGAAAAAATCTATCCAAGTATGGAAGGTTTTTTCTTCAAAAGAATTGCTTTTAAAGACAATTTTTTCACCATTGAATTAGACACTGAAGTACCTGGGAATTATACCGCTGAAAAGTATATTACTTTTAAATATAGTAAAAATAAGATTGTTCTACACCGATTTGGTGATATCACCTATTGGTGGGATGAGAGAAAGCCTTCTAATGTTCAAGCAACACAAAAAGACTTTGGAGAAATCCTTTTTGAAGATTATGATCCTGAAAAAATAAACGAAATAATATATGAATCAAGAAAGATTTAAAAAAAATGAAAACAACCTTTCTCATATTATACTCATTTCTGTTGTTAAGTACTTGCCAACAACAGCAAGTTCTGTATGACAATAGTGTAGCCACCACTACAGTTACTGAAACTGTGGAAGAAGATACTTCTAATATCGATGATTTTTGCTTTAATGAAGATGGTTTTCAATACACTCAATTGGGGTTAGCTTGCAAAAAAGGTGATTTAGAAGCCGTGAAAACACTTCTCGCCAAAGGTGCTGATAGAGATTTCGCAAAACAAAAAGGGGAAAGAAAATTTGATTCTTTTTTAGTATCTCTTGAAAGTGGCAACTTGCCCTTGGTAAAATATATTTTTGAAGATGTTTATAAAGAACATTTAGGACTTGATGGTGATTATCAGCTACCAGGAAGTTCGTATATTCTTCGATCAAGTCCTCTTATCATAGCTTGTAAATCCAACAGCCTACCAGTAGTAAGTTATTTATTACAAAAAGGAGCTTCTCCCGAAAGTGTACCGCTACCTTATCCACAAGACTATTTTCGGGAATCACCTCTGTTGATAGCGTATGAAAAGAACAACTACGAAATGGCTAAACTACTTATCAAAGCAAATGCTGATTTAAGTGATCGTGATAGAACAGATAGGTATTCTCTTGCTGATGTATTTGTTAAAAGAGGGGGTAAATGGCGAGATTTAGTATTTGGTGATAATAGCATAGATAAAATCGTCTATTCAAAGAAAAAGGATTTAAATGGTGATGGTATAGACGACTCCATACTTATCTACCAACCTAAAAATAATTTAAATGGTGGAGCTTATTTCGTAACGAGAATAAGGCTTAGTGAAAAAGGCTCTTTTAAAGAGTTTATAAACGATGTGTTGTTATATAGTGCCTATGAAGAATCTAATGATGGTTCTAGGACTGACGCAAAGGGTTTTATGGGGATTACTTTTGAGAACAATACTTTTACAATAAAAGAAAACTATTCCTCAATACCTGTGTTATTTAGGTATACTACTTTTGCTATTGATCCAGAAACGAATAACATATTAGCTATCAAAAGAATATATGTAGATAAAAATGGTGAGGAACAGAAAGTGGATAATTTAAACAATACCCCTTTCGAAGAATATAATAAAGATTAATAGTATGAAAATAAAAAGAACATTTATAATATTAGCTGCTGTTATTTTTCAGACAAGCTGTTCTCAACCTGATAAAACTACATTAGAAGGGATTGAGGGACTTAATACTTTGCCTAATAACTATTTCTTTGAATTAGTAAATCGTTTCCCCTTAAAAAGTGATTTAGTTAAAGAAAAAGGTCAATTTATGGTATGTTATTTACCTCAAACAACTGCTGAAAAGGAATATTGGGAAGATTTCTTGATCAAGGAAAAGATTTCCCCTCAGTTTCGATATAAGGGCATTGAAGATTCTTATTACTATACCCAAGAAGATTTAAAAAAGATAAATATATTATTAAAGAATAGAGTTGAACAGCATCTTTCTGATTATAAACTCATAGGTAGATATACTCCAGCTCAATATCTCGAGAAAATAGAAGGAGAAGAAGGTATTTATGTTTGTAAATATCCTTCCCAAGTATATTATTACATTAAAAAGAATGACCAATGGAAGTTCATAAAGAAAGTAGAAGTCAAAGATGCTGACACTGATGAAAGCATTTCAAAAAAAGAGTTTTTAGAAGCTTTATATTAATTATTAATTGTTAATCGTTAATTGTTAATTGATGAAAATAGGTATTATAGGTCTCGGTTATGTGGGTTTGCCTTTAGCTTGCCTCTTTGCTAAAAAATATCCCACCGTGGGTTACGACCCTTATAAGGTGCGTGTAGAAAGCCTCAATGCTGGGGTAGATACTACCGGCGAAATCAGTAGTGAAACGCTTAAAGAGCGTTTGGCTACTCACCTCATTTGTACTACAAACCCTGTGGATGCCGCCGATTGCAATGTGTATATCGTGGCTGTCCCTACCCCTATCGACCTCTATCAGCAACCTGACCTTACCGCACTCCGCAAAGCAAGTGCAACAGTAGGGGCATTGCTCAAAAAAGGTGATATTGTGATTTACGAATCAACGGTTTACCCAGGAGTAACCGAAGAAGTGTGTGTACCTGTCTTAGAAAAGGTATCAAACCTCGTGTTCAACCGCGATTTCTTCGTAGGTTACTCACCCGAACGCATCAACCCTGGCGACAAACAGCACACCGTGGAGAACATCTGCAAAATAACTTCAGGTTCTACCCCTGAGGTAGCAGCAAAGGTCGATGCGCTTTACAATTCAGTACTTACTGGGGGTACTTATCTCGCCTCCTCTATCAAAGTAGCCGAAGCCGCCAAAGTGATAGAAAACGCTCAGCGCGATGTGAATATCGCTTTTATGAACGAAATTGCCAAAATATTCAATATTCTCGACATCGATACGAATGCCGTGATAGATGCCGCCAGCAGCAAGTGGAACTTTTTGCCTTTCCGCCCTGGATTGGTAGGCGGACATTGTATAGGGGTAGACCCTTACTACCTCATACAAAAAGCCAAACTCCACGGCGTTTCACCCCGCCTAATGATGGAAGCCCGTAAAACTAACGATTCTATGGGGGGCTATATCGCTTACCAGATTATCAACCGCTTGTGTTTACAAGGCACTCCCGTAAAAGACAGCAAAATTCTGCTATTGGGCTTTACTTTTAAAGAAAATTGCCCCGACACTCGCAATACTAAAGTTATAGACATCTATCGCACGCTCGAAAATTTCACTGCTCACATAGTGATATACGACCCTTGGGCTGACCCTAATCGTGCTGATGAAGAGTATGCCGTTAAAGTAGAAACTGAAAAAGAAAAACTCCCTAAAAACAATGATGTAGTAGTACTTTGCGTAGCACACAACGAGTTTTTACAGATGAATATAGCCGATTACCTAAACGAAAAAGGAATCATTTACGATGTAAAAGGCAAATTGCCTATTGCTGAGAATATTTTTAGATTGTAACAAATGAAAAATATCCTTTACATTGCAGTTTTTTTATTGCCCTCAATGCTTCTCGCTCAAGATTTCTTTGACAAAAGATGGTTTTTCCAAGCAAGTGCTAATTTAAACATCCCGAGAAAAGAAAAAGCTACTTATTCGTATGGGGTTCATTTTATAGATCATTTGGGTAGAGATGCTTCTTATGGAAAAGAACATAAGTTTAAAGAAAAAGTAATTTATTCCACCGATTTTTCGGCTAATTACCTACTCACCCATTCTTTTGCTGTAGGAGGTATTGTGGGGATTCACCATTTCAGAGCCCCCGTAACCACCGCCTTAAAAGCAGGAATCGTTGTTAGAGGAATGCTCCCTCAGGCTTCTTATGCCGATATTTACGGACAACTATCTGGTTTTATCCCACTGAGCAAACAAGTAAAGGCTTCTTTTGGCGAAGCTAAAATAGGGTTGAGTATCCCTATTGCTGTAGAAGATTCATTCACTGTAAGTGTATTGATAGATGCCTCATATACAAGTTTTGAGGTCGGAAAACCTATCCTTTCCGATGAAATACCCGATACAGCAGAATACCGCACTTTAGGTATAGGCTTTGGCTTCCGATTCTAAAATAAAAAAGCGCGTTACTATCACAGCAACGCGCCTTAGAATATATAATATAATAGCGATTTCTAAATTATTTTACTACCTAAAACCAAAAACCGTGCCAAAACAATTTTCTAACTTGCTAATTTGCTAATTAGCTAATTAGTTCGTATCTTTGCCGCCTGAAAGTGAAGAAGTATGGCTACAGTTCTTAAATTAATAGATATTCTACCTTGTGATTACAAGCTCTTTGCTGTACATTCAGCTTTAGACGACTATCGCTTGGCTTATTTTCTGAACAAAACTCTGCAATTGCAATTGGCTAAAGAAAACAAAAAAGCAAGTCTGTTAGACACTTTTTCTGGTAAGTATTTTTCGTATTACTATTGGGAAAACCCCTTGTTAGGAACTGCTTGGCACTGCATAGGCAACAAACTACTAATAGAGAAAGAAATGCACACCCTTTCACTTTTTGAGAGTACCACCTCCCTTACTTATCTGATAGACAAATTTAAAAAAGTAGACTACTTTCTAAAAATAGACACCGAAAGACGCATCGATACCACCTCACTGCTCTCTAAAATATCCGAAATACCCGCCACTACCGCTTATACTATTGATACCGATACACTAAATAATAAATATAAACAGATTTTTCAAGAATGTTAAATACAAAAAAAACGAAAATTGTAGCTACCTTAGGCCCCGCAACCGAAAGTCCTGAGGTGATAAAAGATATGATGGCGGCTGGCGTGAACGTCTTCCGTATCAACTTCTCACACGCCGATTACGACGATGTGCGCAACCGCATCAAAATGATTCGCCAAATCAACGAAGAACACGGGTTCCATACCGCTATCCTCGCCGACCTCCAAGGTCCTAAATTGCGCGTAGGGGTAATGGAAGACGATGCTGTGGTATACCCTGGCGACCGCGTTACTTTCGTTACAGGTGAACCTTTTGTAGGTACTAAAGAACGCGCCTATATGAACTACAAAGCGTTCCCTCAAGATGTAAACCCTGGTGAACGCATCTTGTTAGACGATGGGAAACTTATCTTTGAAGTGGAATCTACTAACCGTGAAAACGAGGTTGTAGCTGTAGTTGTACAAGGGGGTCCTCTCAAATCTAAAAAAGGTGTAAACTTACCTAATACAAAAGTATCACTCCCCGCTCTTACTGAAAAAGATGTACGCGACGCTCTTTTCGCTATTTCTCAAGAAGTTGATTGGTTCGCACTTTCATTCGTGCGACACCCCGAAGATATCCAAGATTTAAAAGAACTAATCAAAGAAAACGCTGGTCACGAAATTCCTATCATTGCCAAGATTGAAAAACCTGAAGCTTTGGTAAACATCGATAAGATTATGGCAGCTTGTAATGGTATTATGGTTGCCCGTGGTGACCTTGGGGTAGAAATTCCAGCTGAAGAAGTGCCTCTTATCCAAAAAGAATTAGTGCACAAAGCTAAATCACACCACATCCCTGTAATCATCGCTACCCAAATGATGGAAAGTATGATTTCAAGCCTTACCCCTACCCGTGCTGAGGTGAACGACGTAGGAAACTCAGTAATGGACGGTGCCGATGCGGTAATGCTCTCTGGTGAAACTTCAATAGGTAAATATCCTGTACAAGTAATCCAGCAGATGACTCGTATCATCAAAAGTGTAGAGGATTCTAACCTTATCCAAGTTCCTCTCATCACACCATTTATACGTTCGTTGCGCTATGTAACCAATACGATCTGTTTCCACGCAGCGAAAATGGCTAACGACACCAATGCCAAGGTAATTACCTCGCTTACAAACAGTGGGTATGCTGCCTTCCGTATTTCGTCATACCGCCCTAATTCACACATCCTCATTTTCACCTCTAACAAGCGTATCCTCACCCAGTTGAACCTCTTGTGGGGGGTAACCACCTTCTACTACGATCGCTTTGTTTCTACCGATGAATTGATTGAGGACATCAACCATATTGCCAACGAAAAAGGCTATGTGGATATGGGCGATATAATGATAAGTCTCGTATCAATGCCAATGCAAGGCAAAGGAATGGTAAACACCCTTCGTGTATCCGAAATCGACTCTTGCGCCGTAAATTTCGAGAATAAAAAGAAAAAGTAATAACAAATCACAAGTTGTTACAAAGGTTGTTTAGCAAACGCTGAGCAACCTTTTTTATATTTTTATCCTTAAATTCCATAGAAAAACATTTTGTTTTATAAAAAACCGTTTTTACAAATCCTCCTCTCTAAGTAGAACAAACGTCTTTGAGCTAATACCTCTCTTCATAATTCGTAATTATTTCGTAATTCGTAACTCGTAATTCGTAATTATTTATTATCTTTGTCGCCTAAAATTTTCTATTTACAATGAAAAAACTCTCCTTACTCTTAATCGCACTGTTGCCAATGGCAGCCACCGCTCAATATACCGAGATTATCAACTCTAATCTTCCCGGTAATTCTCAAAGTGCCTATGCCGTAGGGGCTCGCGTATTGCAGTTCGAAGGAGGCTTGTGGTACGAACGCAGCAACCATAAAAAAACCGGCACTTCTATGAACTTTACAGGAGTGAATTATGCCGTGCGCTATGGCTTCTTTAAAGAACAATTAGAAGTAATGCTCAATGGTACCCTTGCCTACGACTATACTCTCGAGCATAACAGTTCTTCCTCTCATTTTGGCTTTGTAAACAACACTATTGGAGCAAAATACCAGTTGTTCAAACCCGATTTTTTAGACGAAAAACCTAATATATACAGCTGGAAAGCTAACAATTCTTTCCGTTGGCGCAACCTCACCCCCTCTATTGCCCTCTATGTGGGTATGAATTTCCTGCCTAACAAGCGTTATTATTATGAGGAAGTACCCCAACTATCACCCAAAGTAGCTGCTATTTTCCAAGCTGAGCCTATCCCTCGTGTGGTAATCGTAGCCAACCTCATCGCCGATAGATTCTTAAAAAAAGAAAGTACCGAGTATAGTTATATCCTCACCGTTACTCATAATTTAGACAACGGTTGGTTCAGTATTTTTGCCGAACAACAAGGAGTGTATAACAAGCAATACCGCGACCAGATCACCCGCCTTGGGGTAGCCTTTTTAGCCTCTGATAAATTGCAACTCAATGCCGATGTAGGCTTCGGCTGGAAAGACACACCTCAGCGTTATATGGGCTTGATAGGCGCTTCTTACCGCATCGACAATCACAATAGCTATATCAAAAAAGTACTCAAAGAAAAAGTAGAACCTACTAAAATAGACCATAAGAAAAAAGCTAAAAGAAACAGACGTAATGCTATCGATTAAAGAACTTTCCTCTAAAAAAGAACTTACCGAATTTGTAAAGTTCCCTCTATCACTATACCCTAACCATCCTTATTGGGTACCGCCTCTCATCAACGACGAAGTGGCATCTTTTGATAAAACCAAAAACCCTGTGTTTGAAAATGCCGAAGCCTTCTTCTACGGCGCTTACAACGAAAAAGGTAAAATGGTAGGACGTGTGGCTGCTATCGTAAACCAACACGACCTCAAACAAGGTGCAAAAAAAGTGCGTTTTGGCTGGCTCGATATGATTGACGATATCGAGGTTACCAAAGCTCTCCTCAACAAAGTAGCCGAGAAAGCTCGCGAATACCAGTTAGAATATATCGAAGGTCCTATGGGCTTTTCGAGTATGGACAAGGTGGGTTTGCTCACTGAGGGCTACGACCATATCTCCAATATGATGACGTGGTACCACTATCCGTACTACAAACAACATTTAGAGCAATTAGGTTTCACTAAAGAAAAAGGCTTTATCGATATGTCTTTCCTCATAAAGAATGCTAAACCCGAATTGTTCAAAAAAACAGCCGAAGCCATTAAAAAACGCTATGGAGTAAAATCTATTGACACCCCCACTACCCAAGAGGTGCTCAAGCACGTCGATGCAATGTTCGATCTCTACAATGAAACCTACTCTAAGTTAGCTTCTTACGTACCCGTGAGCAATCGCCAGCGCGATTATTTCAAACAGAAATATATTCCGTTTATCAATCCTGAGTACATCCGCTTTATTGAAGATAAAGATGGCAAACTGATATGTTTTGCTATTGTAATGCCTTCTTTTTCCAAAGCCTTACAGAAAGCTAAAGGCAAACTCTTCCCTTGGGGTTGGTGGCACTTATTGCAAGCCAAAAAACACCACGATACCGTTGAGTTCTACCTCATTGGGGTTGCTCCCGAATACCAAAGTAAAGGTATCCCAGCACTCTTGTTTGATTATTACTACGATGTTTTCACTCGCAACAAGGTTACTCACTGTGTTATCACCCCCGAACTCGAAGAGAATATCGCGATCCAGCAACTCTGGAAAAGTTTTGACCCCATTATATTTGCACGCCGAGCAACTTTTAAAAAAGAAGTTTAACCCCCTAACAACTAATACCGATGAAGAAACTTTTATTTCTTACCGCCCTCTTAACCATTGCTTGCCAATCCCTTAAACAAGAAACAGTGAAGTTTACCGAGAGTGATATTTGTATCATTCCTAAACCCCAATCAATGACCCTAAATAAGGGTAGTTTCCGATTTACTAAAGAAACTGTTTTTGTAACCGCTCCTGAACTATATCCTGTGACCAACTTGTTTGTTGAACAATACGAAAAGGCAACAGGCTTCAGAATGTTCTTTAGAAAGGCAGCTATACAAACGAGCTATATACTGCTTTCTCTTGATAAATCTCTGCCAAAAGAAGGCTATACCCTTGTAGTAGAACCTGATAAGATTTCTATCACCGCAGCCGACTATAACGGGGCGCTCTATGCGCTCGAAACCCTACGTCAGCTACTACCCAAAGAGTTTGAAAGCTCCACCCCCGTACAAACCGATTGGGTCATACCTGCAGTTACTATCACTGATGCTCCCCAGTACCCTTGGCGCGGACTGATGTTGGACGTTTCTCGTCATTTCTTCTCTAAAGAATATATACTGAAAACCCTCGACCGTATGGCGATGCTCAAGCTCAACACTTTTCATTTCCATTTGGTAGACAATGAGGGGTGGCGCATCGAAATAAAAAAATACCCTAAACTCACCGAAGTAGGTGCTTGGCGCGTAGATCAAGAGGATAAACTATGGGATGAGCGCACCACTAACCCTGCCAACGCCTTTGTCAATCCTGCTTCTGCTCCTAAAAAATACGGCGGTTTCTACACCCAAGAGGATATCAAAGAGATTGTAGCATACGCCGCTGCTCGTGGTATTACGGTAATCCCCGAAATAGAAATGCCTGCCCACGTGATGAGTGCCATAGCCGCTTACCCCGAACTCTCTTGCCACAAACGCCCCATAGGAGTGCCCTCAGGTGCCGTATGGCCTATCACCGACATCTATTGCGCAGGACAAGAAGAGACTTTCACTTTCTTGGAAGATGTGCTTACCGAAGTAATGGCTCTCTTCCCTAGCAAATACATTCACGTAGGTGGTGATGAGGCTACTCACACCGAGTGGGAAAAATGCCCTAAATGTCAGGCTCGTATGAAAGAACATCACTTAAAAGATGTGCACCAATTGCAAAGCTATTTCATCAAACGTATAGACGACTTTTTAGTTTCTAAAGGACGTACTTTAGTCGGTTGGGATGAGATAATGGACGGTGGTTTGGCTAACGATGCAGTGGTGATGAACTGGCGCGGCATTGATATAGGTAAAAAAGCCCTCGAACAAGGCAACCCTGTAGTGCTCACCAGTGATTGTTATATCAACAAATATCAAGGTCTTCCCGAGTATGAACCCCTAGCTAATGGCGGTTATTTAACACTGAAAAAACTCTACCACTACAATCTTGAAAAAGAAAACCTCACCTCCCTCTCCTTGGGAGGGGGCAAGGGGGAGGAGAAAAAAGTTTTAGGCTCCCAAGCCAACTTATGGGCTGAATACATAGCTACCCCCGAACATTCGGAATATATGCTCTTCCCTCGCTTGTTAGCTTTTTCCGAAATCTGTTGGACACCCGATAACTTGAAAAATTGGAACAATTTTATAAATCGTACCCAAACCTTTATGGAGCGTTTAGATGTGATGAAAATAAAATATGCACGCTCTATATACCAAGTATTGCCTACCGTAGAAAACCAAAATGGCAAGATTTTCCTAAAATTAGAGTGTGAAGTCCCTAACGCCGATATTCGCTATGCTTTAGGCGATACCCCCATAGAAAAAGCCGAAAAATACACCCAACCTATTCCTTTCAATGAAAGTACTACCTTCAAAGCTACTGTTTTTAGTGGAAAGGCGACTAACACCATTACCACTGGCGAGGTAATATTCCACAAAGCGATAGGTAAGAAAATGAGTTATAGCCCAGTCTATCACAAAAAATATCAAGGACAAGGCGAGACAACCCTCACCAATGTGGTTCGTGGTACCCAAAACTTCCAAGATGGGCAATGGCTCGGTTGGTTAGGCGACGATGTAACCCTCACCCTCGATTTAGAGCAAGCCAGCGAGGTAAGTGAAGTGCGTATAGGCGCAATGGATTCTCAATCCTCAGGTATTTATTTCCCTATAAAATTTGCAATCTCACTTTCAACCGATGGCAAAAACTACCGTGAAGTAGCGACCCACAACGAGCCTTGTATAGTGAGAGGAAAACCCTCTTTAAAAGATTTCGCACTGAAGTTCAATTCTCAAGAAGCACGCTATATCAAAATTACCCTCAAAAATGTCAAAACCCCTCCTAAAGGCGGTGATGCGTGGCTTTTTATAGATGAAATTTTGGTATTTTAGAAAAATAATGTACCTTTGTTGCGTTTTAAAACGAGAAATTGTTAATTATTAATTGTAAATTGTTAATCGATACATAATGGATTCAGTAAAAAATTATATCAACGAAAACAAAGACCGCTTTATTGCGGAACTGATAGAACTGCTTAAAATGCCTTCTATTAGTGCTGATGCTGCCTATTCTCAGGATGTGCTCAACACCGCCGATGCCGTAAAAAACGCCTTAGAAAAGGCTGGTTGCGACAAGGTAGAAATATGTGAAACCCCTGGCTACCCTATCGTCTATGGCGAAAAAACTATCGACCCTGCCCTACCTACCGTATTGGTATATGGGCACTACGATGTACAACCCGCCGACCCTATCGAGCTTTGGGAATCCGATCCCTTTGAGCCTGTGATTAAAAAAACCGATATTCACCCCGATGGCGCTATCTTCGCTCGTGGGGCTTGCGACGACAAGGGGCAAATGTTTATGCACGTGAAAGCCCTTGAATATATGGTGAAAAACAACGTATTGCCTTGCAATGTGAAGTTTATGATCGAGGGTGAAGAAGAAGTAGGTTCCGAAAGTTTGAGCTGGTTTGTAAAACGCAACCACGAAAAACTCAAAAACGATATCATCCTCATTTCCGATACCAGTATGCTGGCTAATGATACTCCTTCTATCACTACGGGCTTACGCGGACTCAGCTATGTGGAAGTAGAAGTTACCAGTGCCAACCGCGATTTGCACTCTGGTTTATACGGTGGTGCAGTAGCGAACCCTATCAACGTGCTTACTAAGATGATTGCTTCTTTGCACGACGAGAACAACCGCGTGACCATCCCGCATTTCTACGACAAAGTAGAAGAACTCTCACAAGCCGAACGCGATGAAATGGCTAAAGCACCTTTCTCACTCGAAGCCTACAAAAAAGCCTTAGATATCGATGAAGTATATGGCGAAAAAGGCTATACTACTACCGAGCGCGCCTCTATCCGTCCTACCCTTGATGTAAATGGTATCTGGGGCGGCTATACAGGGCAAGGAGCTAAAACCGTGATCCCAAGTAAGGCTTATGCCAAAATATCAATGCGCTTGGTGCCTAACCAAGACAACCGCGAAATCACTGAACTCTTCACCAAACACTTTGAGAGTATCGCTCCTGCAGGAGTACGTGTGAAAGTAACCCCTCATCACGGCGGACAAGGTTATGTAACCCCTACCGATACGCCTGCTTACCAAGCAGCGGTAAAAGCCTGCAAAGAAAGTTTTGGCAAAGAGCCTATCCCAGTGCGTTCAGGTGGTAGTATCCCTATTGTAGCCCTTTTTGAAGAAGAGTTGGGCAGCAAATCAATTCTCTTAGGCTTTGGTTTAGATAGCGATGCCATCCACTCGCCTAACGAGCACTACGGTATTTTCAACTTCCTAAAAGGTATTGAAACCATTCCGTGGTTCTATTACTATTTTGTAAATAACAAGTAATACCAAAATAAAAGGGGGCTGTATAGACTTTGTTAAAGTCTATACAGCCCCCTTTCTCATTATCTAACGGCACGAACCACACTTATCAATAACCATTGATAATAAACATCTTAACTACAAACACAAAAAATATTTTAAAAAAATCTCCCTAAAAATTTGCAGGTTTCAAAAATAGTCGTACCTTTGCACCGCAATTAAGAAAAAACAAGTAGAATATTCCTCCTTAGCTCAGTTGGTTAGAGCATCTGACTGTTAATCAGAGGGTCACTGGTTCAAGTCCAGTAGGGGGAGCAAGAAAAAAGCAATACTAAAAAGTATTGCTTTTTTTGTATTCTTTCTTTACTTTAATATCAGTTCAATATAACTTTGTGATTTCTTATTCTCTCTTCCTTAGTGTAGATTTTACTTTGTAGAGGAATTGTTCCCTATATTTTAGGAGATAATACCACCTCTCCTGTCTCTCCGTCTATTTTATAAACATCGTATTCATATTCAGAAGTCGTGGGTATAGCTATTTGATAACATCTGTGATTGTTAAAAAATCCCCTACTCATATTGATATGAATAGCAGCTAACAAGTCAATTCCATATTCTTTTTTCATCTTTTTTATCAAATCATTCAATGAAAAAGAAAATCCCTCATCAGCATCTATTTTCTTTTGCAATTTCCCGTTGCTATCAAAATATTCCCAAATACCTACTTCCATTCTATGAAATTTCTCACCTCTTGATACTTGTCTCTTTTGTTTTGCATCATAAGTACACAGATAAGTATATGGATTTGTCGCACTACTTAGCTCTACTTCAATAATTTTATCTCCCTTAGTGATTTTTACCTTGTTATTCCCCTTTTTTAAAAATTTAGTGTTAGGAATAGAAGAAAAAGAAGTATCCACTTCCCAATCCTTAAAAACCTTTTCATCAAAGCGTTTCATACTGCGCAAATCAAACTCTTGAGCCTTACAGCCCAAACTAAGTAGCAATAATGTATATAGATAGAATGTTTTCATCTTGCATATATTTTTTAGATTGCCAAAACTATTAGATAAATTTTATCGTGGAAAGAGAGGTTTAGAAGCTTATTTTTCCTTATCTTCTAATCGATATATATCATTAAAATCCTTTTCTGAAGATAACATTTTATCAAAAAGAATTTCACCATTGTCAGCACTTATGGTAATATATTTGGCTTTTGTGTTTCTTGTATTGGGAAAAGGAATTCTTATGATATAAATAGCTTTTTCTTCATTATATCTATGAATAGTTATTTTCAAAGATTTATCTAACAAATCTAAATTCAACTTCTGTTTGCAAATTGTTATAAGCTCCTCAATAGATACTTTATAAGGAGCATCCCAATTTTCTTCTTTGATAAGTTTCCCTTTTTCATCACAAGTGTGCGTTTTCCCTATAGACATCCCATAGAAAAGAGTAGTTCCTTTTTTTAGGACACCTGTTTTTATATAATACTGAAATACTTGTTCATAAGGGGTATTGGTGTCGGATATCCTTACTTGTTTAAAATTTTCATCCATAATTATTTGAGCCCTCTTATCGCCTTTCTTCAAATAAGTAGTGGCAGGATTGCAATTCAATATAGAAGTATCCACTTCCCAATCCTTAAAAACCTTTTCATCAAAGCGTTTCATACTGCGCAAATCAAACTCTTGAGCCTTACAACCCAAACTAAGTAGCAATACTATGTATAGATAGAATGTTTTCATCTTACCTCTTATCTCTTACCTCTTCCTTGTAGCACCGCTGCTCCTAAAAATGCCAATAGTGATGGCAACAACCACCCTAACGAATAGCTATCTAACGGAAGATACGCCTTGAGTGCATACACCTGCTCTAATGATGATACTCCCCAAGTTTTACAACTGTCAATAAACGATAACACTGCAGTAACAGCAATGCTCACGAGGTAGGGCGTACGCGATTTTACAGTATTGCCAAAGAGCAACACATCCAAAATGATTGTGAATACAATAGGATATAAAAACAGTAATATATAAGCCGCATATTGTATAATGCTATCTACTTTGTTGATAGAAAGCACTATAGAAACAAGTGTGCAGAGTATTACCCCTGCTTTGTACGGCAAGTGACCTTTGGTGAGCTCCTCAAAAAAACTCCCTACCGACGAAGTGAGCGCTATAGCCGTTGTGAGACAAGCCAAGCCCATCGCCAGAGCAACGGCCATCGCCCCCCAGCGCCCTAATACCGAGTGAGAAATATACAATAGCAAGTCGGTGCGTGAAACTTCATTATCAGTAAGATAGCCCGAAGTCGCTCCCAAATAGATAAGTCCGCCGTAGATAAGCAGTAAGCATATCGTGGAGATACTGCCCGAGAGCAATGTGATATGAGACCGCTTTTCGGGTGAACGATAGCCTTTTTCACCCACTGCCGAAATGATAATCCCCGCAAAAATCACCGAGGCAAGTACATCCATCGTTTGGTAACCTTCAGTAAAGCCAAAAACAAAACTATCTTTAGCAACAAAATCCGATGGAAGTGTGTGGTGCAAGGGGAATAGAATGCCCAAAGCTATGAGCAACACCAACACTATCAGCAAAAAAGGCGTCAGAAACTTCCCAATAATATCCACAATTTTCGATTTAGAGATAGAAAGCACTAAAACCACCCCAAAAAATACAGCTAAAAATGCAATTTTAGGAAAATCGGGTAACAAAGGGGCTATCCCTACCTCAAAAGTAGTAGAACCCGTACGCGGAATGGCAATCAGCGGACCTATACACAATATCACAAACAGCGTAAGCCATTTGATGAGTTTTGGGTGAATGCGATTGCCTAAATGAGTGAAGTTTGTACCTGCTTTGGCTACCATCAGCACGCCTAAAAATGGGGCGATAATAGCCGTGATAAAAAAGCCTAAAAGTGCCCACAGCCACTCATTGCCTACCTCTAATCCTATAAAAGGGGGTAATATCAAGTTGCCCGCTCCAAAGAACATCGCAAAAAGCGCAAAACCTACCGTCGTAACGGTACTCCATTTGTGTTTGTTACCTAATTCCATCGCTTATATAGTTTTTAGTCTGCAAATAAAAACATTTTATCCCTAAAATCCAAATATTTTTGCTACTTTTGCCTCATCAATACCCTTTTATTACAATGAGAACTCTTGTTATTGGCGATATTCACGGCGCTCCTCGTGCCCTTATTCAAGTTTTGCAACGCGCTGATATTCAGCACGACGACTTCCTTATCTTCCTCGGCGATTACGCCGATGGCTGGAGCGGAACCCCTGAACTATTGGATTTTCTCATCGGCTATCGCCAAACACACCGCTGCCTCTTTTTGCGCGGTAACCACGATGCCTTATGCTACGATTTCCTCTTAGGGAAACCTATGGATACCCTTTGGCGCTTACACGGCGGCAAAGCTACCGAAAAAGCCTACCGCAATATCTCTCACGAACGCCGCAACGCTCACCTCAACTTCTTAACCGAGCTTGAAAATCACTACTTAGACAGCAAAAATCGCCTCTTCCTCCACGCCGGATTTACCAACCTGCGTGGCATCGCCCACGAACATTTTGAACAAATGTTCTATTGGGATAGAACCCTCTGGGAAGTCGCCCAAAGTTGCAACCTCTCCCCTACCGACCCGCATTTCCCTAACCGACTAAAACTCTATACCGAAATATACATCGGGCATACCCCCACCACCCGATTAGGCACCGATAAACCGCTTTCTTTCAACGGAGTAACCAATGTTGATACGGGTGCTGCCTTCAAAGGGCGCATCACTATTATGGATATCGACACCCGCGACTATTGGCAAAGCGACCCCGTACACACCCTCTACCCCGATGAACAAGGTCGCAATATGTAACATTTTCCACCACCAATTTACTAATTTGCTAATTTGCTAATTGACAAATTATTCGTACCTTTGCCCCCAATAATAAAGAAAAAACGAAAACGAATGGAAATACCGCAAGAATTGTGGCGAAAAAACTATGAAGAATCTCAAATCCTAACCAGTAACAACCTCGCTGCTGCTAAACGCAACGGCAAATGGGGGTTCGTAAACCAAAATGGCAAAGAAATATGCCCGTTTAAATACGATGGTACCTTCCCTTTTATCAACGGAACAGCTGCCGTGAAAATAGGCAATCTTTGGGGCGTGCTCAACACTGCTGGCAAAGAAATTGTTCCTGTGTACTACGACCAAGTTTTTACTTTTTCTGAAGGGCTTATCAAAGTGAAGAAAAACGGAAAATTTGGCTTCGTAAATACCAAAGGTGAACTCACAATCCCCGTGATTTACGACGATGCCGACCGATTTTCGGAACGTATGGCTGCCGTAAAAATCAATGGTAAAGCTGGCTTTATCAACACCAAAGGCAAAGAAGTCATCCCTTTTACTTACGACGAAGCCGATTCCTTTAGCGAAGGCCTCGCCCCTGTGAAGAAAAACAACCTTTGGGGATTTATCAATAAGAAAAATGAACTCGTAATCCCTTATAAATACGAAGGAACTGAGGGCTTTTTCGATGGTGTAGCCAAAGTAATTCACAACAATTATTGGGGTATTATCAACCAAAACGACGAGGTGATTATCCCTTTTGAATACGACGAAATTATCGGGTTTAACAACGGATTTACTCCCGTACTGAAAAATGATAAATGGGGCTTTGTAAATAAACGAGGTGAACTTATTTGCGAACTAAAATACGACGAAGCTGCCGAATTTGACGATAATGGCGAGTTTGCTGCCGTGATGATTGCTGAGAAATGGGGCTTTATCAATGCCAAAGGCGAAGAAATCGTACCTCTGCAATACGATGAAGTCAGCGAATTTTGCAACGAAATGGCTGCCGTATGTAAAGACGAGCTTTGGGGCTTTGTAAATGCAAAAGGAGAAGAAGTATTCTCTCCTCAGTTCGACGATGTCGAAAGTTTTCAAGAAAAAGGAATGACTCTCGGCTTTATAGGTGAAGAACCTTTTATACTCTTTGAAAACGGTAAAAAAGCACCTCTTTCGCAATTTGCCGAGTTCGTAAACGATATAACAACTAAAAAATAATGATTGTAAAAATTAAAAACTTATCTAATAACGAGCTTCCTTCCTATCAAACCGAAGGAGCTGCAGGGGTAGACCTCCGCGCCAATCTCCCCGATAGCAATATCACCCTGCAACCCTTAGAACGCACCCTTGTGCCTACTGGCTTATTCTTGGAAATCCCCGAAGGCTATGAAGCTCAAGTGCGCCCTCGTAGCGGAATGGCTATCAAGCACGGCATCACTGTGATCAACAGCCCTGGCACCATTGATTGCGACTACCGCGGCGAAGTGAAAGTGCCTATCGTAAACCTCTCTAACGAACCCTTTACCATTACCCACGGCGACCGCATCGCCCAAATGGTATTTGCTGCATACGCAAAAGCCTCTTTCCAAACAGTTACCGAACTTTCCGATACCGAAAGAGGAACCGGAGGCTTTGGAAGCACAGGAGGAAATTAGCAATTTAGCAGCGTTGGAAATTAACAAATTGAAATATGAGTTACAAACTATCATTTGCGGAACGGGCAAAGTTAGCTATGGAGATACTATCCAAGCAGCCACCCGTTACCTTAGAAGAAGCAAGAGCTCAAGCTCGCCGAGTGAGGGAGCGAAGCACTTCAAAAATGAAGAAACAACGCGCCTTATCAAATGGATAGTACTTTGCTAAAGTTTTGCCCGTACGACTCGCTCTTTTAGCAAATCGACAAATTCAGAAAATATTATGAAAAAAATCATCTTAATCCTTACAACTATCTTATTGGTGAGTTGTAAAACCAAACAAAATTTGGTAACTCCTGCAGGAAAAGTTAGCGTTGATAAACAATCCAAAGAAATTATCAACCACCACCTAAAATCATTCCCCTCTTTCAATACCTTGAGCGGGAGTTTGCAGGTAACCTATAACGACGGTAAAAACGAGCAAAGCCTGCCTCTTTCTTTCCGTATGGAAAAAGATAAAACAATATGGATTTCTGCTCCTTTAGGCGTTGCCAAAGCACTCATCACCCCCGAAAAAGCTGAATATTACAACCGTTTAGACAGCTCGTACTTCAGCGGTGACTTTAGCTATATCAGTAAGTTATTAGGGGTAGAGGTAGGCTTTACCGAATTGCAAAATCTTCTGTTAGGCAATGCGCTTTACAGTCTCAGCTTTAAAGGCGAAGGCACTATCAAGCTCCTCAATGAGGACAACAATATGTATAACATCGAAGTCACTGGCGAATCACCCATAGAAGCGATTTACCGTTTTTTGCCCGATAACTACCGCGTAGGTGTTACCGAAGTGAATCATTTAGGTGGCAAACAAAAAGCCACTGCTACTTACACTTATCAACAAGTAGACAAACTCCTCTTGCCTCACACTATCAAAATAGTTGCCAGCGAAGGCGATAGCAACACCCAAATTTCTTTAGAATTCAAAGGATTGGATTTAGATAAAAATCTCTCATTCCCCTTTAAAATCCCTTCAGGAATGAAAGAAATAACCATTAAAAATTGATACTTTGTCAAAGTCTGTAACAGTCTTGTGAATTACATCACATTATGAATATACTAAAAACAACACTCTTTTTGCTTTGCTTCCCGCTACTGCTCACAGCACAAACCAAGCAAAAAGAATTAGAACAACGCAAAAAGGCACTGCTTGAACAAATCAAGGAGATGTCGGCATTGCGCCAGCAACAAAGTCAGCAACACAAAACCACCGTACAACAAATAGAAGTCGCTAACGAGAAGATATTAGCGCGCACCCGCCTGATACAAATCAATCAGCAGCAGGCAAATCTGCTTTCTAAAGAAATCGCCGATAACGAGGAGCAAATGCGCACCCTCAAAAAAGAATTAGAATACCACAAAAGCGAATACGCCAAAATTATCAAACAGTCGTACAAAAGTAAATCTGCTCAAAACCGATTGCTCTTCTTACTCTCATCCGAAAGTTTTTCTCAAGCCTACAAGCGTTTGGCTTATATGAAACAGTACGTGAACTACCGCAAAGAACAAGTTACCCTCATCCAAACAAAAACCAATAAGATTAAAAGCCTCAACGATACCCTCATAGCTCAACGGAATACCAAAAACCAAGTGCTTGAAGAACAACGCCAAGAACAAGCTACCTTGCAGACTGAGAAAAAGGAATTAGAAACCCTCGCGGCTAATATCCGTACAGTAGAACGCAGTTACGAAGCTCAAATACGCGAAAAACAAAAACAAGCCAACGCCATCGACCGCGAAATACAACGCCTCATCCGCTTGGCGATTATCGAGGCTAACAAACGTGAAAAAGAGCGTTTGGCAGCCCTCAACCGAGGCAAGGACAATGCCCCTAAAACACAAGGAGGAATGACCACCTCTACCCCTCCATCAGCTTCTGATGCCGAGGTAACTTTTGTCCTCACCCCCGAGTCGCGCCGTGTCGCCGATAGCTTTGAAGCCAACAAAGGCAACTTGATATGGCCTGTAGTGAAAGGGTATAAATCACAAGGTTTTGGCGTGTACTACGACCCCGTATACCCTGAATTGCAACACTATAACAATGGGGTAACCATTGCCACCGAAAAAGGCGCTGAAGCCCGTTGTGTGTTTGAAGGTGAAGTATCGGCGATACAGTCTATCCCTGGCAGCAACAAAGTAGTGCAAGTGCGTCACGGGAATTATATTACTATTTATTACAACCTTACCGATGTATATGTGAAGAAAGGAGATAAGGTAAAAGCCAAAGAAGTGTTAGGCAAAATCTTCACCGATAGCAATGGCAAAACCGAAATGAAGTTCTTTTTATACAAAAATACCACACGACTCAACCCCGAATTTTGGATACATAAAATGTAAGGTAGAAGAATTTCTTATATTAAACGTGTTTAAACACAAAGTTCCTAATTTTCGGGAACTTTTACTTTATTATAGGAAAAATTTAAATAGCTTCATTATAAAAACAATCAATATGAATAAATCATTTTTATTATTCTTTTGTATGTCTTTTTTCATTTCTTATAGCCAAAAAATATTGAAAAGTACTATAAAAGATGAAAAAGGCACACCCATCGAATATGTAAACATCGGCATTGTAGGTACTCATAAAGGTATAATTAGTGATGAGCATGGTATTTTTTCTTTAGAAAAATTACAACCAAACCCTACTGATAGCATTTACTTTTCACATATTAGTTATGAAAGAAGGGCTATCTGTGTAAAAGACTTTCAGAATGACAAACCTATTATTCTTACAGAAAAAGAAATAATACTTGCACCTATAGATGTTTCAGCAAAAACAAAGCAACTAAAAACTTTAAAAGGGAAAGGAGTTCGCTTTGTAGGGGCTATCCTATATTATACGCCTGAAGATATGAAAACGCAAGAGGAATTTCCTGAAACTATTGGTGATTTTGTGAATCTTAAAACCAATTGGGTAGCTACTGAATTTCATATTACTTGTATCAAAAATAACACTGAAAAAGCGGTCTTTCGCCTAAACTTTTTTCAGATGAACAATCAAGAAATGAGTCCTCTTACTGAAAAACCTATCTATATCACTATTCCTAAAACAGAAAGTAAAATAGATGTAGTAGAGAAATTCAGAGTTCCTATCCCCAAAGGAAAAATATGGATAGAATTACAACCTATAGACATACAAGGAGAGGAAAAAGCTCGCATTGTTTTCCCTGCTTCACGTTCTTTAGGCTATGCACGCTACGACACTACTTTTGAAAAAATTCCTTTGGGTGCAGGACTTTCTTTTGCCATAAAGGGATATGAATACAAAGTTGTAGAGTAAACAAAAAGAACCCAACAAGTAGAAGAAACTTGACAGTTTTAAAGGTTTCAAGAATTGAATGTTCAATAACTTCAAGAAATTGAAGGAAGTATTTTACCAATAGTAGCTGTAGGGTTAGCAGTTCTTTATATAGGAGGAACACTATGTGCTCTTGCTGATGGCAAGAAACTTAACGGAATGCCTTAACTTGTAATACCACTCCTATCAGTTCCTTTTAATTAAGTAGCTTGATAGGAGTTTTTATATTAAGAAATGATAGAGAAAGATTACATAAAACGACAAATAGATTTATTCTTTCAGGAACTAACAGCTCTTTTGAGTAAAAAACCTGCAAAGGAAATAAAATTAAAAGAGCTTAATTACTTATCAGAAAAATATACAAATCATACACTTACTTACTTTATAGACACTCCTATTGAAAATATTATCTCTACCTATAAAGAAGAAGATGATACTTTAGAAATCATATCAGAATTACTTCTTCAAATAGAAAATAATAAAAAGGTTTTGAGTAAAAATATACAACTTATAGAACATATCAATAAAGTAAGTACTTGCTTTTCATTTCAACGGAGTTCTAATTTACAAAAAATAAAAGCTACATTAGAAAAAGAAATTTTATAAAATACTAAACAATGAAACACCCTATTTACCTTACTATCCTCTTGCTCCTGTAATGTGAAAAGATATACTTAATTCACGATAGAAGCATACAAACCTTTTTGCCCTCAGAACTCAATGCCATAGAAGAATTTCTCATCAGTTAATAAGTTTTACTTAAAGTACTCTATTTTTCGCTCTACGTAAAGCATAGGTACGCCTTGTTCGTATGTAATCATTCTCACCCAATTACCTTGCTTGTCATCCGTATATTTGTACTCACAAAGATAATCGGTAGAAAAAGTTAAATGATAGGTGAGACGCCTATCTGAACCGAATTTGTTTAAAAATCCATTATTTTCACTCTCATTTATCAAAAGATATTCCTCTTTCAGCTGGTTGTTCTGGTCATAAGTATATTTAGAGTGCCATATAAAGTCGTCTATTTTCTGCGAAATGGCTTTAATAAGCTCTCCTTCTGCTCCATATTCATAAAGTCCTCGCCATATAAGTCGGTCGAATTGGTAAACTTCCTTATTTACAAGTCTTTTATTGTTATAAATGTATATTTCTTTAAACAAAGGGAGATCTTCAGTTCTTTTAAAATTCCTTTGAATAAGCTCTCCATCAACATTATAAGTATAAGTGTAGATAGTTTCATCTTTTGTTTTTAGGTCAAGTACTTCCTTCTCTAATTGCCCTTTGGTGTTATAGACAAGCGTATCCTTTGTTTCTAAAACCTCATCTACAAACGTCGATTTATCAATAAGGCGATGCTTTTTGTCGTAAGTATATACTATTTTTTTAGGAAATATATCATCATAGCGCCATTTTTCAGTTATAAAACCATTTTTATCAAAGGTAATAGCCGAAGGGATAATGTTTACTAAAAACTGTATGAAGAAAGCTTTTACCCCCATTCGTTCCATTTCGCTGTACTGTTTAATTTTTTTAACAGGGTAAATGCCTTGAGAGAGAGTAGACCCTTTGGCAAAATCATTGCCTTTTTCCTCAGCAAAATAAATAGAAGTTTTCACTGATTTCACCTTGCCTTTCAGTCCCATTGCTGCCCAATTAGTACTAATAACTTCGCCTTGAGCATAAGTATACACACTCACAATTAACAGTAAAACACAGAAAAAAGATTTTATTTTCATCGCATTAGGTTTTAAAATTTAGAAGGTACTACCTAAAAACACTATAAGTAGCCAAAATAATACTAAGTCTTTCGGTATAAGTATCAGGATATTGTTTTATAATATCATCAGCATAGGGGTCAAGATATTTCTTGCCCAAATCTTCTTCTAACCAATAGATTTTCTTCTTTTTTAACCACGTTTCTTTGCTAATTTGGCAGAGCTCAGCAAAATTAGGCGCTTTCTGCAAATCGCGAAACCCTTGTACAACTCTCATATAACGAGTAGCTAATATTTTAGCGGTATTAATACCTTTTGTTGCAATCTCACTGGGGTTGTGCATCTCATTGATTACGGCTTCTTTTAAACAAACGGCACTGGGCAATAGATTGGTAAGTCTATTGATGTATTTGTCATAAAACCCTGAACCTAACTTAAAGTTTTCATCTAAAGGAATCCCAAAAGCTAAGGAGGTACGTTCCCAAACATCATCGTTATCACGTGGAGGAGATACAATAAGAAAACCATCTTGGCTATGTTGTTTGTACTGACCAACGTAAACATACATATAAACCAAGTGTTCGCTATCCAATTCCTTTACCCACGAACGAAGGTTATTGTAATTCATCGGTACAGCCAAAAAACCTTGCTCTTTTAAAAAACTGCTTAGGTTCTTAATATCATTAGCAAAACTCATAGAAATATTTCTTATTTGGTTATTTTACAAAAGGGGTTTAGGTACTACTGAAGAAAAATATAAAGAAGGTAATGAAAAAGTTTTGTTTTGTGTGGGCGTTTGCCAAACGCCTCTACATTGTAGTTAAAAGTAAGTCTATTTCTTTCATTACTTCATTATGGGGTATCAAAAGCCCATTATCTGCTTGTGTTATACCCTCATCTAACGCTCTGTTTCTTGTTTTTTTAATTACAAAGGTTTTTGATAGCTACTGCGGAAAAATTTAATAATCACTACATTTTCTTCCTCTACAATATCATAGTATAATGAAAACTTTCCTTTGAGAAAATGTCTTTGATAAAGCCTAATACTTTCTATAAATCTCGCTAAAAAATAAGGATTTTCGGCTATAGCCAACTCTACTTGTTTTAACTCTCTTATGATTTTATTAGAATAATCATCACTATAGTTATGTTTACTCCAAAAATCAAGAGTATTTTCTAAGTGCTTAATAGCTTCCTCAGTCCATCTTATTTCCATATTTGGCAGTTAATCTTTTGTGTAGTTCAGCACTACTAATAGTTTTACCCTCTTTAGCTTGTTGATGAGAGATTTCTATACTTTTCAATTCTTCTTCTGAAAAATGTACTTCTTCTTCAGTCTCTGAATACAATGTAGCGAGATGCATTAAATCATTATATTCACTAATAGGCAATACCACTGATAATGGTACCCCTTGATAATCTGTTAAAAACTGATGTTGTGATGTGTTCATTTTGCTTCTTGTTTTTAGATAATCAACTTTGCCAAAGGTGCGGCTCGCACCTTTGGCAAAGTGTATCATTAACTTATAATTTTGCAACTACTATTCTTGTTGTTACTTCGTCGAAGGCTATTTCTTCTCCCTCTGGCAGACTCTCTACAAAAGTGATACTGTCGGTAAGGGTTTCGTTCTTGATGTAAGCCTCATTCGCAGTAACTGCTTCTTGTAGGGCAGGCTGCGCTTGAAGGTGTATTTGTATGCGGTCGGTGATGTCGTAATCATTGTCCTTACGGATATTCTGAATGCGGTTCACCAACTCACGAGCGATACCTTCTTGGCGCAGTTCGGGGGTGATGTGAATATCTAAAGCTACCAACAGACTGCCAGCGGTGGCTACCAACCAGCCTTCTATATCTTGGGTGCTGATTTCTACATCGTCCAAACTCAAAGTAACTGTTTTGTCGGGCAGTTGCAAGCTGTACGTTTGTGCTTTTTCAAACTGTGCTATTTCCGCTTGTCCAAATTCTTGCACGGCTGTGGCAATGGCTTTCATATCCTTGCCAAACTTAGGTCCTAAGGTCTTGAAGTTCGGTTTGATTTGTTTTACCAATATACCTGAGGCATCTTCCAAGAGTTCTATTTCCTTCACATTCACCTCGTGCTTGATAAGGTTTGCTACCGCTTCTATTTCAGCGCGTTCTGTGTCGTTAGCTATTGGTATCATTATCTTTTGCAATGGCTGACGCACCTTGATGCTTTCTTTCTTGCGCAACGATAGCACTAAGGAAGAGATAGTCTGCGCTTTCTGCATCTTGCTTTCCAACGATTTATCGATATAGCTTTCATTAGCTACGGGGAAATCGGTGAGGTGTACACTCTCTTTGTTTTCTTTACCGGTAACACTCACCAAATCTTTGTACAATCTATCGGCATAGAAAGGTGCTACAGGCGCCATCAGTTTAGCGATGGTTATGAGGCAGGTGTAAAGGGTTTGGTAAGCAGCTATTTTATCGGTTTCGTATTCTCCTTTCCAGAAACGGCGACGTGATAAGCGCACATACCAGTTACTGAGGTTTTCTTGTACAAAGTCAGAGATAGCACGCGTAGCACGGGTAGGCTCATAATCGGCATAGAGGGCATCTACTTCTTTGATGAGGGTATTGAGTTCCGAAAGTATCCAGCGGTCTATTTCAGGGCGTTCAGCCAGTGGTATATCAGCTTCGAAGTATGTAAAGCTGTCGGTATTGGCATAGAGCGCAAAGAATGAATAAGTGTTGTAGAGCGTACCGAAGAACTTACGGCGCACCTCAGCTACCCCTTCCAAGTCGAATTTGAGGTTATCCCAAGGGTTTGCGTTAGAAATCATATACCAGCGAGTGGCATCGGCGCCATACTCGGCTATGGTAGTGAATGGATCTACCGCATTGCCCAAGCGTTTGGACATCTTTTGTCCGTTCTTATCGAGCACCAAACCGTTAGACACTACGTTTTTGTATGCCACACTGTCAAAAACCGAAGTAGCAATGGCGTGAAGTGTATAGAACCAACCGCGTGTTTGGTCTACCCCTTCAGCAATAAAGTCGGCTGGATAGGCAGTGTGGTTTTCTATATAGTCCTTGTTTTCAAAAGGATAGTGCCATTGTGCATACGGCATAGACCCAGAGTCGAACCACACGTCGATAAGGTCGGTTTCGCGGTGCATTGGCTTGCCTGATGGCGATACGAGCACTATGTTATCTACGATATTTTTGTGTAAATCTACCTTGTCGTAATTGCTTTCGGAGTTATCGCCCACTACAAAATCTTTATAAGGGTCGGCTGTCATCACTCCTGCCGCGATGGCTTTTTGTATTTCGGCTTTTAGTTCTTCTACCGAACCGATGCAGATTTCCTCTTGTTTATCGTCAGTACGCCAAATAGGTAGCGGGATACCCCAATAGCGCGAACGCGAAAGGTTCCAGTCGTTAGCATTTTTGAGCCAGTTGCCAAAGCGCCCTTCACCGGTAGCCTTAGGTTTCCAGTTGATGGTTTCATTGAGCTCGAACATACGGTCTTTGAAGTCAGTAACCTTTATAAACCACGAGTCGAGCGGGTAGTACAATACAGGTTTATCAGTACGCCAGCAGTGTGGATAGCTGTGTACGTATTTTTCTACTTTGAAAGCTTTGTTTTCTTCTTTGAGGAGAATTGCCAAGCTCACATCCCACGATTTTTCAGGTGCTTCTCCTGCATCGTAATACTCATTTTTAATGTATTTACCTGCAAAAGCCTCAGGAATATTGTGTCCTTCAATAAATTTCCCTTGCAAATCTACTAACGGAATAAAGTTGCCATACGCGTCTTTTACGAGCATTGGAGGCACTCCATATTCTTTAGCTACACGGGCGTCATCAGCACCAAAAGTAGGGGCGATATGCACGATACCGGTACCGTCATCGGTAGTAACAAAGTCGCCTGCAATCACGCGGAATGCTTGGTCGGCATTCTCGGCAGGAGCACACCAAGTAATAAGCTGCTCGTAAGTAGTACCCACGAGGTCTGCACCTTTGCATTCTCCTATAATTTGATAAGGGATAGTTTTGCTTTCGGGTGTGTAAGCCACCAAAGCAGCTGCATCGCCCTCTACAAACTTTTTGCCGAATTGTTTTGCCAAAAGCGGTTTGCCGATGATGATAGTAATCGGCTCAAAAGTATATTGATTGAATGTTTTTACGAGTACATAGTCAATCTCTTTGCCCACGGCAAGTGCAGTGTTAGAAGGCAATGTCCAAGGGGTGGTTGTCCAAGCGAGTATATGAATAGGTGCTGTAGGGTTACCCAATGCTTTACTTGCCACTACTGATAGTGCTTTCACTTTAAACTGTGCCACAACCGTAGTATCGCTTACATCGCGGTAGCACCCTGGTTGGTTCAATTCGTGTGATGACAAGCCTGTTCCTGCCTTAGGTGAATAAGGCTGGATGGTGTAGCCTTTGTATAGCAACTGCTTGTTATAGAGTTGTTTCAAGAGCCACCACACGCTTTCCATATACTTAGGTTTATAGGTGATGTAAGGGTCTTCCATATCCACCCAGTAGCCTATTTTCTCGGTAAGGTCGTTCCAGATGTCGGTATAGCGCATCACAGCTTCCTTACAAGCCTTGTTATAGTCCTCTACGCTTATTTTTTTGCCTATATCTTCTTTGGTAATGCCGAGTTCTTTCTCTACCCCCAATTCTACGGGCAAGCCGTGGGTATCCCAACCTGCTTTGCGTTTTACTTGAAATCCTTTCTGAGTTTTATAACGGCAGAAAATATCCTTAATAGAGCGCGCCATCACGTGGTGAATACCAGGCACTCCATTAGCAGATGGTGGTCCTTCAAAAAACACGAACGGAATAGCGCCCTCACGTGAGGCGATACTCTGCTCAAAGATGTTAGTGGCTTTCCAAAAAGCCAATATTTCTTCTGCTATCTTAGTAAGGTCTAAGTGTTTGTACTCGTTGAATTTCATATAAAACAATAATTAATGATGAATGGTGAATGGTTAATATTGGCGCAAAAGTAGAAAAAAAGTTTCAAAGTACCAAGTTGCTGTTCTAATCAAGATAATTGGGTGCTTTATAACGGTAATAACTATTTAGTTTATACGCTATATTTAGAGCCAATCCTAAATAATGACTCTTCCCTGAGGTAAAATCTAAAAAAGGCATATTGTTATGAGGGGCTAATGGAGTGAAGCTTGTGGAATAGCGTACACTGAAACATAATAACATATGAGGAGTTTCACTTACATAACCGATACCAATGTGGTAATCAAGCATAGTTCTATAAAAATCGCTCGTTACATTATTTCTATTTGTTTTCCTTACGTCAAAATATTCTGCTTGCAAAAGCAGTTTTGGTCCTAATCCTGCCTCAATATAATAACCATTTTTGATCTCACATTGCAATAATAAAGGCATTTCTAAGTAATGAAAGCGATAAAAAGGACGGTCGTCTACATATTTAGTACCGTCTTCATTAAGAGGAGGGCGAAGGGCTATGAGTTCTTTTTTATAAGTAAGTTCTGCTTGTAGCGTTATAAATTTATTAAGAGGCATCGTGTAGTAGGCTCCTACCCTCAATATGCCTCTTTTCGCCCCATAATTCCAACCTTGTTTATTGATATTAAAGTCTGATGGTAAACTCAGAGAAAGCATAGGTAAATTAGCAGTTACACCTACCGCTATTTGTCCAAAACTCAAAGCGGTAACACACAACAAAAATATGGTAGTTAAAATTGTTTTCATTTTTTCACTTTTCACTCTTTACTTCCGCCAGCATCGTCCAAACATCTACGCCTCCTATTTTGGTTTGGTGAATTTGCTCAAAACCGTGTTTTTGGTAGAAAGATACATTTGTTTCGGTATTAGTAACCAAGCTGAGTTGGCTACCTCCTTCACGCGCTACCAAAGGCAAAACGGCTTCGTCTAAAAACTTACCTCCTATGTGTTTACCTTGCCAAGCGGGACTCACTACAAAACTCTCTAAATACCATCTGTTTTCAGAAGTTTGTTTTTTGGCGTGCTCGCTGCTCTTGTCTAAGAAAGGTAAAAAGTATTGAGTGGGTTTGGCATAACGCCAAAGCGCGAAAGCACCTGAGCGTAGGTAATCCCAAAGGGTAATACGAGTGTAGCGCAACGATTGCATCACGGCGACGGCTATAATTTCGTCGTTTTCTTCGGCTATCAAGCAATACCCCTTACGGATATTACTCATCACTTGTACATAATGCAATTTGTTCAGATAGTCTATATACTTGTTATCGGTAGTAAAAAAAGAGTTGAGCACTTCGCGATACATATTGTAGTTAGCAAAAGCATCGGTGAGCACAGTGGCTACTTTGCGAGCGTCGGCGGGAGAGGCAAGACGGTAAGTCATAGGATTTAGGGGTTAGGGAACAGGGGTTAGGAGGTTTGCTCTGATAACGCTGAGGGTTTGCTGGGTAATGCCTAACAATGAGGCAATATGCCCTAAGGGAGCGCGGAGGAGTATTTTGGGGTAGTTGTTTAACAGCCATTGGTAACGCTCTTGGGCGGTTTGGAACTTTACGAGGTACAGCCGCTCGGTGAGTGATTTGATAGCTGAGACCAAGAGCAGGCGCATCAGGCGTTCCAATTCCTGATGTTCATTTACAACGAGTTCTACTTCCGAAAAGTTGGCTACCCACACTACACTGTCCTCTAAGGCTTCTAAACACAAAGGAGAAGATTGATTGAAATAGATGCTTTCCACTGGAAAATAAAACATCTTTTCGAGAAAAAAATTATGGGTAATATCTTTCTTTTTCTTGTAGTAAAAACAGCGCAACAAGCCTTCTTCCACATAGAACAACTCTTTTGAAGTAGTGCCCGCTTTGAGCAAAATGTTATACTTCTTTACCTCCCTGCGCTCGAATAGGTGAGCCGTTAGGGAGGTAAGGGTTGTGATGGGAATTTGAGTTTCTTGGTGTAGATACTCGGTGAGTGTCATCAGGCTATTGCATATTTTTAGCCTCGATGCTAAGGGTAGCGTGAGGCACTGCCATCAACCTGCGTTTATCGATGAGTTTACCTGTTACGCGGCAGATGCCATAAGTTTTGTTCTCAATGCGAATCAGCGCATTTTTAAGATCGCGAATAAACTTCTCTTGACGGATAGCCAAGGCAGTATTTTCTTCTTTGCTGGTTACCTTAGAACCCTCTTCAAAAGCTTTGAAAGTAGGGGCAGTGTCGTCGGTACCATTAGTAGCACTATTCATATAGGAGCTTTTGATAAGTTCCAAATCAGCTTGAGCTTTTTTGATTTTTTCTTCTATAAGTGCCTTAAATTCTTCCAATTCCTTATCGGAATAACGTACTCTGATATTTTCTTCCATAACGTAATAGGGTTTAGAGGTTTAGAAGTTAGTATATTACCTTCCAATTCCTAAATTTGGGGCGTAAAAATACAATTATTTTTTAAAGTAGCAAAATTTTAAAAGATTTTTTTTGTTTGCTAATCCCTAAATTTGCTAATTTGCTAATTACACACTACCTTTGCGCCTTTGAAAATAAATTTATTACAACGTGCCTAAAATAGGAAATATAGACTTGGGAGAATTCCCACTGCTGCTCGCTCCTATGGAAGATGTGAGCGACCCTCCTTTTCGCCGACTGTGCAAAATGCACGGCGCTGATATGCTCTACAGCGAGTTTATCTCATCGGAAGGTTTGATACGCGATGCTATTAAAAGCCGACAAAAATTAGATATTTTTGACTATGAACGCCCCGTAGGAATACAGATTTTTGGGGGTGATGAGGAGGCTATGGCGCTCTCGGCTAAAATTGTAGCTACTGTAAACCCCGATTTGGTGGATATCAACTTTGGTTGCCCAGTGAAAAAAGTGGTGAGTAAAGGAGCGGGCGCTGGAGTACTCAAGGATATCGACCTGATGGTACGCCTTACCAAAGCTGTGGTAAACAGTACCTCCCTACCGGTAACAGTGAAAACACGCTTAGGCTGGGACGAACAGAGTATCAACATAGAGGAAGTAGCTGAACGACTGCAAGATGTGGGGATTAGTGCGCTCACTATTCACGCGCGCACCCGCAGCCAGATGTACAAAGGGCATTCGGACTGGAGTTATATTGCCAAAGTGAAGAACAACCCGCGTATGCACATTCCTATTTTTGGCAATGGCGATATCGATAGCCCCGAAAAGGCTTTAGAATACCGCAATAAGTATGGTATCGATGGCATTATGATAGGGCGCGCGGCTATTGGCTATCCGTGGATTTTCAATGAAATCAAACACTATTTTGCCACAGGCGAACTTCTCCCCTCTCCTACTATTGCCGACCGTGTGGAAGCTGCTAAAAACCACTTGTTATGGTCGGTAGAATGGAAAGGCGAACGCCAAGGGGTAGTAGAAATGCGCCGCCACTATGCTAATTATTTTAAAGGAATCCCTAATTTTAAGGAACACCGCCATAAGTTAGTAACCTTAGACGCTTCGGAAGAGGTGGTTAAGGCTTTAGATAATGTCTTAGAGGTCTTAGGAGATAAGAGGTAATTTGTAGGAAAGCCAGCGATAGCTGGGTATGTGCTGCAAACGCCCTCACAAAAAAGGTTTTGCAAACGCCCCTATAAAAATCTCATCATTACTTATTAGGCTTGTACTGTGATTGTTTAAAGAGGGCATCGGAGTTCATTGCCAAAATCTTTACTAATGGTTCTTCTTTATGATTTTCGGCATACGCCTGAACAATACGTAACCCCATAAATTTTGCTATTTGCCCTGGTGACTCATTATCTAATTCCAAATAGAATTTAGAGAAAGGCGCTGGGTAGAGAAAACGCGCAAGGAGCTTCTTATCAGTTTGATAAAGGAGCTCTTTTTCTATAAAATAACGCCATATCTCGGGTTCATTAGCTTCAGCCCACGCGTACTGCTGGTCGGTATATCGCAACAAGTCGGCAGTAGATTTTTTAGGAAGTAATTGTTGTTCCAAGTACAGTTTTTTTCCTTCGTAAATCATATTGTCCAAAAAAGAAAGATGTACGCCTCGAGGTACTAATTTTTCAGCAAAAGCATCGGCTACATCCACTGCTAAATATTTTTTGTCGAGCTCGGTAGAGATGTAATGTTGCATATCTTGGTAGAATGGGTGTTTGGCACCCAAGTAGTTATCACTGCCTATGAGCAGGAGGCTATCGGCATAAATCACACGCGACTCGTAGTCTACTCTACTGAGGAGGGTGATGACCTTAGGCGCTTGAAATTTAGGAAAATAGTACTTGATATGTTGAAACAAACTTTTTAGTTCTTTCTTTTCGGTTGATAAATCACCTAATTGTTTTTCTACTTCGCTATATAAGGTGTGGTAATAGATATTTGCAAATTCTGGCAAATCGGGGAAAATGGGTTTGTTTTTGATTTCCACCCATTCACTATCGCTAATGCTGGGAGTGAAAAAATAAGGATATTGATGGCGCAAGGCAGGGAACTGTGCATCAGGAGTTTTTACAAATAGTGAATCCAAGCGCACCATCTCAAAGGACATTGGTATAGCGGCAATTTCCTTTTCTTTTTTGTCGCCACAGGCTACCATTAGCAGCAAAGAGGCGAAAAGGAGGAGTTTTTTTGTCATTTTCTTAGTATTGTTAATCATCATCAGATTTGCATTTTCAACTTTGGTAAAGTTTGAAGTGCAAAAGTACAAATAATTAACAAATTAGCAAATTAGCAGATTGGCAAATTTGTTAATTAACAAAATTATTACTATTTTTGTCGCTTGAAAATCAATTGTTATTGAACTATGAAAAAAATAGTCTTTGTACTCTTAGCATTATTATTAGCAGTTGCTTGTAAGAAAAACGCCAATTTCAACAGCGATCCGCTGGCTTTTAAAGATTATATTTCGGGGTATACCTCTGGGGTGATTTCTGCCCATTCAGGGATTAAAATACTACTGAATGAACCGCTATCTCAAGAAAAGATGGACAAGATAAACGACCTCCATCTGTTTGAAATTTCACCTAAAGTAGAAGGGAAAGTGGTGTGCCAAAGTCCGTCGCAAATCGCCTTTGTGCCCAATAAACCTTTATCTCAAAACACTGAATATCAGATTTCTTTCAATGTAAAGAAACTTTTTGATGTTCCTAAAAAAGAACTCGAACTCTTCAACTTTACTGTAAAGACTTTAGAACAGGCTTTTAGAGTAAAATCGGGCGACTTGCAGTCCTACAACAAAAATTTATACTTCCTCAATGCCGAGCTTTTGGCTAACGACCAAATTTCCTACGAAACCGTAAAAGATGTGCTCAAAGCCAACCTCAACGGCAAAAAAGTAGCCGTAAAATTCCAATCACAAGGCACTAACAACAAGTTTGTGATTATTTTTGATAGTATCCCGCGTATTGATAAAGAGCAAACACTTGAAATTAAATGGGATACTAAGGATGTTCCTCAGGAAAACCTCATTCCTTTCTCCTTTACTATTCCACAAAAAGGAATCTTCAAAGCGCTAAATGCCCGCACCGATGGCGCCAACCAATCGTTTAGTGTAAACTTTTCCGACCCATTAGAAAAAGAACAAGATTTTACAGGGCTCATCAGCCTTAGCAATACCGATACCGCACTGAAATACAGTGTAAATGGTAACGTGGTGAAAGTATTCCGCGAGGAACAAAAAGAAGGTGATTACAAGGTGCATGTTTCCAAAGGCATCAAGAATATCTATGGCGATCGCTTGGAAAAAGAAGCGACTTTTAATATCAAATTCTTACAACAAAAACCCGATATTCGCTTCCTCAAAAGCGGCACCATACTGCCGAGCTCGCAAAATTTGAAAATTAACTTTCAAACTATCAACTTGCGAGCGGTGAATGTTACTGTATACCGCATTTTTGAGAACAATATCTTTCAATTTTTGCAAGATAACGATTTAGGTGGAGGCTCCTATATACAGCGCGTGGGTAAGCCTATTGCACGTAAAGTATTAAAATTGAATGATGGAGCGCTCTATCCGCTCAATGAGTGGAACACCTATTCCTTAGATTTAGCATCGGTAATCACCCCCGAACCAGGAGCTATTTACCGCGTGGAATTAGGGATGACCAAAAACTATTCACTCTACGCTTGTGGTTCTAAAAACGAAGAACCTCTCGACCTTTCATTTGAAGAAAAACCTCTGAATGACGACGATGTGAACTACGCACAATATTACTACGATTACGACGAAGAATTCTACTGGGAAGAAGATGAGGATAGCCCTTGCAAAGACGATTATTACTACGGCAGAACAGTGGGCACCAATGTGCTCGCCAGCGATCTCGGGGTAATAGTGAAGAAAGGTCAAACCAATAGTTTTACCATCATAGTAAACGATTTGCTCACTACCAAACCCGTAGATGGAGCTGTAGTAGAGGTGTTTAGCTACCAACAACAGAAAATACAAGAAGGCAAAACCGATAGCAAGGGAATGTTGCGCTTAAACCTCAGCAGCCGCGCTTATTTTGCAAAAGTAAAAAAAGATAAGTTTACTACTTATGTGAAGTTAGACGACGGCGCTCCCCAATCGGTGAGCAAATACGATGTAGATGGTATGCGCTTGCAGAAAGGACTCAATGGCTTTATTTATACTGAGCGCGGCGTGTGGCGCCCTGGTGACAGCATTTATGTCGGTTTCATTTTAAACGATTTTGCTCAAAAAAATCCTGAAAAATTACCTATCAAACTCCGCTTTACCGACCCTTATGGCAAGGTGATTGCCGAACGTATGCAAACCAGTAACCCTACCAATCAATATGTTTTTGGATTGAAAACCAATGCCGATGCTCCTACAGGCAATTGGAGTGTTGCTATTTCGGCAGGAGCTGCCAAGTTTAGCAAACGCATCAAAATAGAAACTATCAAACCTAACCGCCTCAAGATAGAGAATAGCCTCAGCGGGAAACTCATCAGCGGTAATGGAGAGAATGTGCACTTGCAAGTATTGTGGTTACACGGTAGTCCTGCGGGCAATACGGGGGTAAATGTAAAAGCAAAATTCTACCCCTTAGAAACCGCTTTTAAAGGCTATGAAAAATACGTGTTCAACAACCGTGCTTACCAGTTTGAGAGCGAAGAAATGAACGTGTATGAAGGACAAACCGATAGCAATGGTAATGCTAATTTCTACTTCAGAACGAACGACTTAGAAGCTCCTGGTATGCTAAAGGTGAACTTCCTCACCCAAGCTAACGAAAGCGGTGGTGACTTCAGCACCGATGTGAGTACCGCCTCTTTCTCTCCTTATAGTGAGTATGTGGGTTTGCGTTTGCCCGAAACTAACAAATACGACTACTACAACACCCAGCAAAACCATACTTTCGATGCTGTAGTGCTCAGTGAAAACGGACAGCCGCTGGGCAACAGAACCGTAGCAGTTACTGTTTATAAAGTAGGTTGGAACTGGTGGTGGGACGCTTCTAACCAAAACATCTCTACCTACAACAGCAGCAGCAGTAATGCTATTTACAAAACCGACTATCTCACCACCGATAACAACGGTAAAGGGCGATTTACCCTCAATATCCCTGATGCCGACTGGGGTCGCTATTTTATTATGCTCAGCGATAACCAAAGCGGTCATAAGTGCGGTACTACTGTTTATTTTGATTGGGGTGACTGGACTGGCAAATCACGTGGCAGTGAAGGTAGTGAAGCGGTGATGCTCGCCTTAGGTACTAACAAAAAAGAATACAATGTAGGCGAAAAAGCCAAAATCACTTTCCCTTCCGATAAAGGCGGACGTGCGCTTATTTCGGTAGAAAATGGCAACGATGTACTCGAAACTTATTGGGTAGAAACTGCTAACAAAGAGACTACTTTTGAGGTGCCTATCACCAATAAGATGTCGCCTAACGTGTATTTCTACGTTACCCTCTTGCAGCCGCACAACAAAACGCTCAACGATGCGCCTATTCGCTTGTACGGAGTTGTTCCCGTGAAAGTAGTAGATAAAAACACAGTGCTCAACCCTGTAATCCAAATGCCCGACCGATTGACTCCTAACCAAAAAGTAAGCATCAAGGTAAGTGAGAAATCGGGTAAACCGATGACCTATACCGTGGCAATTGTGGAGGACGGGCTATTGAATCTCACCCGCTTCAAAACACCAAACCCTTGGAATACTTTCTTTAGCAAAACGGCTTTAGGAGTAAAAACTTGGGACGTGTACGACGATGTGATTGGTGCCTATGGAGGAACTATCAATCAGGCGTTTAGCATAGGAGGTGACGAGGATTTAGGCGGCGCCGATGCTCAAAAAGCAAACCGATTCAAACCTTTTGTTATCTTCCGCGGCCCGTTTGAACTCAAGAAAGGAGCTACCAACGCTCATACTGTGAAAATTCCTAATTATATGGGCTCTGCTCGTGTGATGGTAGTCGCCAGCAATGTAGCCGCCAATGCTTTTGGTAGTGCCGAGAAAAAAGATATACCTGTGGTAAGTCCGCTATCAATTTTAGGTTCCTTGCCTCGCAAAGCTGTGCCTAACGAGAAAATCGTATTGCCGGTAACCGTTTTTGCTATGGAAAAACAAGTGAAAGATGTTGCCTTGCAGGTAGAAACCAATGGTTTGTTTAAAGTTACCAGCAACCGCCACCAGCAGCTACACTTTGATAGCACTGGAGAGAAAATGGCTTATTTTGAACTCGAAACCACTGCTCAAACAGGTATTGCCAAAGTGAAAATCACCGCTACTTCAGGTAAAGAAAAATCTACTTATGAGGTAGAAATGGATGTGTACAACCCTAACCCTGTTACTTATGTAGTACAAAACGCCGTATTGCAAGGCGGACAGTCACATTCTCTCAACATTAATCTCTTTGGCGAAAAAGCGAAAACAGTGTTGGAAATTTCCAGCTTCCCAGGGGTAAATCTCACTCAGCGTTTGGGTTATCTTATTGCCTATCCACACGGCTGTGGCGAACAAGTTACTTCAGGGGCATTCCCTCAATTATTCCTCAGTGACTTTGTAACCCTTTCTAAAGAAAAAGCCGACGAGGTGAACCGCAATGTGAGTGCAGCCATCAGCAAATTGCACGAGAACCAACTTTCTAACGGTGGCTTTACCTATTGGAAAGGAGGTCGTTACGCCGATGATTGGGTAACTTCGTATATAGGTCAGTTTTTTGTAGAAGCCGAGAAAAAAGGCTATGTGTTGCCATCGGGTAGCAAACAGAGCTGGCTCAACTATCAGAATAGTGAAGCGCGCCAATGGCGTTATGAGGGTAAATACCAAAACGATTTTGCCCAAGCTTATCGCCTCTATACTTTGGCACTCGCCGGAAATCCTAACATAGGCGCTATGAACCGCTTGCGTGAACTCAACGAGCTCACCCCTAATGCTAAACGCACTTTGGCAGCTGCCTACGCCCTTGCCGGACAAAAACAAACTGCCGAAAAATTGTTCCAAACCACTGCTATCGACGATGATGCCAATAGTTATTACGGTTCTGTACTCCGCAACAAGGCAATGGCAATGGAAACCGCTTTGCTCATCGGCAGAAAAGAAGATGCAGGACGATGGGCATTAGAGATAGCCGAAAAACTCTCTACTAACGATTGGCTTAGCACCCAAACCACTGCTTATGCCCTCTACGCAATGGCCAAATACATACAGAAAAATAAGAGCGGTAGAAGCATCAATGCTAGCTATACCCTCAGTGGTAAAACCGAAAATCTAAAAGCTACCGAGCCTATGCTACAGAAAACCCTTGCTGCTAAAGGCAACGAGAGCTTACAAGTGAAGAACAACGGCAACCAAACCCTCTATGTACGACTCATCACCAGCGGTATACTACCTGTAGGCAAAGAGTTGGCTATGCAAAACGGATTAGCACTTAATACTACCTACCGCGATAGCAACGGACACACGCTTGATGTGACCAATTTGCGCCAAAGCACTCAGTTTGTAGCCACAATCGAGATTACCAACCTCACTGGTGAGGCGGTAGAGAATGTAGCGCTCACTCAAATCATCCCTTCGGGTTGGGAAATTGTAAATACCCGCTTTACCGATTACGATGAAGGCAGCAACAATAGCAATATAGACTACGCTGATTTCCGCGACGACCGCGCGAATTTCTATCTGTCACTCAAAGCTAAGCAAACCAAGTATATCAAGCTCAAACTCAACGCCTCGTATGCGGGCAAGTACTATCTGCCTGGCACTTATGCCGAAGCGATGTACAGCAACCGCTACAACACCCGCACCAATGGCAAATGGGTAGAGGTAATGAGAAAATAAGGAGCGAGCCGCTCAGGCAAAAAACTTTGACATATTCTATAAATCTGATAATCAATTACTTTTAGTTACATTGTAGGGGCGTTTTGCAAACGCCCCTACAATATAGAATTTTTGGAACAGTTTTTTAATTGCCCGTCGTGCTACGACTTCGTAATTTTTTACTATCTTTGCCCCAAAATTTAAATACTTATAGCATTATGAAGAAAATTTTATTCAGCCTTTTGGCAGTGGCTACACTTATAGGATGTGGCAAAAACGACGACAATGGCAGTGATTCAGCAAACCTTCTGGTTAAGAAAATTACTACCAAGGACGAGGATGGAAACCTCGAAGGGGTAATAACACTTACTTATGAGGGAGGACGTCCTGTGTCATTTTCTGAAGCTAATTACGAGAATGGTGTGCAGACAGGTACTACTGTTATTACCAATATCAGTTATGAAGGAAATTTTGTTAAACGGATAAAAGTAGAAAATGCAGGAAGAGATAACTATGTGCAAAACTTTACGTATGAAAATGGAAAGGTAGCTACTAAAACAGAAAAGTATGAAAGTGACTACCGTACTTACACATATCAGTATTCTTATATAGGTAATCAACTTAAAAGTGTTTTGCGAAGCCACCCTACTACTATTTATGTAAATGGAAATGTCCAAAGTGGTACTTATTATAGAGAAAAACAATTTACCTATAGTGGCAATACGGTAATTGTAGTAACAACCCAATATGAAAAAGACCTCAATGGTGCAGTAGTGACTAATACTTCTTATTCTTATGGCACTGATACTACAACTTATACTCTTTCTGACGGAAATGTAATGAAAGTGGTAGAATCAGATCCTAATTCTATAAATGAATACACTTATGATACTAAGCGCAATCCATTACACTATAAGATTCATTTTGTAGAGCCTGACCCTACAAGTTTTCTTGACCCTGATAGTGGGAAGAATAATATCTTAACCTATAAAAATACTCACGAGCATAATGGCACAAAAGACGAAACTCTTAGCACCTTTGAGTACACTTATAATGCTGATGGCTACCCAACGGTGGTAAAGCAATATAAAGTAGAAAACGGCACAAGAGAGTTTCAAGGCACTAAAGAATACGAATATTAATCCCCTTTCCTCTCCATACAAAACTGCCCGCACACCCCGCGGGCAGTTTTTTTATCCCTATACTTTGCCAAAAGAGCGAGCCGCACAGACAAAAAACTTTAACATATTCTATAAATCTGATAATCAATCACTTTTAATCATTTTGTAGAGGCGTTTTGCAAACGCCCCCTCAATATAGAATTTTTGGAACAGTTTTTTTAATTGCCCGTCGTGCTACGACTTCGTAATTTTTTACTATCTTTGCCCCAAAATTTAAATACTTATAGCATTATGAAGAAAATTTTATTCAGCCTTTTGGCAGTGGCTACACTTATAGGATGTGGCAAAAACGACGACAATGGCAGTGATTCAGCAAACCTTCTGGTTAAGAAAATTACTGAAAAAGACGAGGATGGAAACCTCAAAGAGGTAATAACACTTACTTATCAGGGAGGACGCCCTGTGTCATTTTCTGAAGCTAATTACGAGAATGGTGTGCAGACAGGTACTACTGTTATTACCAATATCAGTTATGAAGGAAATTTCGTTAAACGGATAAAAGTAGAAAATGCAAGAAGAGATAACTCTGAGCAAAACTTCACGTATAAAGATGGAAAGGTAGCTACTAAAACAGAGAAGTATGAAAGGAATAACTATACTACTACGTATCAGTATTCTTATGCAGGAAATCAGCTTACCAATGTATTGAAAAGCCGTCCTACTACTATTTATGTAAATGGAAATGTCCAAAGTGGTACTTATTATGAAGAAAGACAATTTACCTACAGAGGTAATACAGTAATTGAAGTAACAACTCAATATGAAAAAGACCTTAATGGTGCAGTGGTAACTGATACTTCTTATGGCACTAACACTATAACTTATACTCTTTCTGGTGGAAATGTTGTGAAGGAAGTAGAAGAAAATTCTTATTCTAACTCTGTAGAAGAATACACTTATGATACTAAGTCTAATCCATTACACTATATAACTAATTTTGTAGATCCAGACCCGACAAATTTTCTTGAAGTTGATAATGGGAAGAACAATATCTTAACTTATAAAAATACTCGTGAGCACAATGGCACAAAAAACGAAACTCTTAGCATCTTTGAGTACACTTATAATGCTAATGGTTACCCAACCGTAGTAAAAAAATATAAGGAAAAAGGAAATGGTGCAAGAGAGTTTCAAGGCACTAAAGAATACGAATATTAATCCCCTTTTCCACTCCATACAAAACTGCCCCATCTCCGCGGGCAGTTTTTTTATCCCTACACTTTGCCAAAGGTGCGAGCCGCACAGGCAAAAAACTTTGGCATATTCTATAAATCTGATAATCAATCACTTTTAGTCACATTGTAGGGGCGTTTTGCAAATGCCCCCTCAATATAGAATTTTTGCCCCCCTCTTTTCGTCATTCGTAACTCGTAATTCGTCTCTTGTCATTCGTAACTCGTAATTTTTTACTATCTTTGCCCCAAAATTTAAATACTTATAGCATTATGAAGAAAATTTTATTCAGCCTTTTGGCAGTGGCTACACTTATAGGATGTGGCAAAAACGACGACAATGGCAGTGATTCAGCAAACCATCTGGTTAAGAAAATTACAGCAAAAAACAAAAATGGAAATCTTGAAGAGGTGATAACCTTTACTTTTCAAGGAGGACGACCTATTTCACAACATTCCTCTTATTACAAAGATGGCGTACAAACCGGTACTACTCAAGTTACTACTATTCACTACGAAGGTAATTTAGTAAAAAAAGTAAAAACAGAAAATGCTGGAAGGAAAAACTTCGAGGAAAACAACTACTTTTATGAAAATGGAAAGCTTTCTCGTTCAACTGAAAAACGAGAAAGAAATGACTATACTACCACGTATGAGTATTCTTACACAAATAATCAGCTTACTACTGTATTAAAAAGCTATCCTACCACTATTTATCTTAAAAGTGGTGGCACCCAAAGTGGCACACGTTATACCGAGAGACAATTCACCCACAATGGCAATACAGTAATTGAAGTAAAAACTGGATATGAAAAAGACCTTAATGGTGTGGTAGTAACTAACACTGTTTCTTCTAACGGTACTCAAACTATAACTTATACCCTTTCTGGAGGTAATGTAGTGAAAAAAGTAGAAGAAACTGAATATTCTACCACTACAAGAGATTATACTTATGACACCAAGCACAACCCTCGTTATGAGATGATCGGAATATTCAATCCTGACCCTACAAAAACTCTTGAAGCCTATAATGGAAAAAACAATGTTATAAAAGAAAAATATAACTATACAGAGAAATCAGGCAGCAGAAAAATTGTTTTTATTCGCACTAGTGAGCACACTTATAATGCTGATGGCTACCCAACGATAGTAAAACTGTATACAGAAGAAAACGGCGTAAGAGAATTTAATAGCACTATTGAATACGAATATTAATCCCCTTTCCCACTCCATACAAAACTGCCCCATACCGTGGGCAGTTTTTTTATCTCTACACTTTGCCAAAGATGCGAGCTGCAAAGGTAAGAAACTTTGAAATATTCTATAAACTTGATAATCAATTACTTTTAGTCACATTGTAGGGGCGTTTTGCAAACGCCCCCTCAATATAGAATTTTTGGAACAGTTTTTTTAATTGCCCGTCGTGCTACGACTTCGTAATTTTTTACTATCTTTGCCGCATAATTATAAATCTTATAGCATTATGAAGCATTTTTTAGTAAGCCTTTTGGCTATCGCTACATTAGCCGCTTGTAGCAAAAACGATGATGATAACAACAATAACGGCGGTGGAAACAATGGTAATGGTGGTACTACCTCAACTACTGTTACAAGCACCACACAAACCCCTACAATGAAAGTTGAACGAATGATTTCCTTTGAGCCAGACGGAAAACACACCTATGAAGTTATAGCTCACTATGAAAATGGAAAAATAACCTCTTTCTCTGAGAGAGAACTCATTAACGGAGTACAAACTGGCTCTACCCAAATCACTACTCTTAAATATGATGCTCAAGGGCGTATCCAAGAAAGAAAAGAAGCTCAAGAAGACGGCTCTATCGACAGAGAGAACAAAACAGAAACTTTCTTCTATGACGGCAGTGGTAATTTAGAGCGAAAAGAAATTACCTACCCTATGAAACTTAATGGGAATGGGACTATAGAGTACAAATACGAGAATGGTAAACTAAAACAATTTACCTATAAAGGAAGTTTAAATAATGGGGAAAAACGTTATGAAACTCATACTTTCAATTACACTAATGCAAACATTACTGTGAATATCAAAGAGTATTATGTGAATGCACAAGAAGCCGTAATAACCAGCACTATAAAAAATTCTAAAATCATCTATATTCTTTCTAATGGTAATGTTATAACAAAAGAAGAAACTCATCCTCAAGGAAGTACTACTATAACCAATTTTAAATACGACAATGCTAAGACTCTTCATTCTTTGAATACTTTAACGCTCGAACCAGAAACTTATGATGAAAGCGACTTTTGCAAAAATAATATTATCTCTAAGGAAAGAACCTATACATATTCATATAATGGACAAACCAACACTCACAAAACTACTTATCGTTATGAGTATGAATATACTCCAGAGGGTTATCCTAAAACTATAAAGGAATATAATAGTGAAGGTAAGCTAGAAGAAATTAAAGAATACGAATATTAATCCCCTTTTCCACTCCATACAAAACTGCCCCATCCCCGCGGGCAGTTTTTTTATCCCTATACTTTGCCAAAGGTGCGAGCCGCACAAGCAAGAAACTTTGCCAAAGTTGATTAAAGTTAATTATTCTGATAATCAATCACTTTTAGTCACATTGTAGGGGCGTTTTGCAAACGCCCCCTCAATATAGAATTTTTGCCCCCCTCTTTTCGTCATTCGTAACTCGTAATTCGTCACTATACTTTATCGCCCGTCGTGCTACAACTTCGTAATTCGTAATTCGTAACTCGTAATTTTTTACTATCTTTGCCCCATAAACTTAAAAATACCTCCATTTTATGAAAAACAGAGATTTAGGACTACTCGTCCTCCGCCTCACCATAGGCTTGCTTATGCTTCCTCACGGCATCAACAAACTATTGCACCCCGATGCCTTTGCTTTTGTTCAAAGCGCTTTAGAAGCTAAAGGTCTTCCCACTTTTATAGCCTATGGCGTATTCGTGGGCGAAATTGTGGCGCCCCTACTCATCGTTTTGGGATTCCGTTCGCGTTTAGGAGCTCTTGTGATGTTCCTCAACGGACTGGCTACACTCTATTTAGCCTATTCTGATTCACTTACCGCCCTTAACCCTCACGGTGGTTGGGTTCCCGAATTGCCCGCCTTATTCTTCTTAGGGGCCTTAGCTTTACTCTTTACTGGAGGGGGCAAATACGCTCTTTCTACTCGCAATAAATGGGATTAACAAATGTTAGAACAAATCAATCTTACTTACGAGAAAGTTGTACTCGTAGGGATTATCAATCAATTACAAACAGAAGAAAAATCTAAAGAATACCTCGACGAACTCGAATTTCTTACCTATACCGCTGGAGGTGAAGTGCTCAAACGCTTCACCCAAAAGCTTGATGTACCTAACCCTAAAACCTTCATCGGCACCGGTAAAATGGAAGAAGTACAGCAATTTGTTGAGGAAAATGAGGTAGGTACTGTCATCTTCGACGATGAGCTTACACCTGCCCAACAGAAAAACATCGAGCGCATTCTCAAAGCTAAAATATTAGACCGTACAGGGCTTATTCTCGATATCTTCGCCCAGCGCGCCCAAACCAGCTACTCGCGCACACAAGTCGAATTGGCACAATACGAATACCTCTTACCGCGCCTTACGGGACTATGGACGCACCTCGAACGTCAGCGTGGCGGTATTGGGATGCGTGGCCCTGGTGAAACCGAAATCGAAACCGACCGCCGTATTGTGCGCGACCGTATTGCCCTGCTCAAAAAGAAACTCACCGCTATCGATAAACAAATGGCAACCCAGCGCAGCAACCGCGGAGCATTAGTACGTGTGGCACTCATCGGTTATACCAATGTGGGCAAATCTACCCTAATGAATGTGATTAGCAAAAGCGAAGTCTTTGCCGAAAACAAGCTCTTTGCTACCCTCGATACCACTGTGCGCAAGGTCGTGATTGAAAACCTACCTTTCTTGCTCAGCGATACCGTAGGGTTCATTCGCAAACTACCTACACAGCTTATTGAATCGTTCAAAAGTACCCTCGACGAGGTACGTGAAGCCGATTTGCTCTTGCACGTAGTAGATATTTCGCACCCTAATTTTGAGGAACATATCCAATCAGTAAATCAAATATTAGCCGAAATTCACAGCGCCGATAAGCCCACCATTATGGTATTCAACAAGATTGATGCGTATACTAATGAAGAAATTGCCGAAGACGATTTGGCTACCGAGCGCACTAAAAAACACTTCACCCTTGAAGAATGGAAACAAACTTGGATGCAGCGAATGGGGCGTGATGTTCTGTTTATTTCGGCACTCAATAAAAACAATCTCGAAGAATTCCGTGAGGTAGTGTACGAAAAAGTGAAGGAGATACACATCACCCGCTTCCCTTTTAATAATTTCCTATATGAGAAAATTGAAGAATAACCTTTTTTTACTCCTTTTGTACTTGTGTTGCAGTTCTTTGGCTATTGCTCAAAACGATGAAAACATCAATACCGATCGCCCCGACCAAAGTGAAGGAGTGTACACACTACCCAAAGGTCAGTTTCAAATAGAAAATGGATATGTTTTCAGCAAAGAAGATAGCAGTGCGAATCTAATGTTGCGTTACGGACTTATCTCAAACACCGAAATCCGCTTAGAAGGCGATTTCGACCTCCGTACCCCCGATTTTAGCAGTACTACCTTCAGCGTAAAACAGCGTTTATACGAATCGGAACAGCGTTATATCCCCTCAGTAGGGCTCATTGGTTACGGGCAATACAGCAAAACAGACGCTAAGACTTATACTTTCGACGCTTGTTTAGCTTTCGAAAGCTCTCTTACCGACCAGCTTTCATTAGCTTATGGCACTCGTAGTTCTGGGCAATTTGAAAATTTGGATGTTACCGCCCAAATCAATTATGCTCCCAACAATAAGCTATGGGGCTTTGTTGAATATTACGCCTCTTATAATGGCACACGTGCTCCTGAGCATAATATCAATGCAGGTTTTGCCTATCTCCTCACCCCTACTCTACAGTTAGACATTAGTAGTGGACGTACATTATGGCAAGACGAACCACAATATTTCATAGGAGCAGGTTTGGGACTTTTAATTAGATAAAACCTAAGAGTATTCTCCACAAGAGATTACAAAAAATCTCAAAATCGCCTTTGCACCGCAAACTTTGTCAAAGTCTAAGGACTTTGACAAAGTCAACTAATTGATTATTAAATTTTTACTTACGACCAACTCACATTAATTATTAATTATGGGAGAAATTCTGATACTTCAGAGTCTTTCCTCCCAACAAAAACCGACAATAAAAACACCTCTTACCTAAAAAATGAAAATCCTTAGCTCTCAACAACTACGTGATGCCGATGCCCAAACCCTCATTGCCCAAAATATCTCCTCTTGGCAACTGATGGAACGCGCTGCTACAAAACTTTTCGATTGGATAAAACAACACTGCTCTAAAAAGGAAACTTTTACTGTATTAGCCGGCACAGGTAACAACGGTGGCGACGGACTTGCCTTAGCGCGTATGCTCTCTGCCGATGGTTGGCACGTAACTACTTATTTATTGTGCTTTAGCGACCACCTCTCCTCCGATTGCCAGCAGAACAAAACACTCTTAGAAGAACAAGGTATTACCATAACCGAAATACAAGCCGAACAAGCCTCTCAAATCTGCTTTGAAAAGGTGGTAATCGATGCTGTTTTTGGCATTGGGCTCTCCCGCCCAGTCCCTATTTGGCTGCAACAGCTATTCCAAAAACTCAACGATTCCAATAGCTATATCATAAGTGTAGATATGCCCTCAGGGCTCCCTACCGACCGCATTCCTTCACCCGAGGAAATTTGGGTACACCCTCACCAGCTGCTCACCTTCCAAACTCCTAAACTACCCTTTTTACTACCTTCCACAGGAAAATACATCCCTCATTGGGAAGTGCTTGATATAGGTTTAGACCCCTACTTCCTAAACACCTTGCAACCCGATTACTACTACCTCGAACCCGATATACTGCAATTGCAACACAAACGACCAAAATTCTCACACAAAGGTACTTACGGTCACGCGTTGCTTATAGGTGGTAGTTATGGCAAAATGGGGGCTGTAGTGCTCAGCGGTACAGCTGCCTTGCGCACAGGCGTAGGGTTACTCACGGTGGCTATCCCCGAATGTGGCTATACAGTACTACAAACTGCCTTGCCCGAGGCTATGGTACTCACCTGCGACGAGGCTAAGCACTACAGGGCTATGGAAATTCCTTTTGCACCCTCGGCTATAGGTGTAGGCGTGGGTTGGGGCACTCACCCCGATACGGCTAATGCGCTCTTCAGTCTGTTGCAACAATACCCCGATACGCCTTTTGTCCTCGATGCCGATGCGCTGAACATTCTCTCTCAACACTCCGAAAAAGTAGCTTTGTTGCCCAAAAATACAATCCTCACCCCCCATCCTAAAGAGTTAGAACGCCTGATAGGCAAATGGGACGACGACTTGCACAAACTTGCCAAAGCTAAAGATTTTGCCAAAGAGCACAAAGTACTCCTCCTTATCAAAGGAGCTTACACAATGATTACCAATGGCGAGCATTATTGGGTGAATAGCACCGGCAATGCCGGAATGGCAACAGCAGGCAGTGGCGATGTGCTCACCGGTATGCTCACCAGCTTGCTCGCTCAGGGCTATAGTGCTATAAAAGCCGCTTGTTTAGGAGTATACCTCCACGGACTACGGGGAGATGAAGCTGCTAAAAAACAAGGAGTGTCACGCCTCATCGCCCGTGATTTATGCTAAATTTCTGATTCTTAAGCTAACTAATTAACAAATTATTCTTACCTTTGCCTCCACAACCTATCACCTATTACCTATTACCTATTACCTGTTACCTAACTTATGCCTACATATAAAAAAATATTCGAAAACAACCGCGAATGGGTAAAACGCCGCAAAGAAAGCGACCCTCATTTCTTTGAAAAACTCGCTGAAGACCAAACCCCCGATTATCTCTACATCGGTTGTTCCGATAGCCGTGTAGCCACCGAAGAACTAATGGGTGTCGGTCCCGGCAAAGTATTCGTACACCGCAATATCGCCAATGTGGTAAACACCCTCGATATGAGCTCTACTGCTGTCATTCAATACGCCGTAGAACACCTGCAAGTAAAACATATCGTCGTGTGTGGACACTACGATTGCGGAGGCGTAAAAGCGGCTATGCAAGCCAAGGACTACGGCTTGCTAAACCCTTGGTTGCGAACCATCCGCGATGTATATCGCTTACATCACGCTGAACTCGATGCCATTACCGATATCGACCAGCGTTACCGCCGATTGGTAGAACTCAACGTCGAAGAACAATGCTTCAACGTAACCAAAATGGCTGTCGTACAGGAAAGTTACCTAAAAAACAAATTCCCTGCTGTGCACGGTTGGGTGTTTGATATAAAATCGGGTAATCTCATAGACCTCAATCTCGATTTTGAAGAGTTCCTCTACAAAATCCAAAAAATATACGACCTTACAGGTGAAGAATGGTACACTTCAATTAAAAAATAACAAATTTGCTAATCTACTAATTTGCTAATCTACTAATTTGCTAATTTGCTAATTAATTCGTATCTTTGTGCCGTATAACAACCTAAAATATTTTATTTATTATGCCTTACTTTTTTTACATTATCATCTTTTTTGGATTGATTTTTTTACTCTCTACTTTCTTCACCGTACGCCAACAAACAGCGGTATCAATAGAGCGTTTTGGTAAATTCGAAAGCATTCGCCATTCGGGTTTACAAATGAAAATACCTATCATCGATAAAGTAGCGGCACGCATCAGCCTTAAAATCCAGCAGCTTGATGTGATTGTAGAAACCAAAACTTTAGACGATGTATTCGTAAAAATCAAAGTGTCGGTACAATTTGTCGTTATCAAAGAAAAGGTGTACGATGCCATCTACAAACTCGAATACCCTCACGACCAGATTACCAGCTATGTGTTCGATGTAGTTCGTGCCGAAGTACCTAAAATGAAATTAGACGATGTATTCGTTAAGAAAGACGATATCGCTATCGCTGTAAAACGCGAAGTTCAAGAGTCTATGGAAACTTACGGTTACGACATCATCAAAACCTTGGTTACCGATATCGACCCCGATGCCCAAGTAAAAGCAGCGATGAACCGTATCAACGCCGCCGAACGTGAAAAAGTAGCCGCTCAATACGAAGGTGATGCTCAACGTATCCTCATCGTCGAAAAAGCTAAAGCTGAAGCCGAAAGCAAACGCCTCCAAGGTCAAGGTATCGCCGACCAGCGCCGCGAAATAGCACGCGGATTGGTAGAAAGCGTTGATGTACTCCAAAAAGTAGGGGTTAGCTCACAAGAAGCCTCTGCACTTATCGTTGTTACACAACATTATGACACACTACAAGCTGTCGGTCAGCAAACCAAAAGCAACCTCATTTTGTTGCCTAACTCTCCCGAAGCAGGTAGCGAAATGCTCAACAATATGATTACGTCTTTCACCGCTTCAGCTCAAGTTGTAGAAAACTTGAAAAAGAAAAGTGAATAAGCAAAAGTTAATAAGTTTTTCTCTTAAAAAAAGGCTGCCCAAAAAGTTTAAATTAAACTTTTAAGGACAGCCTTTCCTTTTTAGATTGTTGTTTCTTTTAATTGCAAAACACATCTTCTACCTTTTGCTTACTGCAATGATATTTCCCTTTCTCAGTGTTTTACTAAAAGTTTTAATTTTCTCTCTTCTTATTTGCCATTGCTTGTTCAAAAGGAGTGATTGTAATGGTTTGTGCAAGTGATAAACAAGTGCTAAACAGCAAAGCTCCCAAAAAACCATATACTTTAAAACCTCCTACAATTAGGGAAGCAAGGAGTACCATTAGGGTATTGTTCAGAAACATTGTAAGTCCAAAAGTGAGTTCGGCAACAGGCATCAGTATGTACTCTAATAACGGACGCACATAGCCGTTCAGGCAAGAGAGTACAAAGGCAGCAAGTACCGCTGTGAGATAACCCTCAATAGTAGCTCCTACATTCAACACACACAACAAAAATATAAGCGTTGCCGAAATCATCAGGCTTATAAAAAACTTTAGGAATTGCATAGAAAATGTATCGTTTTATCGTAAAATTCATTAGGATTTTGGGCGTGTAACCAATGTCCTGCTTTGCTCACGGTCTCTATAATAGCGTGAGGAAAATGAGTATATATAAGTGTTTCGTCTTCAGGCATTACATATTCAGAATACTCGCCTTTGAGAAAAAGCGTTTTACCATTGTACACATTGCTATCAGGCAGTTCAGCACCTATCTCACTCTCGTTGGCAATAAGCGCCGGAAGATTCAGGCGTAAACCTAAATGCCCTGGGGTTTCCCAATAGAGATTTTTAAGTAAGAACTGACGGGTGCCTATATCACTCACATAGGCAGCAAGTGCTTTATCAGCCTCTACACGCGAGGTAATTTTGTTAAAATCAAGAGATGCTAATCCTCGTAATATTTGTTCGTGATGAGGTGGAAAATATTTAGGTGCCATATCGGCGACGATGAGTGAGAGTACCTTTTCGGGATATTCAGTAGCAAAGAGCATTGCTGTTTTGCCCCCCATAGAGTGTCCCATTAAATGAAAAGCCTCCAACTGATGAGCTTCAGCATATTGTAGTAAATCTTGTACCATTAGCGGATAGCTAAAATCATCGCTGTGGAAGCTGCGCCCGTGATTGCGTTGGTCTAACAAATGCAGTTGGAAACCTGCTTCGGCATATTTAAGCGCTAAGGAACGCCAATTATCGGACATTCCTAAAAATCCGTGTAAAATCACGAAGGGAGTTCCTTCTCCTATAATTTGAGAGTGTAATATCATAAAATCAATTAACAATTAACAATGGCTAATTTGTCAGTTTCAGCCCGATAATGGAGCTGATTAGGGTAACCAGAAACACTACACGCCAGAGAGTTATAGGTTCTTTGAAAAAGAGCATTCCTACCACTACAGAGCCTACTGCTCCTATACCTGTCCATACAGCATAAGCCGTACCTAACGGGAGGGTTTTGGTAGCTTTCATCATCAGCCACATACTCAGTGAAAATGCAATCACAAAAAGTGCATACCACAAGAAACTCTGTCTGCCAACAGTCTCACGTGCTTTACCCATACTAAACACAAAAAGAACTTCAAAAAGTCCTGCTAACACAAGATATATCCAAGCCATATTAGGGGGTTAGGGGTTAGAAGTTAGTTTGTAGGAACGCCATTTCTCGATACACGCCTGCATATCATCGGGGAGTTCGCTATCAAAACTCAAAAATTCGTGGGTTACAGGATGCTCAAAACCTAATGTTTTGGCGTGTAGGGCTTGCCGGGGTAATACGGTAAAACAATTCTCTACAAATTGTTTATATTTAGCAAAAGTAGTGCCTTTCAGTATTTTATTGCCGCCATAACGCTCGTCGTTGAAGAGCGTATGCCCTATGTGTTTTAAATGTACCCTTATTTGGTGAGTGCGCCCTGTTTCTAACCGGCAGGACACAAGGGTTACATAGCCAAAACGCTCTAATACTTTGTAATGTGTTACTGCCTCTTTGCCGTGAGAACCATCGGGGAAAACATCCATTTGCAAACGATCTTTCAAGTGTCGCCCTATATGCCCTCGCACAGTTCCCTCATCTTCTTCTATATTGCCCCATACCAAGGCGATATACTCACGCTGGGTAGTTTTGTAAAAAAACTGCTGGGTGAGATGTAGCATAGCTTCTTCGGTTTTAGCGACTACTAACAAGCCGCTGGTATCTTTATCAATGCGATGCACCAGTCCAGGGCGGTTACTGCTGTTGTTAGGCAAATGCTCAAAGTGATATACGAGCGCATTGATGAGCGTTCCGCTATAGTTGCCGTGCCCTGGGTGTACTACCATACCCGCAGGTTTATTCACCACGAGCAAAGCATCATCTTCATATACAATATTTAAAGGGATATTCTCAGGCACTAACAAATCCTCGTGTGGAGGGTGAGAGAGGAGAACTTTTACCACATCGTTAGCTTTCACACGGTGATTGGCTTTCACTGGTTCGCCATTTACGAAGATATTCCCTTGTTTAGCTGCTTGTTGTACCTTGTTGCGTGTTGCATTCTCTACAAAATTCATCAAAAACTTATCCACACGCAAAGGTTCTTGTCCCTTGCCCGCTGTAAATGAATAATGTTCGTAGAGTTCGGGAGCTTCCTCGTCGTCTGGTTCTAAATCGTCTACTAAATCTTCTTCGTACAAAGTCATAGAATTTTTAGCGATAGTTTGGATTAATTTGTTGTAGTTAAGGATTAAAACTTAGGCAAAATGCTAATCCCCCATCAGCTCCTCTATTGGTATTTCGTCGGGAATAGAATCACGTGTTTCAAAGCCATTACCGCAAATTAGATCGATGCGTGAAGTTTTTACTAACTTATCACCTGGTTGCACTGGCTTGCCATTGTATTGCATCTCAAGCACCATATCCTTACCGATATTATCTACATAAGTAACTTGCCCAATGGTAAGCCCTACCGATTGTAGAGTAGCCTCCGCATTCCGGCGTGTTACTTGTATCACCTTAGGAACAGTTACTTTGTGATAGCCTTTAGGATTGAGCGTGAGATATATTTTGCGATTGTACTTCACTCGCTCATTAGGCTCGGGACTCTGACTAATCACTGCTAAGGGTGGATATTCAGGATTATACTCGGTAGAATCGATTACCTCACAGCGCAAATCTTGTTCTTCGAGGAGGATTTGCACTTCGGTAAGGCTTTTGTTAGTAAGATCGGGTACTACCACAAACTTACCGTGAGCGGTGTAGAGTTGTAAAAATTTGAGTGATATCCACACCAATAACACCACTGCTATTGTGGCAAAAAGCAGTTGCCAAGCGAGTTGTTTTCCTGATTTTTTAAAAAATTCTTTGAAGTTCATACTTTGCAAAGTATTGTTACAGACGGCAAAGATACAAAATAATTGACAATTAACAATTGATAATTAACAAATTATTCTTACTTTTGCAATCTAAAAACTTTCCATAAAATGAATACACGCTTTATAACAATGTCTCTTTTAGGGCTTGCACTCACTGCTTGCCAAAACACTCCTCAAGAAATACCCGTTGCCGATGATGCCCTTGCTAACACTGAATTAGCTGAAGCACAACGAGATAAATCAAAAGAAGGCAATCCTTTTGAACAAATGAACAACAACACTACGCAAGCTACTCTACCTTCTACCCCTACAGGAGTAACCCTTAATCCTCCTCACGGACAGCCAGGACACCGTTGTGATATAGCTGTAGGTGCCCCACTGCCCAACGATGGCAATGTAGTTGCCCAAGCACAATCTCAAGCACACCCTGTATCACAAGGAGAAGCGATGCCTGTAGTTTCAGGTGGTATGCCTCAACAAGTAGTACAAGTACAACAACCTCAAACCCAGCAGAGTTATGTAGGACCTAAGGGCGAAAAACTCAACCCTCCTCACGGACAACCAGGACACCGTTGCGATATACCTGTAGGCGCACCCCTCAATAGCAAACCTGTTGCACAACCTACTGCCCCTCAACAACAAGTAACCCAACAGCAAATTGTAATCGACCCTCAACAAGCACAACAACACACAGGCACTACCGAACCTGGCTTTTCAGGCAAACCCAATCCTCCTCACGGACAACCAGGACACCGTTGCGACATCGCCGTAGGAGCTACTTTACCTTAATTAAAAATTAACAATTATTAATTAACAAATTGCGACACAAAATATAGAAGAGGTTAGTCAAACCTTCATCTCAATTTCACCTCATAAACTTTGTCGAAATCTATAGCACAACCAGTGTTAAGATTTCGACAAAGTTTTTTATTTAGTTTTCTTCAAAATAATTTGTACACTTCACTTCTATTTACTACTTTTGCCGCTTCTAAAAACCTTTAACTCTTAACTTTTTACTACTAACCCACTAATAACTAATATTTATGAAAAAATATCTAATCGCGTGCGCACTCTTGCCTTGTGGTGTGGCAATGGGGCAGACGCCCGTTACTCCTAAGGACAGTATCATTCAACTGTCATCGGTTGATGTAGTGGCTACAGGCTATCAAAATCTTCGAAAGTCGCAAACCACTTCGGCGTATACCGAAATCAAACCTTCGCAAATCAATCGGCAAATCAATGCTACTCTCAAAGATGTCATAGAAGGGCAAGTTGCAGGTTTGCGCTTCACAAAAGACCCTTCTACGGGTAAGGAAGTTCCTATTTTGCGCGGTGTAGGCACTTTCTCAGGTAATGTGGGGTATACACCTCTTGTTGTGATAGACAATATCCCTACTGATATCCCGTTAGAAGAAATCAACCCACAAGATATTGAATCAGTAACAGTACTAAAAGACGCTGCTGCTACGGCTATCTACGGGGTACGCGCTGCCAATGGCGTGATTGTAATCGTTACCAAAAAAGGATTGCATAACGGTTTGCGCATCAATGTACACACCGACCTTTCTTATACCTTTAAACCCAATGTAGACCGTATGCACTACGCTTCTACTTCCGAACTCATCGATCTCGAAACAGCTTTCTACCAAAGCAAATTAGCCGATAGCAATGGCAATGTAAATACCCTTTTTGAATCTTACGGAACTATTGGCGGAAGGCAAACCGTGCGATACTACTCACCTCTCTTTCAGCTCTATCGCGACCAAGCCCAAGGAAAACTCAATGCACAACAAGTGAATAACACCCTCAACGAGTGGCGCAATCGCGACTACCTTCGTGACTTCAAGCGTTATGTATGGCAGCCTATCGTTAGCAAGCGTTACAACATAAGTGTAGAAAGTGGCAATAACCGCAGTCAGAACTACGCTTCCTTGCAATATGAAGACACCGATGAGCGCATCGTTACCGAAAAAACTCGCGCGCTCAACCTCTATTTAAAAAATACTTATCAGCTCACGTCTTGGCTAAAAAGTACTATAGGGGTAAACGGCAGGTATACCGCTATTGATGCTGTAGCCGAACCAATGCGCAACGCCTATACCAATCCATTGGGGCAACCACGCTACACTTCGTTATTAGGTACAAATCCGTATGCAGGGTTCAATTTAGTAGCCCCTATCAACGGTTATATCTTAGAACAGATTGCAGGCAATGATGCTTTCCGCTCGTATAGCTTCAATTTATTGGAATCAATCACTCAAGAACACCAAAAGCAACACGCTCTCAACTTGCGCCCGTTTGTAAATCTGCAAGTGTCTATCCTCAAAGGGCTGCAATATCAAAGTTATTTTCAGTACGAACTGAACACTTCCGACAGCGAAACTTTCTTAGGTAAAGACACTTATTATATGCGTTTACGCCATAACCAATTAGTAAAACAAGATGCTAACACTCAAAAATTCTCTTCCGAACTACCCGAAGGCGGTTATTACGAACAACAAAAAAGACAAAACCAGCACTATACTTTCCGTCAGCAGTTAGATTTCAACCGCACTTTTACTGAGGTGCACAATGTAACGGCTTTGGTAGGTTTTGAAATGCGTCAGCACTATACCCCGCGCAATATTTTAGAAGCGCATTACGGCTACGACGAGCAAACGCTTTCTTTTCCTACTCTCAACTGGAAAGAGCTCTTCAACCCTGGGGTAACTTCTTATCTATACGGCAGGCAATCGCTCTCGCTAAACCGCAATCAGCATAGCGAAACCAAACACCGCTTCATTTCTTTCTACAGCAATTTTGGTTATTCATATCGCCAGAAATACAACCTCACAGCGAGTGTACGCATAGACCAAGCCGATATGTTCGGCGCAGACCCTAAATACAAATACCGTCCGCTATGGTCGGTAGGCGGTAGCTGGAATATACACCGCGAAAACTTCTTCAATATGAATGATATCAACTTGCTAAAATTACGTCTCACGTATGGTATCAGCGGAAATGTAGACCAAACTACCACTCCTTTCTTGCGCGGACGTTTGCTTACCGATGTGCGAGGCGCTTACCCTTCTCAACAATATTTACAGTTCAACGATACCGATTTGCCAAACCCTAAATTGCGTTGGGAAAAGACTGAAACTGCTAATATAGGTATTGATTTCGGGATGTGGCATTGGCTTTCAGGAAGTATCGACCTCTACCGCCGTTATAGTTCTGACCTTTTGGTACTCACCGAACTCGACCCTACCGTAGGGGCTCAACGCCGACTTATCAACAACGGCGCTTTGCTAAACAAAGGAATAGAAGTGAGTTTGAATGCTACTCGCAAATTAGCTGACGATTTGCAACTTAGCGTAGGTACTACCTTTGCCTACAACAAAAATACCATTGAAAAAGTGAGCAGTAAGCCTACTAATGCTGTGGAATACGCTCGTAACCCATTGTATTACTATCGCGAAGGTGATGATTTCAACTCGCTATACGCTTACCGATACAAGGAAACCGTCAATGGTTACCCTATTTATTTAGACGAAAATGGCAATCCTAATACTACTTTTGATGCCAATGGCGTACCTACTATCAAAGATATCAAAAATGAAGATGCTCTTGTGAAATTAGGCACAATGAATCCTACCTTCAACGGGGCACTCAACTTGCAACTGCGCTACAAAGTTTTTGAACTCTCCACAATGTTTGTATACGCTGGCGGACATAAACTTCGCAAAGACACCTATTCTATCAATCAAGAAAACGAAACGCACCGCGATATCAACCAGCGTTGGACAGCGACCCATCCTACTGATATGCCCCGTATGTCGTTTGACTATCCAGCGACTTTGAGACGCACTGCCAACACGGTGAACACACTTTGGCAACTCGGTGATAACCACGTAGTAAATGCCGATTACCTCAAATGGCGTAATGTGGTATTTGCTTGCTATATCCCTAAAGATATTTGTGAGAAATTGCGCTTACAAAATGCCAAAGTTACCGCTCAGCTCAACAACCTGCTCACTTGGTGTGCTGCTGGTAACGACATCGACCCCGAAGCCTATAATCTCAACACTGGAACACGCACCTTGCCTACTGCAACCACTGCCCTCTTTGGTTTATCATTTAGCTTTTAGTCGTAGCAGCCATAGCAGCCGTAGCACGGCAGGCAGTTTTTATACCTTAATAATTTTACAATGAAAAGAATCATAACCACAATAATATTCAGCGCACTGTTTTTCACCGCTTGCGAAAAATATACCGACCTCACCCCTAAAGGTGAAAAGATTATCAACACTGCTGAGGAATACTACGATTTGGTAGTACTCCCCACTAAAAATTACCCTCCTTTCGACTTCCGCACTTTAGTAGACGACAATTGGGTAAAAGAGAGCTCTATCGTCGGGAAAGCTCCTGATAAGAATAGTATCAACTTCTATTACGACGAGACTGCTCCCCGCGCCGATTACATCGAATCCTCTCCCTTTTATAACAACGTATACAGCTATATCGGCAGATGGAATATGATTATCTCCACCGTTGATTATGCTAAAGGCGATGGTTCACTAAAAGCACGTGCCAAAGCAGAAGCCCGCTTGCTAAGAGCCTTTGATTACTTTATGTTAGTAAATGTCTATGCCAAAGGCTACAACCCTGCTACCGCCGCTACCGATGGCGGGGTGTGCCTAATGCGCGAATTTGACTTAGAAGCTCATCCCACCAAAGCTACTGTAAAAGAAGTGTACGACTTTATTCAGGAAGATATCGAGGCAGCCTTGCCTCTTTTGCAAGAACATCCTGTGAATATATATCACCCTTCCTTGGCTTTTGGCTATGCCTTGAAAGCTCGAGTACACCTCTTCCGAAGAGAATATCAGCAGGCATTAGCAGCCGCCCAAAAGAGTCTGTCGTACAACAACCAACTGATAGATATGGTAGCTTATGAGGCGCACCCTACCCCTATCACGGTAGATAAAAACCCCGAAGTGCTCAACTTAGCCTATATGAACGGACATACCGAGATGAATATCTGGTACATCTACCCTGTGAGTCCTGAGTTTTGCAACCTTTTTGATGCGACAAACGATATGCGCTTCAAGCTCTTCTTCAATAAGAACCACCGTTATAACGATAGGGGGTCTGGCACTGCCAATTGGGATATGCTCTCTACCAAATTCTTCTACCCTACTGTAGGAATGAAAACAGGTGAAATGTACCTTACTATGGCTGAATGTCAAGCGCGTTTGGGCGACCTCAACGGGGCGATGCAAACCGTAAATACCCTCCGTAGCAAGCGCGTGAAAGGCAGTGGTGCTACCCTCGCAACCCCTGCTACTACCGAGGAGACCGTAAAACTCATCATCAACGAGCGCCGCCGAGAGCTCGCTATGGGCTTTAATCGCTTTTTCGATTTAAAACGATTGAACACCGAACCTGCTTATGCTAAAACCTTACAACGCACCTTTCCTTTGGTGAATACCACTGTACCCCAACGCACTTATACCTTGCGCCCTAATTCCCCTATGTACATTGTTCCCTTTCCTAAGGATGTAATGGAGAAGAACCTTTCACTCACACAAAATTATTAATATGAATCAAGAGTTGAAAATAATAATCTCTGATTAACAGAATGTTGTTACTTTTGCGTCGCATCTCACCCTTTGAAGGAAATCCGCGAAAGCGAAGAATGTGAGAGGAAGGATGATTTATTAATCAATAAGTTAATTCAAACCTTGATTGGTATTGTAAAAATATGGAATGGGTAATCTCCTAATTCCTACCGCCTAACACTTGCTAATTGACAAATTATTCGTACTTTTGCCCTCAATAATAAAAAATCTAATTTTATTACAATGACGGATAAAGACTTTTCAAGATACAACCTTATCGCTGGTTGGCTGGTGTTTGCTATTGCTTTAGTTACCTATAGCCTTACCGTAGAACCTACAGTAAGTTTTTGGGATTGTGGTGAGTATATCGCTACATCGGCAAGATTAGAAGTAGGCCACCCTCCTGGAGCTCCTTTCTTCCAAATGATGGGCGCTTTCATCGCTGCTTTCGCTCCTAATAGCGACAAAATAGCTCTAATGGTGAACTATATGTCGGTGCTATCGAGTGCTTTCACAGTGTTGTTTTTGTACTTTATCATCGTTAATCTCACTAAAAAAATTGCTCTGCGCGAAGCCACAACCCTTAGTCAATCTCAAACCATTGTAGTAATGGGCAGTGGCGTGGTAGGTGCTTTGGCTTATACTTTTTCCGATAGCTTCTGGTTCAACGCTGTAGAAACCGAAGTATACGGAATGGCAATGCTTTTTATATCGGTAATGTTTTGGTTGGGCATCAAGTGGACGGATAGTCTGCATGAACCTCGTGGTGACCGCTGGTTATTGCTTATCTCGTTACTGGTAGGACTTTCCTTTGGGGTGCACTTTATGGCACTTCTCACCATTCCTGCTATCGGAATGTTGTATTTCTTCAACAGCAACTACAAGAAAACCGCAGTGAATTTCATCCTCGCCAATGTAATTTCTATCGCTATACTATTGCTTATCTTCAAACTGATATTGCCCTACACATTGGCGTATTTCGGTTATTTAGAAGTCTTTTTCGTCAATAGCTTTGGAATGCCGTTCAACTCAGGAACTATTATCGCGGGGCTCTCAGTCATTGCTTTCTTCTACTTCTCTTTAAACTACGCTTACAAGAAAAACAAAGTGCGCTTACAAACAAGCATCTTGTGTTTGCTATTTATATTTATAGGCTTTTCATCTTGGTTGATGATTCCTATTCGCGCAAATGCCAATACAGTAATCAACGAGAATAGTCCTACCGATGCGCGCTTGCTCTTGGCGTACTACAACCTCGAACAATATCCCGAAACGCATCTTTTCTACGGACCTATGTACACCGATAAGTACGCAGGTATCGACCCCGAACATCCTTATGAAGATGCTAAACCTAAATACGAACGCGACTATAAATTAGGCAAGTACGTGATTGTAAACAACTACAAGAACGCTCAAACTGCCTCTAATAGAGCGCAAATGGGCTTCTTGCCTCGTATGTGGAGCGCCCAACACGCAGCTAACTATATGAAGCTCACCGGCAATCCGCCTTTCAAAATTACTGAAGAGGCTTATGCCGACCCTCAAGCCTACCAGCTCTTGCAAAGTATCCAACAGCAAATGGCGGTACGCGCAATGCCTCCAGAGCGTTACGACCAGTTCCTAATGCAATTCCGCGATGAAGTAGAAGTGCAAAAACCTACTTTTTGGCAGAATATGAACTACCTCTTTAGCTATCAGTTTGGCTATATGTATTTCCGCTATTTGGCGTGGAACTTCATTGGTAGACAAGACGATGTGCAAGGAAAATTAGAAAACGACCACGGCAATTGGCTTTCAGGAATTTCAGCTATCGATAATGCACATCTCGGCTCTCAAAAAAACCTCCCTTCCGATGTGTTAAACAACAAAGCTCGCAATACTTATTACTTCCTGCCTTTCCTTTTAGGAATTTTAGGGTTGCTGTTTATGGCTATTAAAAGTGAACGCCAGACGTGGGTGATTATGGTGCTTTTCCTCTTCACTGGTTTAGCACTGAAAATCTATCTGAACGAGCGTCCGTTTGAGCCTCGCGAGCGCGATTACGCCTTGGTAGGTTCGTTCTATGCCTTTGCAATATGGATAGGTATGGGCGTGTATGCTCTTTTCGATTGGCTGAAAAAATACATCACGCCCAATATATTAGCTCCTGCAACCGTTGTCCTTTCCCTAATATCTGTGCCTGTGCTAATGGCTTACGAAAACTGGGATGACCACGACCGCTCTCAAAAATATTCGGCTGAATTTATTGGGAATGCTTACTTAGAATCGGTGGCAAAAGATAAAGATGCGATGATTTTCACCATTGGCGATAACGACACCTTCCTTTTGTGGTATGCTCAAGAAATCGAACATTATCGCACCGATGTACGCGTTATCAACACAAGTTTGTTGCAAACCGATTGGTATATCGACCAAATGAAGCGTCAGGCGTACAACAGTAGCCCCATCCCTGCACAAATAGAGCATAAAAACTACGCTTACGGCGTACGCGAGGGCATTTACTTCCGCAAACGCACCGAAAACCGTTGGAATATCAAAGATTTTGTGAATTGGATTACCAGCGACGACCCTAATACGCAAGAAACACGCGGTGAAGGTGAGTACAAGCAAACTTTCTACTACTATCCTACTAACAAAATACGCATACCTGTAAACAAAGAAAACGTACTGAAAAGCGGTATCGTAAAACCTGAAGATGCCGATAAAATAGTAGATTATATCGATATTACCCTGCCTAATGCTATCGACAAGGCGCGCATTGTGATGTTAGACATCTTAGCAAACAACGATTGGAAACGCCCTATTTACTTCACCGGAGGTAGTATGGACGCCACCGAGTACATCTGGATGAAAGACTATTTGCAACTCGATGGATTAGTGTACAAACTCGTGCCTATCAAAACCGAAATCGATAAAAATCACCCTTACGATATGGGGCGCATCGATACCGATTTGATGTGCAACATCGTGAAAAAATGGACGTGGGGCAATATGGGCAAACCTAATATCTATTTAGACCCCGAAACGCGCAAGAACAGCATCATTTTCCGCGGCAATATCGCTCGCCTTACCGAGAAGCTCATCGCCGAAGGCAAAAACGCCCAAGCCAAAGAAATGCTGGATATCGCTATGAAAAATATGCCAGTAGAGGCGTATGGCTACTATTTCACCCTCGACCCCTTTGTACAAGGCTATTTCAAAGTAGGACAACGCGAAACTGCCCGCAAACTCGCACAACAGATTTTCGCTAAATACCAAGAAGAACTGAACTACTATACCCACTTAGATGCCGAGGAACTCAACCTCAGCGTTGCCCGCATACAATACGCAATCGACCGCTATGGCGACCTCTTACAACTCATTGCTCCTTTGGACACCGAGTTCTTCCAAAAAGAATGGGCAGTATTCAAAGCCAAAGCAAGTCCGTTTATGAGCTCTAAAGAATTAGAAGAATATTTTAAAGAGCCAACAGAAGAAGAAAAAGCCGCAGCTGATAGTACGGTAGTTGAAGAAGAAGAATAGAAAAAACTGATAACAATGCGCTATTTCAGTTACATCATCACATTTTTCGCTCACCCTATATGGTTTCCTATCTATGGGGCGATGTTGGTGTTGTTTCAAATACCCTTTTCACCCACTATAGAAATCGTAAAATACACTTGGTTGTTGCTACTGCTCATCACTGTAGCCCTACCCACCCTTGTATACCTGATGCTTTTTGTGCTAAATTGGCTCGACGATCCTTTTGAGGTGCCCCTTGAAAAACAGAAGTGGTTGCGTTATGGCTATATAGCAATGCTGTTACTCACTGCCTTCAAGGTAACCCCTATGGATCATTATCCCATTTTGTATTTCTATATAATGAATTTGCTCATCAGCACCTTTGTCATCCTGCTGATGCACTATTTAAAATTTGTAGGCAATATGTTTGTAATGGGGGTAGGAGCGCTCACCGTTTTCAGCATATTGCTGGGAGTTATCTTTGAAATAGATATGACCTATATTGTCGCACTATTCATCTTTCTCAGTGGAGCCATCCTTTCAGCACAAGCCTATCTCTCAGGGCAACCTCTCTGGAAACTCATCATCAGCTGGCTCATAGGCGCCCTTCCTCAACTTTCACTTATAATATTGTTTAAAAACTTATTATTTGGAATGCAAGGGTAATTAATAAATAGATTTTATATGAAGATTTCTGTAGTTATCAACACTTATAATGCCGAAAAGCATTTAGCAACCGTACTTGAAACAGCCAAGCATTTTGATGAGGTTGTAGTGTGTGATATGCATAGCACTGATAGTACTATAGCAATAGCCAAACAATACGGCTGTAAGATAGTGTATTGTGAGCGTTATCCTTATGTAGAGCCCGCACGTAACTTTGCTATTGCACAAGCCCAAAACGAGTGGATATTAGTCATTGATGCTGATGAAACAGTTCCCAAAAAACTGAGAGAAACACTTTACAAACTCACTGAAGACCCCGATTTAGGAGGCGTTTATATCGCATTTAAAAACTATTTTATCAATAAATATATGCGCTCCGCCTTCCCCGATTTCAAACTGCGATTTTTTAGAAAAGAAGGAGCCTATTGGCCAGAAGAAATACACTCAACAGTAAAAGTAAAAGGAAAGATAATCAAATTGCCCAAAAGCCGTAAGGATTTAGCTTCAGAACATTTAGCAAACGATTCGGTAGCAACCATTTTAAGTAAGAACAACAACTATAGTAGCCAAGTAGCCGAGCGGCGCAAAGGCAAAAAAATAGGATGGATAAAACTACTGTTTTCACCTCTATTTTGGTTTATAAAATACTATTTTATTAAAAAAGGCTGTTTAGACGGTAAACGCGGCTTTATTTTTGCAGTACTCAAAGCACAATATAAATTCTCTTGTTTAGCAAAAATCTATGAATTTCAGCAACAAAAAAATCATCTTGGTAATGCCTCCTGATTTTGGGGTTTACAAAATGCTCGAAGACCATTTGAAAAAAATGAGCTTTAGTCAAGTTTCTGTGCTTGCTCCTACTTTCCGATACAAATTTAAAGACCGACTCTTAAACTTTATGCAAAAGAGCCTTTTTAAAAATCGAGCCTATAAAAAACAACTCATTGATATCTACTACAACATCGAAGTATCTAATACTCTTAGCTCTTTTGCTGAAGGTAGTGTGGATTATGCTATTGTAATACGCCCCGACAAACTAAATGCTACAACTATATCCCGCTTGCACTCTGTGGCTAACAAAGTAATAGCTTATCAATGGGATGGTCTTGCTCGCTTCCCTAAGGTTTTTAAAGTAATTCCTCTTTTCAAACGTTTCTTTGTATTTGACCCCGAAGACTACAATCGTTATAAGTATCAGTACCCTAATTTATTGCTTTGTACAAATTTCTATTTTGATACCTCCGAAGAAAAAACTCTTGTAAATAAAAATGAAGTAATGTATGTAGGGGTATATATACAAAACCGCATAGATTCTTTGTTGAAAATAGTAAATAAATTGAGTGAATATTCACAACTAAGTCTTAATATAAATCTGTTCAACAGAGGTAAAGACCCTCTTCATCACCCTTTTATCACATTTTTCTCTAAAGGAATAAGTTACACCCAATACTTAAACTTCACTAAAAAAGCCGCTATATTATTAGATATAAAAACTATAGAACACAGCGGACTCTCGTTCAGAATATTCGAAGCTATCAAATACGAGAAAAAACTCATTACCGATAACCCCAGTGTGAAACAATATGATTTCTATCACCCTAATAACTTTTACGTGTTTGAAGACAATAATTTTGAGGGGCTTACCGAGTTTTTAGAAAATGATTATGTGTCTTTAGCTAAAAATATTAAAGAAAAGTACAGCTTTGAAAATTGGGTAGAATGTGTATTGAGTTAACCCTGCCAATACTTAAAGCGAGGAGCTAATAGTATAAAAATCATTAAGGGAACTAGTAGGTAACCACATTCAAAAGCGTGAAAAAGTACATCTGTATTCATAATGGGCAAGAATACTAATAACAAATACTGCTTGAGAATATCTTTAGAGAAAATAATAGTTATCAACCATCCTATGAAAACCCCCAGCCCTACAAGTCCAGTGTCTATTATAATTGCTGCAAAATCATTGTGCACATAACCCAAAAAACCATCCATTATATATCGTTGGTAACCAGAGCCATTACCTATCCATAAATTAGCTTCTTGAATTGCTTTAAAAACTCTACCATACATTTCATTGCGACCAGAATCAAAAAAGTAGGATGTGTGAGCAACTAAATACCATACCCCTATAATTGTTGTAAGTCCTACAAAAATAAACAGACTGTATTTCACAACTTTACTGAGATATTTCTCTATAAAAAGATACACAAAGAAAGCTACTACTATAAAACAACTAATAATAACTATTCGCGCTTGTACCATCAATGCAAAACAAAAAACTAATATGCCATAAGTTATGAGTTCTGGAGTGCTAATCAACTTCTTATCTTTTCTCCATAATAATCCTCCTAATCCTCCTATTGCTAAAATAATCCACGAAATAAAACTAAAATGCTTGAACTTAGACCAAAATAGTATTTCATAATAAGGAAAATAAGCTTTGTTTAAAGTTATAAAGTTAAAAAAGTGTTGATTCTTATCAGCACTAATAGCAAAAGAATAAAAGATTAGATTAGCTACTAACAAAAGTAAAAATCCTTTAAAACAAATAGTTATAAAACTCTCTTGCTGCTTTTTACTAACCGAGAAGCCTAATAGAACAATAGGAATAAGCAAAGAAAAGATAATGTTCTCACCTTCAAATAATGTTTTTACGCCATAATCAAAGTCTTTTGCCCAAAAAAGTCCTATGATTTTTATGAGTATAAAAAGCAAAAATAATAAGATAGAAAGGGAGGGTTTTATAAAATTACGATGAACAATTCCATATAAAGCACATAAGAAAAGTAATAAAATATCTAACCGAAAGGTGATTTTGTGCTTATATGTCCATAACAATACAATACCACTCCCTACAATGGTGATGATATTTCTGAGCCATTCTCCTCTCTCAAATAAAGAAGCGTGGTGTAAGTATATCCAGCATAATATTAGTGCTATGCTGTATAGAAAAACACTATAAAATAATGCTTTTTGAGTAGTTTCATTCCATATAGGAATGTTAATTTGTAAAAACAAAAAAGTTATTACTAGAGGAAGTCCAGAAAGTAATAAAAAATAGTTATTTTTTAATAAGTTTTTCATTAGTTATTTATAGTTTTTTGATAGTATAACAAGCTATTTTCAACTGTTTTTTCAAAATTGTATTGTGTGTGAATAGTTTGTCGAGCATTTTCAGCTATAGTTTTGTTTAGCACATCATCTTGAAAAAGTTTTACTATATATTCATAATATTCATCCTCTTTCTTCGCTATAAAACCATCTTTAGTATGCGTTATAATATCTCTAAATGAAGGAATATCAGCAGCTACTACAGCTTTACCGAGTTCCATTGCTTCACAAAGGGCAAGTCCAAAAGTTTCTCCTTGCGAAGGAAAAATAAATGTATCTGCTTCTTGTAAGATTATTTTGAGCTCTTCACCCTGTAGATGTCCGTGGTTAATTACATTTTTCTGTTCACCTAAATTGTTTTCTTTTAAATAGTTTTCATAATTTTTTCCTACAATATGCAAGGTAGCAGTAGGAAATTTTTGAAGTATTCTTTTAAAGACATTTAAAGCTATGTCAAAACCTTTTTTTGTAGTTACCGAACCAAAGAAAAACAGAGAAAAAGGGAGTGTTTCAGAAAGGTTTTGTGCAGTGGTGGTTACCCCATTGGTGATGATTGTTCCTTTATTACCAAAAGTTTCTTCGTACATTCTTTGAGAATTTTTAGAAACACAAATTAGATGAGAAGCTTTCTTTAAAGCCTCAGTTTCTATCACTTCTACTCCTAAAGAAGCCTTATAACCAAAATATTTCTTCAATATTCTATAACAGCCGTGAGCTCTTACTACATAGGGAGTTTTTAGCTCATCTAAGAATAGAGAAGCTCCCTCCCAATCGTGAGTTTCTATCACATCGGGATAAATATCCTCTTTTTGTAAAAACTTTTGAAGTTGTTGTGTAAGATTTTTTATTTCTTTTTTTAAAAAATAGGCTTCTAACGAAGCTATCTTGAGTCGTTTTCCTAACGACCTAAAAAGCTCTTGTACAAAATGCTTTTTAAAGTAGTTTTTCTTTGTAAAATGAAGGTGTAAATTATCTTGGCGCTCATTTAAATCTACATTGTTATCACCAAAAACTATTACCTTATAACCCTTTTCTAAAAGAGCAGTTACATATTTTTTGTAAAAAGAACCTGTTCCTCCTGCTGCCGAAAGCTTAGGGTGTGCATATTCTCTTGTGAATATTAGTATGGTTTTCATTATCTAATTTATTTAGTATTTCAACATCTACCTTGGTATCAAACTTTCGTGCAAAAAACTTTTCTTTTTGAGAGGTAAGTTCCTCAAAATCATCTTCCTTAAAAAGCACAGGTAATTCAACTCCTTCTCTTTCCCAATTTACATAAGTAATTGAGGGTTTTATTTTTATATCTTTATAGGTTGTTTGTAAGTTTACAAGAACAGACTGAAAATAAATCTCATCGGGGCAAGAGGTATATTGAAAATAATCATCTAATATCTGTCGGTTTTCTTGAATATAAGTTAGTAAAGTATAAAAAGTTTTTTCACAGAAAGCCCACCATTGGCTACCTGCATATTGTTGGATAAAAGGAGCTTTTCTTTCTTGAGCTCTATAAATAATCTTAAAGTTTTTCTTTGAAATTCTCCTTTTGAGTAAATGCCATAGAATAGTAATCTTTTGTCCAATTGAACTGCGGAAAAATGGAGGATAACAATCACTATTGCCTCTCTTTTCTGAGTGCAATATTTGGTAATGTTTTAATTTATCTCTTACCCTTTTCATACTCCAATTCCCCCAAACTTCCAAAGGTAAAAAACTCATAAAATCATACTCCTTATTTTTTTGCAAAAAAGCATCTAATTCTGTGATAGGTTTTATAGGATAATCTTGCCCACTCATCAAGATAAAAAAACCTTTACTATGTGCTTTTGCAGCAGCTTCCATTAAATAAATAGTAGCAATAACTATAGAAAAACCTCCCCATACACAACGCTCTCTTTCAGGTATAAATACAATATGTTCGCCTTGTAATTGTGATGTAAAAGGTTCTATAGGAGTTTTAGCATCTAAGTGAATAAAAAACTTAGAATTACCATCGTCTAAAGCCTTTATCATTCGGCAAAGTTGTTCAGGATTTCTATGGGCAAGTATCAGGTAATTTTTCTGCATAAACAAAGGTAAAAGTTATTTGTTGATTTCTAGTTTATCTAATCTATCTAAAATAATAGCATCTATCTCCATATCAAACTTCCGTGCAAAAAACTGCTCTTTAGCAGAGGTGAGCTTCTCAAAATCCTCTGTTAGGAAAATATTGTTTTTCCTAAAGTAATTTACATAAGTAAGCTGGTTTTTAAGAATAATCTTTCTACCCTCTTCCTTCAAATTCAACAATATTGAATGAAAATACACTTCGTCTGGAGAAGAGGTGTATTGGTAATACAATTCCAATTCTTTGCGATGTTTCTGTATATAAGAGAGTACATCGTAGAAAGTATTTTCAGAAAATGCCCAAAACTGACTACCTGCGTACTGTTGAGCAAAAGGGGCTTCTCGTTGAGGGAGCTGGCATAATTTTTTAAAGTTTTGTAAGGAAAGCCTACCTTTGAGCAAATGCCATAGTGTCCTGCCTTTTTGAAATAAAGAACTACACGAGAAAGGAGCATAACAATTGCTATCGCCTCTTGTTTCGGAGTGAAGAATATGATAGTGAGCTAACTTATCCTTTACCATTTTGGGCTTCCACTTCTGCTCTAAGGGAAGATAATCTATAAAATCACAATGAGCGTTTTCTTCTAGAAAAGCATCTAACTGAGCAATAGGTTTAATGGGGTAATCCTGCCCACTCATCAAAATAAAAAAACCTTTGCTCTGCGCTTTGGCAGCAGCTTCCATCAAGTGAATAGTAGCAAGCACAATCGAAAAATCCCCCCATATACAACGCACTCTTTCAGGTATAAATATAATATGTTCATCTTGTAACTGTGCTGTAAAAGGCTCTATAGGAGTTTTAGCATCTAAGTGAATAAAAAACTTAGAGTTACCATTATCTAAAGCCTTTATCATTCGAGTGAGTTGCTGTGGATTTTTATGGGCAAGTATCAAGTAATTTTTCTGCATATAGCAAATGTAGATTTCTTAAGAACGCGCAAATATACAAAATAATCCTATATCCCGAAGTGTAAATCCCAAATTATTATTACCTTTGCCATCGTTATGTCAATGGCTAAATGCTAATTTTTAATGAAAAAATACCTTTTTGAACTCCTCCTACTCCTTTTCTCTGTTGCCATTCCTTTTGCCTTGGATATGAACTTGGCGGTCTATGGTATGTTGGCTACTTTCTTGCTGTTCTTGGCTCTCAGACGACTGAACTATTGGCTATTTGCCCTCGTTTTTGGTTTTGTACTCATCACCTGCGTACTCTTCTTGCCTCAAATTATATGGTTTGGACACCCTCCTGCCACAATGATTGGTGCTTTCTTTGAAACCGATTTTCAAGAGTCTAAAGAGTTTATGCAGCAATTGCCTTTCTATGCTTATGGTGTATCGGTGCTTACTTTAGTATTTGGCGGATATATTCTTTATATAGGCAAAAAGAAAACCTATCCTCGCAGCCGCAATCAAAAGTTTATTATTTTGGGAATGGCTGTAGTAGGCGTGCTTCTTACCCTCTACCGCCCTTGGGCAAAAATAAAAGAAGAAGGTAGTTTCCAATGGCAAAACACGCGTACAGCGCCTATAGCTTTCTACGCTTCTATATACCACAACGTGCAATACTACAAGCAGTTGCGCGCTGATCTCAACCAGAGTATCGAGGGCACTCCCTCGTGGCAAGTAGTGAGCGTTAACCCCAAGTACGCTAACTATGTGCTGGTAATAGGCGAGAGTGTACGCAAGGACTATATGTCGGCTTATGGATTCCCTGTAGAAAACTCCTCTTTTTTAAAATCTGCTAAGGGCACCCTTATTGATGGTTATACGGCTACTGCTCCTAATACCACCACGGCACTCTTGCGAATGTTCTTAAAGCAAAAGGACGGTGATTTCGCTTATGCCGATAATCTCATCTCTTTGGCAAAAGCTGCTGGTTTTGGCACCTATTGGATTTCTAATCAAGGGTCAGTAGGCGAGTGGGATACGCCTATTGCCAAAATAGCCTCTTTGTGCGACCACAAGGTTTTCACCAAAAAAGGCGACTATTCATCTATGAATATCTACGACACTGCTTTGCTGCCTGTACTACAACGCTTTTTAGCCGAAAAAAGCACACGTCCACGCCTATTTGTAGTGCACATTATGGGTTCACACACGTATTTCCCCGAACGCTTAGAGCACACTATCCACTACGATTACTACAACCGCAACTTCTCTGCCTACCTGCAAACCATTGAACAGACCGATGCGTTCTTACAAAGTGTTTACAAACTCTTAGAAGCACAACACCTCCCCTTCTCTATGCTCTACTTCGCCGATCACGGACTAATGACTAAAGATCGCTCTTCTTCATTTTTTGCCACTCTCACTCACGGCGATACGCACCCTAACAAGGCTGTCTACCGCATTCCTTTTGCTTTGCTCAACAGCGATGACAGCGAGCATAAGGTAATAAAGGTAAACAAATCGGCATTTCATTTTCTCAAAGGCTATGCCCATTGGTTGGGGATAGAGGAACCCTCTCTTAGCGGATATGATTTCCTTTCTACTACTCCCGATACACTAAAAGTGTTCAACCAATATGAAAATGTACCTTTTGAAAGTTTAGAAGAAGATGAAGTAATTTGCAATTAACAATTTGCTAATTTGCTAATTTACTACTACCTTTGTCGCCATATTAAAACCCTAAAACCTGTTCCCTAAACAATGAACAAAACCGTTCTCATTACCGGCGCCACTTCGGGTATAGGCAAAGAAACTGCCTTGCTCCTCGCTTCCAAAGGCTTTTTGGTCTATGGTACAGCGCGCAATGTAGAAGGCAAAAACCTGCCTTTCCGCCTTTTGCCAATGGATGTGCGCAACGAAACTTCTATCAAAGAAGCGGTACAGCAAATCCTCACCGAGGTAGGTCGTATCGATATACTCATCAACAATGCAGGCGTGGGCATCACAGGAGCGGTAGAAGAACTCCCCGCCGAGCAACTACACAACGTTTTTGCTACCAATCTCTACGGCGCTATAGCAGTGATACAACAAGTGCTCCCCACTATGCGCACACAAGGTAGCGGACGCATCATCAACATAGCCTCTATTGCAGGTTATATGGGCTTGCCCTTCCGCGGAGCTTATTCCGCCAGCAAAGGTGCGCTTCTTTTGATGAGTGAAGCCTTGCGTATGGAAGTAAAGCAGTTTGGCATCGAGGTAACCACCATTTCCCCAGGTGATTACGCCACCGACATTGCCTCTCGCCGTTACCATACCCCCGTAAACGAAAACTCTCCGTATGCCGAAGTCTATGCCAAGCAACTCCAGCTGATGAATGAGCACGTTGATAGCGGTGGCGACCCCAAAGAAATGGCAGATAAAATACTGAAAGTCATCAATATCAAACATCCTAAAGTGCATTATAAACAAGGCAGTTTCTTACAGAAATTCTCCATTGTCCTCAAACGACTCTTACCGAGCAAACGGTACGAGAAAATGCTGATGAAACACTACTCATTAAATTAGCAAATTAGGTAATTAGCAAATTTATCAATTTGTAACACTCACTTTGCCAAAGTTAAATATAATTCGTTTTCTTGACCTGATAACATCACAACTTGTTAATTGTTAATTATTAATCGTTAATTATTAATTGTCTTATGAAATTTTTTATCGACACAGCGAATCTATCGCAAATTCAAGAAGCCCAAGACTTGGGCGTGTTAGACGGCGTAACCACCAATCCGTCTCTAATGGCTAAAGAAGGCATCACCGGCAAAGCCGCGATCCTCAAACATTACACCGACATCTGTACGATTGTAGAAGGCGATGTCTCTGCCGAAGTGATTGCCACTGATTTCGAAGGCATTGTGCGCGAAGGCGAAGAACTCGCTGCCCTTCACCCTCAAATCGTAGTAAAAGTACCGATGATTAAAGACGGTATCAAAGCTATTAAATACTTCACCGATAAGGGCATTCGCACCAACTGCACTCTCGTATTCTCAGCAGGTCAAGCGCTTTTGGCAGCCAAAGCAGGTGCTACTTATGTATCGCCTTTCATTGGCAGACTTGATGATATCTCTGCCGACGGACTTTCTCTCATCGAAGAAATACGCCTCATCTACGACAACTATAACTTTGAGACACAAATCCTTGCAGCCTCTGTACGCCACACAATGCACATTCTCGAATGTGCTAAAATAGGTGCTGATGTGATTACCGCACCTCTTTCGGCTATCACCGGCCTCCTCAAACATCCCCTTACCGATAGCGGCTTAGCACAGTTTTTAGCCGATGCCAAGAAATTGGGATAACAATATAAAAACATTATGCAATCAAGAGAAAACATTCAAGAATTGAACGACCATTTACAGGCGTTCCCAAAGGCAGAAGACATCTTTACGAAAGACCAACAATGGCTCAAAAAGCATTTTCTGCCCCTGATGAGTATCGATTTGGCAGAAATCAACCCCGATTGGGCGGGACAAAAAGTGTATATGTTATGCCCTTTTGAGGCGAATATAGGATATATGGGGGGAAACACTACCGAATATCACAATGAATACACTGCCCCTAACTGGGTAACGTTCAAACTCACCGATGATAACAAGTTTGAGTTCTTAGGAAACGAAGGATTTTTTGAAAGAACTAAATATCATAACTGGGATTTCGATTCTAAAGAAGAGAAAGAACTTCAAGAAATGGTGGAGTCCTATGAGCAAAGCAAGAAAAACATAATAAAATACGGTACCTTAGTAGATACTAATTATCCCGAATATCAAGGCAAACCTAATAGAGTAAATTATTTGAACAATTTAGGTGGAGATATATGGAGTGGAAATTGGCAAGGCTCTATTGATGATGGTGAGTATCCAAAGGCTTTCGATATGCAATTGGAGTATGAAAGACAACCCTCACCTGATTGGATTAAAATTTCATACCAAGGAAATCCATTTTATTTTATTGCAGATACAGCAAGTTATGATTGGTGTAAGGGGCATATAGATGGTATCATTATGCTGTATGAACCTGTGAGCCGTATCGTGCTATTCACTTTTGATTATTCGTAACATCGTTTTTGTGGTATGTGTAGGGGCAAAGTCTGCGAAGCAGAGTATGTGAGGCAATTCGCCCTATCAATCAAACAGCTCATGTCTCCCTCGTCCGACTCGTCCGACAGGTCAGCCCCGTCTGAATTATCCAATAACAGCCCCTCGCTGGCGCGAGCTTGTAGCTCGTGCCTCTACCGTCCAATAACAATAATTAACACAAATGAAAAAATTATTTTTAACCTCATCATTCAGTTCAGTAGCAAAATTATTTGAAGATTTTGCAGGTGAACCCGTAAAAGGAAAGAAACTAGCATTTATTCCAACAGCAAGTTTGGTAGAAGAAGTGCGTTTTTATGTCGATGACGATAGAAAAGCCTTTGAAAAATTAGGTCTTATCATAGAAGAATTAGAAGTTTCTACCGCTACTACCGAAGAAATAGCTACAACATTAGAGCGAAATGATTATATTTTTATCTCTGGAGGAAATACTTTCTACCTAATGCAGGAACTAAAAAAGAAAGGAGCCGACAAACTACTTATTGAACAAATTAATAATGGAAAGTTGTACATAGGTACTTCAGCAGGTTCTGTCATTGCCTCTCCTACTGTTGAATTTGTTAGTGATATGGACGAAACAAAAAAAGCCCCTGAACTCACTGATTATTCAGGATTACATTTGGTAGATTTTTACCTTTTACCTCACTATCTGAATTTCCCTTACAAGGAAGCTTCTCAAAAAGTAGTAAATGACTATTCACAGAGAATAGATTTGCGACCTATTTCCAACAATCAAGTAATTACCGTTTTAGGTGATGAAATAAAAACACTTGTTTTAGACGACGCCAAAAAATTAGGATAATTAACACAAATGAAAAAATTATTTTTAACCTCATCATTCAGTTCAGTAGCAAAATTGTTTGAAGATTTTGCAGGAGAACCAGTAAATGGAAAGAAAATCGTGTTTATTCCAACAGCAAGTTTGGTAGAAAAAGTGCGTTTTTATGTAGATGACGATAGAAAAGCCTTTGAAAAATTAGGGCTTATCATAGAAGAATTAGAAGTTTCTACCGCTACTACCGAAGAAATAACCACAGCATTAGAACGAAATGATTATATTTTTATCTCTGGAGGGAATACATTCTACCTAATGCAAGAACTAAAAAAGAAAGGAGCTGACAAGCTACTTATAGAGCAAATTAATAACGGAAAGTTGTACATAGGTACTTCGGCAGGTTCTATCATTGCTTCTCCTACTATTGAATTTGTGAGTGATATGGACGAGACCAAAAAAGCTCCTGAACTCACAGAATATTCAGGATTACATTTGGTAGATTTTTATTTTTTACCTCATTATTTGAACTTTCCTTTCAAGGAAGTTACTCAAAAAATAGTAAACGAATATTCACAGAAAGTAGATTTGCGACCTATTTCCAACAATCAAGTAATTACCGTTTTAGGTAATGAAATAAAAACGCTTGAAAAACCTAAACGAGCAACTAAGAAATAGAAAGTTTTGTTGTGTTAGTTTCTCTATATTCTCCTTTGAAATTTATTAGAGGAAGGTTTTTTAATATATTGCTTTACACTTTACTAAAATGAAAGCGTAGAAAAAAGTCAAAAATTGCTATTAAATAAATAATTTATATGAAAAATATATTATTAATATTAGTTTTAAGTGTCTTTTCTCTAAGTTATGCACAGAATAAAAATACTAAAAAAATGGAAAAACAAGTGTATATAGTACACGGATATGGCGCCACACCCGATAATCATTGGTTTAAGTGGTTAGAAGAAGAATTAAAAAAGCATAAAATTAAAGCTTATCGTATTGCAATGCCTTCTCCTGATAATCCAAACGTTGATGATTGGATAGCAACACTTAAAAAACAGGTGAATGTAACACCTCAAACAGTAATAGTAGCGCATAGCTTGGGTACGATTACTACTCTGGATTTCCTATTGGAGAGCAAAAAAGAACCTAAAGGTATCGTACTTGTATCGGGTTTTTATGAACCAGTACCCAATTTCGAGAGCTTAAACCCATTTGTAGAGAAGTTTTCAAGTTTCAAGCGGTTACCAATGGTAGGTAAAGCAGTGGTTATTTCGGCTATAGATGACGATATAGTACCCACTCAGCTAAGTGATAATCTCTCTCGCTTGCTCAATTGTGAGTTTATTCGTCTTCCACAAGGGAAACACTTTCTCGACCGAGGAGGATATATTGAATTTCCATTAGTGAGAGATAAAGTATTAGATATCTTTAAGGAGAAATAACAACAAATTATGCCCAACATTTTATTGCAACAATTAGAAAACGCACTTCCCACAGGAATGCAAATCCCCGAAGAACTCCGCCAACTCTATCAGTGGATAGAAGATAACGGCTATTATGAGGACAGAGACGATGGTGTACGTTACGGATATCTATATCCTAAAAATCCTTTTAGGAATAAGTACTTAGATGACATAAACGTAGATATCGATATTGCCTTTTATATGGAAGAAGAAAACTTTCGTAAAGAACTCTTAACCATTTCTTTTGGTAAGAATGCCGACGATGCTGCTCAGCGTTTTTTGCAAATAGCCGAAAATATATACAATGGTTCTATGGTAGCTTTGTGGTTGGACTACAGAGGAACAACCCAAATAGTCCGTTGTGTGAATACGGTTGAAGAGGCAGGCAACTGGGAAGTGGTAAAAAAGCAATTGAATTTCAATAAAGTATCTATTCGCACAAAAGGAATAGATATTTTTGTACCAATGAGCTCAGAGGATAATGGCTTAAATGATGATTTTGAAGGTTGGTATGATGCGATGATGTATGAATCGTAAAGAAAAATGAAAAATATTTTATTACAACAATTAGAAAATGCCCTCCCTGAGGGAATGCAAATCCCCGAAGAACTCCGCCAACTCTATCAGTGGATAGAGGACAATGGTTATTATGAGGACAGAGATGGCGTGCGTTATGGCTATCTATATCCGTGGGATAAATTAGAAGAAAGCTGGACAGATGATGAGCGAGAAGGAGGTACCATTATTACTTTCAATGTAGATGAAGAATCCTATCGTAATGAGCTATTAGAAATACAATACAAACAGCACGCCGAGAAGATAAAGCGCCGTTTGCTCGTCTTTGCACGCAATGGTGCCGATGGTTCGGAATGTGCCTTGTGGCTCGACGATGAAGGGCGTACCCAAATCGTGCATATCGGGTCGGGTTCAGGCTCTATGATGACCTGTATATTGGTGAAAAACGCCTTGGATTTCTTGCGTCTTTTAGCCATTGGCTATGATGAAATTTGTTGGGACGAGTATTATCCACTCCCTCCTAACAGTGATAAGAACGAAATGTTCGTCCACCCCAATACACAATACCAAGAGTGGGTGCAAAATACGTTTCATACCACTATCCCCGCAATAGGATTAGAAGTGGTAACCCCTCATAGTATGGACGACGAAGCAACCGATGACCCTTTCTTAAATTGGTTTTATGAGATGACAGATGAGTAATAAGAAACACCTCTATATCATAGCAGGTTGTAATGGCGCGGGAAAAACCACCGCTTCCTTTACCATTTTGCCCGAAGTACTCGACTGCAAAGAGTTTATCAATGCCGACGAGATCGCTAAGGGGCTATCGCCTTTCCAGCCTGAAAGCGTAGCTATACAAGCCGGTAGAATAATGCTCGCTCGTATGGACGAACTATTACAAAAAGGAGAAACTTTTGCCTTCGAAACTACTTTGGCTACTAAAAGCTATAGGCAAAAAATAGAATGGGCGCAAGCCAATGGCTATGAGGTTACCCTATTGTTCTTTTGGCTGGACTCGCCCAATATGGCTAAAAAGCGGGTCGCTCAGCGCGTTGCTGAAGGAGGGCATAGCATTCCCTCAGAAACTATTGAAAGAAGGTATCATAACGGGATTGTCAATCTCTTTGCTATCTATATTGATATGGTAGATATTTGTTATATATTTGATAATTCAGAGGGAAGAAAGGAACTAATAGCTCAAAAGGAAAAGCATAAGGGTATTATAATTTATAACAACGACAAGTTTAACTTAATGAAAAATAATTATGAAAGATAAAATAACTAAGAAAGAGGGTCTAAAAGATAAACTTTTAAAGGGTTTAGACCTTGCTTATGAGCGAATGATTGCTCAAAAACGCAAGAATCATCAAAAGATTGTGGTGCGCCGTGAGGGAAAAATAGTTACTATCACTCCATAAGAATTTGCTAATTTTCTAATTTACTAATTGACAAATTAATTTTATGACCGAAGACATCAAAAACAGAAAAGGGGCTCAAAAGGCAGTAGATATACCTTCCGAAGTGCTTTCGCTATTAAATGCGGGGCGTATAGAAACGGTAAACCTTACCGAATGGCTGGCTGTAGATCATTCACAGTTGGTAAAATCTGTTTTTCCTGCTTTGGGGATTGATAAAAATATCATTGAAGAGTTGGTTTGCCAAATCCATCAGCAAAAGAAACCTTCTACAATGAATACAATTAAGCTCATAGGTGCATTGTTATACAAAAAATATGCAAATACTGACCTTTATGAGCCTTTGTTTAAGCAAATCAGTACGCATTTATCCGATTCGGTACGCTGTTATGCTTGTTATTTGGTGGCTTTGCATACCGAAATCCCTTTAGAAGATAAGCTACACAAACTAAAACCTTTGGTAGCCGATAATCATTTTGGCGTTCGTGAGATTATTTGGATGGCATTACGCCCCGAAATGAGCGAGCATTTAGACTTTTCAATCGCTTTTCTCTCTCATTGGGCAGAAAGCAAAGATGAAAATATCCGCAGGTTTAGTACAGAAGCCTTGCGTCCGCGGGGTGTTTGGTGTGCTCATATAGAAGCCTTAAAAGAAAAACCTGAACTGTATTTGCCTATATTAGACAAATTGAAGTCCGATAAAGCAAAGTATGTGCAAGATAGTGTAGGTAATTGGCTGAACGATGCCAGCAAAACCCGCCCCGATTTCGTAACAGCCCTTTGTGAGCGTTGGGAGCGCGAAAGTACTACCAAGGAAACCAAGTATATTGTAAAAAAGGCACTGAGAACGATTGCCTCTAAATAGTATAAAAACTTATTTTTTTACCAAATGACCCGAGAAGAACTCATACAATTAGGGAACCAAATCATAGAAGAAACCGATGACGATCGCCAAGAGGAGCTAATGGAGCGCTTCGATCGCAATGTACCTCACCCCGAGGGCAGTTCGTTATTCTTCTATCCGGAAAACTACAACGCCCGCACTATGGATATTTCCTCCTACGACCCCACCGTAGAGGAAGTAGTAGACAAATGCTTAGCGTATCAACCGATTATCTAATGTGTTAATGAATATTTTTTACTAACAAAAACAATATAACAATGAGTGTTTTAACGATAGATATACTCAATCCTAAAGCGGAGGAATTATTAAAAAACCTCGCGGATTTACAATTAATAGCCATTAAGGATAGAAAAAGCAATCCTTTTCTACAAGTAATAGAGCGTTTTCGTAAGAAAAATGAAGCCAATGCACCCTCTTTGGAGGAAATTACCAAGGAAGTAGAAAAAGTAAGGGCAAAACGTTATGAAGAAAAGAAGTAAAAGAGTAATTATAGATACCAATCTATGGATTAGGTTTCTTATTTCTCGAGATTATTCCGTGATAGATAAGCTTCTTTTTCAGGAGAGGATACAACTTATTTTCAGTAGTGAGTTAGTGGGGGAGTTTGTAGAAGTTGCTCAGCGTCCTAAGTTTCGTAGATTTTTTCCTTTGGAAGAACTTAGCGAATTGGTAGAGATGATAGAAGAAGTAGCCGATTTTGTAGAAGTTACTACTGATAATATTATTTCGTGCCGAGATGAAAAGGATAACTTTTTGCTTTGTTTAGCAAGAGATGCTTCTGCGGACTATCTGATTACAGAAGATAATGACTTGTTAGTGCTAAATCCTTTTGGAGAAACAGAGATAATGACAATGAAAGATTTTCTATATAAGATAGATTGGCAAAAATAGCCTATAAAAGATATTAATTTTATGATCACAAACCAATACAATCAACCCATAGGGGAGGCATTACCTAATTTTTCAGTAGGAGAAACCCCTCATATAACCCTTTTAGAGGGAAATTATTGTCTGTTGGAACCTCTTTCGGTAGCCAAACATTTAGACGATTTGAGTGATTTCTATTTGGAAGCCAATGCCGTAATGCCCGATTGGACTTATTTATCCATAGCTCCTGCAAAGAACAAAGAGGAGTTACACGCTTTACTCACCAAGCAGGAAGCCTCTACCGACCCTTATTTCCTGACGATTGTAGATAAGCAAACGCGAAAAGCAGTAGGTACGCTCGCTCTAATGCGTATAGACCCTAAAAACAGAGTGATAGAAGTGGGGTGGGTGAACTATTCGCCGGCTTTGCAGCGTACGCGTATGGCTACAGAGGCGCAGTATTTGTTGGCAAAATATGTGTTTGAAGTCCTTCAATACAGGCGTTACGAATGGAAGTGTGACAGCCTTAATGCACCTTCGCGTCGTGCTGCGGAGCGCTTGGGCTTTGTATATGAGGGTACATTTAGGCAGGCAGTGGTTTACAAAGGGCGTTCGCGCGACACCGCTTGGTTTGCTATGATAGATAAGGAATGGGAAGCTAACAAACGCGCCCTTGAGCAATGGCTCTCTCCTGAGAATTTCGACTCACAGGGTAAGCAACAGAAGTCTTTGAAAGGGTTTAAGATATAATTTTTCAGGTGAATTTTGAATTTTGAATTGGGCACAAACTGTAAGCTCACGCCAGCGGAGGGTCGCTACACTTTGTCAAAGTCCTAAAACTTTAACAAAGTCTATGAATCTGATAATCAATCACTTTTTCATCATCAAAACTACAGCTATTCATTATTTATATCTTTAAAAAGTTCTCTAACATCAGTATATCCCTTCATAAGGTGTCCCTTTTCCTTTACTTCCATAAAAGCAGCGTGCGTTTCTTCATTAGGAATCGCTGTTTCAATGGGATAAGTCTTCTTCCCCACTTTTTTCTTTAAAAGAACGGTTTTTACCTTGAACTTCTCAAACAAACCTAAAAAAATAGGATAATCGGCTTCATTAATCGTTGCTTGTAATACAATTGAGTTCATAATACTTCTTATTTTTGGACAAAGGTACAAAATAATTGACAATCTACAAATTGGCTAATTGACAAATTATTACTACCTTTGCCCCCTAAATAATTTTTCACTTTTCATTTTTCACTTTTCACTTATATGAATTGGATAACCGTAAAAGAATACGAAGATATTACGTATAAAAAATGCGATGGCGTAGCGCGTATCGCCTTCAATCGTCCTGAAGTACGCAACGCTTTTCGCCCTAAAACCACTTCTGAACTCCTCGATGCCTTCAAAGATGCTTATGAAGACATCAACATAGGCGCCGTATTACTCTCTGCCGAAGGACCTTCACCTAAAGATGGCGTATGGAGTTTTTGCAGTGGTGGCGACCAAAAAGCACGTGGTCATCAGGGGTATGTAGGCGACGATGGTTACCACCGCCTCAACATCCTCGAAGTGCAACGCCTTATTCGCTTTATGCCCAAGGTGGTGATAGCAGTAGTACCCGGTTGGGCAGTGGGTGGCGGACACTCATTGCACGTAGTGTGCGACCTTACCCTCGCGAGCAAAGAACACGCAATCTTCAAACAAACCGATGCCGATGTAACCAGTTTTGATGCCGGTTATGGGTCGGCTTATCTCGCCAAAATGGTCGGACAGAAGAAAGCCCGCGAAATCTTCTTCTTAGGGCGCAATTATTCAGCGCAAGAGGCTTTCGAGATGGGAATGGTAAATGCCGTAGTCCCTCACGACGAGCTCGAAGTCACCGCTTTTGAGTGGGCGCAAGAGATAATGGCTAAATCGCCTACTTCTATCAAAATGCTGAAATTCGCTATGAACCTCACCGATGACGGTATGGTAGGACAACAAGTATTTGCAGGTGAAGCTACCCGTTTGGCATATATGACCGATGAAGCCAAAGAAGGACGCGATGCCTTCCTCGAAAAACGCAAACCTAACTTTGAAAAGAAATGGATACCGTAACAATTTGCTAATTCAAATATTATGACTGAAAAATTCACCTTAAAAGAAGATGCTCAAGGCAATAAAAATCCTATATTGCCAGAGGGAGTAAAAAACTACCTCATCGACATTGATGGCACGGTAGGAGAGGACATCCCTAATGAAGAACCTGAGCGAATGCCTACTGCCGAAGTATTCCCCGATGCCTTAGCACAAGTAAACAAATGGTATGACGAAGGTCACGTGATTTACTTTTTCACTTCACGCACCGAAGCACACCGCGAAGTTACTGAGCAATGGCTCAAAAAGCACGGCTTTAAGTATCACGGCATCATCTTTGGCAAACCCCGCGGAGGCAACTATCATTGGATAGACAATCACATCGTAAAAGCCACGCGCTACAAAGGCAAATTCACCGATTTTGTCCTCAGAGAAGAAACCGTAGAAGTGTTTAACGATTAGTGCGAGCCGCTTTTACTGGCGCAAATTTGTAGCTCGTGCCTATTCTGTCCGACTCGTCTGACTCGTCCTATCATCGTGCTACGACCTTTAGCAAAGTTGATTGCTCTAATTATCAATAATTTTTGAAGTATGTTATGTACGGGCGTTTTGCAAACGCCCCTCAAGAAAAACTTTTAGGACAGCCTCTATTTTGTCCGACTCGTCTGACCCCGTCTGACTCGTCCTATAAATCTCTAATAACACCATAAAATGAAAGAAACTGTTAAAAACAAGATTAAAAAATGGTTACTTGGCATAGATCGTCAAGAAACCTTACCTAGTGATATTGTCGCACTGAATTTCAACATCTCCGAACCTTACGAATTGGAGCTTATAGGTTCTTCTTGGTATGATGATGAAGACCCCGATTGGGCTTGTGATGACGATTTTGTACCCGATGACTGTTTTTTACCTTTAGAAGAAATCCCTGAAGAAGTACATTGGGAACAAGCCCTCTCAATGATTACCGAAATCCTTAAAGAAATAGTAGCCGAAAACAGTATCAAACTTTTTAACGTACAACATATAACCGTAGGTTTTGTAGATGGCGATTTAGTAATCGTAAAATAACCTACACCCTTTCGCTGGCGCGAGCTTATAGCTCGTGCCAAATTACCAAATTACAACCCGTGCGGCTCGCACCAAATTAGATTATTATGATTCCAACAATGGCAGAACTCTCAGCTCGTGGCGAAACCCCCGAAGTACTCTTCTGGGTAGGCTGTGCTGGTAGTTTTGACGACAGAGCTAAACGCATCATCAGAGCCTTTGCCCACCTCTTGCAAAAAGCAGGGGTGCGCTTTGCCGTACTCGGCACCGAAGAGAGCTGCACCGGCGACCCTGCCAAGCGTGCTGGCAACGAATTTCTCTTCCAGATGCAGGCAATGATGAATATCGAGGTACTCAACAACTATCAGGTAACCAAAATAGTAACCACCTGTCCGCACTGTTTCAACACTATCAAAAACGAATACCCTGCGCTGGGCGGGAATTACGAAGTAATGCACCACACTGAGTTACTCAAAACCCTTATCGATGAGGGCAGACTCACTATAGAAAGTGGCACCTTCAAAGGCAAGCGCATCACTTTTCACGACCCCTGCTACCTTGGCAGAGCCAACAAAGTGTACAACGCCCCCCGCGAACTGCTCACCTCTTTAGAAGCCGATTTGGTAGAGATGAAAAAGTGCAAAGCCCGCGCAATGTGCTGTGGAGCAGGAGGCGCACAACTCTTCAAAGAATCGGAAAAAGGAGATAAAGAAATCAACGTATTGCGCACCGAGCAAGCCCTTGAAGTGCGCCCCGATATCATCGCTACCGCTTGTCCGTTTTGCAATACGATGATGACCGATGGTGTAAAAACCAAAGAAAAAGAAACCCAAATAAAAGTCTATGATGTGGCGGAATTGCTAATGATGAATGACGAATGAGGTATGTTGTGTAGGGGCGTTTTGCAAACGCCCGCTCTAAAATGCCTGCATCAATAAAACTCTTTGCAAACGCCCTCTAAAACGCAATCTATTTTTGTCTGACTATAATATCAAAAAAATGAAATATTTTCTAACCTTTTTTCTATGCACTTGTTGTGCTTTTAGCCTCAAAGCTCAAAAAGACCCTAAAGTTTTTGAAAAGGTGATAAAAGCCCTTTCTATACCTAAGTCAAAAATAGATACCGACTTATACAACGAGAGAATATTGCCTTATGACAACAATACAATGGTAATGGTCTTCCCTGTCAAAAATGGAACTGAAGACGATGGTTGGATTGATGCTTACATCGTTCTTTTCAATATAAAAGAACAAAAAATAAGCTGTTTTTACAAAGGTTTAAGTGAATGGGTCTCCGATGCTTTTGTAATAAATGGCATTGCTATTGATACCGCAAAGTTTATTCTTTCAGAAGGTGAACGCGCTTTTGGTATTCGTGTGTTTACTCATAACCAAAGCCGACCTAACCCTGCTGGTGAGGAATATTTTAGTTTGTTTCTGCCGAAAGGAAAAACACTCAAAAAGGTATTGAACAATTATATACTTAGTGCTTCAAGAGGTGACTTTAATTACTGCGAAGGCTATGAATACATATTTGATTCTATGTTCATAATGGAAACCGAAAAAACTAATGGCTATTTCAATATCAAAAATAGAGTTACCTTTACAACAAAAGTTAGTGATAGCGACTGTAAGGATGAAATCTCTGAAAAACGAGTAGAAATAAAATACCTAAAGTACAACGGAAAGGAATACGAAGGTGAAGAAATAAAATTAGATTGATTTTTATAACGATATGAAGAAATATATATTATATACACTACTATTGGGAATGAGCTCCTATGTTTTCGCTCAGCAAACTCCCACAGTGAAAGACACTATTACCAAAGCGGCAACCAAAACCGATACTACCGAAAAACCCGAAAAGACTCCTGAGCAAAAACGCGCCGAAGAGTACGCTAAACTCATCAAAAAAGGAGGTATAGAGCGCAACGGACTCTTTACAATCCGCAAGATTGAAGAGAAATGGTACTTTGAAGTCCCCGATTCCCTCCTCAATCGCTATTTGCTATGCGTAACGCGCCTCAAAGCAGCCCCTCACAACTTCGGACTCTATGCAGGCGAAAAAGTGAATGAACAAACTGTCTATTTCGAGCAGAAAGGCGATAAAACACTCCTCTTGCGTTCGTTTCTAAATCTGCAAGAAGCCGGTACCGACGATAATATCTCGGTAGCAGTCGCCAATTCGAGCGCTAATCCTGTAGTGGCATCGTTCACCGTTATCGGGCGCAACCCCAAAACCAAAGCACAGCTCATCGACATCACCGATTTCTTCAAGCAAGACAACAGTGTTACCTCTTTTTCATCGAATGCAAAAACCCAAATGAAAATAGGCGCTATCGCTACCGATCGTTCTTTTGTAGACGATATACGTCCTTATCCTATCAACGTAGAGGTCAATGCTCTCAAAACGTTCAACGCTTCGCCTAGTACCATTCCTTCGGCAAACAAGGTGGGGGCTATTACCTTAGAACTGAATATCTCTATGGTGCTCTTGCCTAAAACTCCTATGCAAAAACGCCTCTTCGACCCTCGTGTAGGCTTTTTCGCTACCCGATACATCAAGTTTAGCGACCAGCAACAACGCACCGAAACTGAATATTACATACACCGTTTCCGCTTAGAACCTCGCAAAGAAGACGTCAAAAAATATCTCAGTGGTCAGTTAGTACGCCCCAAAAAGCAAATCGTTTTCTATATAGACCCTGCTACGCCTAAACAATGGCAAAAATACCTCATTTTAGGTGTAAACGATTGGAATGTTGCTTTTGAACAAGCGGGATTCAAAGAGGCTATCGTCGCAAAACCTTGGCCTAACGACCCTTCAATGAGCTTAGAAGATGCCCGCTTCAACGTAATTCGCTACCTCCCTTCAGAAATAAGTAATGCCTACGGACCTAACATCGCCGACCCTCGCAGTGGTGAAATTATAGAATGCCACGTGGGTTGGTATCACAACGTGATGAAACTCCTCAACCAGTGGTATATGATTCAGGCAGGCGCTGTGGATAAACGCGCTCGTACTATGGAGTTCAACGAGGAACTAATGGGCGACCTCGTGCGCTTTGTCTCCTCTCACGAAATAGGTCACTGCTTAGGTTTGCGCCACAATATGGGCGCCAGCAGTCAGACGCCTGTAGAAAAACTCCGCGACAAAAAATGGGTAGAAGCCAATGGACATACCGCTTCTATTATGGACTATGCGCGTTTTAACTATGTGGCACAGCCCGAAGACAATATCAGTAGCAAAGGACTCTATCCGCGCATAGGCATTTACGACAAATGGGCAATTGAATGGGGATATCGCTATTATGGCAACAAATATAAAGACGAGTATGCTGAACAAGAGGCGCTTGCCGAAATGGTTACCCAAAAACTCAAAGCCAATCCGCGATTGTGGTTCGGAGGGGAAGGCAAAGATGAAGACCCTCGCGCACAAACCGAAGACCTTTCGGACAACGTGATGAAAGCCAACACCTACGGATTGAAAAACCTCCGCTACATCGTGCAACACCTCCCTGAATGGACTAAACAGCCTAACGACAAATACGAGCATCTCGACGAAATGCAAACCGCTGCCTATATGCAGTATTTCCGCTATTTAAAACACGTGCTCAAACACATTGGCAATAGATATGTGGGCATCATTGGTGAGAAAGAAGTTTATAAAGAAGTGCCCAAAGAGAAGGTAAAAGAAGCTATTAACTATTTAGATAAAGAACTTTTTGAAGCGCCTTTGTGGTTATATCCTCAGGAAATAGTAGAAAAAACAGGAGCAACCCCCGATAAGAACATCATCAGTATGCAAAACCTTACCCTGAGTGTACTTTTAGGAGAGCCAACCCTCTACACCCTTTATAACCAATCGCTCACCTCCAAAAATCCTTATCCGCTAAACGAATATCTGCAAGATGTATTCAAAGCGGTATGGAAACCCCTCAACAACTCCGATGCACGCCAAAACACTTATCGCCGTGGTATCGAACGCTTGTACCTCTCTCAAATCGATAAGCTCATCAATGCACCTGCCGACGCTAAAAACAGCAAAGCTGCGAGCATACAACAAGTATCCGATGTGCGCCTCTTTGCCTTACAACATTTAGATATGATTGAGGCTTTCGCCAAACAAGCGCTCGCCAAAGAACCTGCTTCATCTATTAACCATCTACACTACCAAGAAATTGTAAAGGAAATAGAACGTATTAAAGACCCGAAGAAATAGTGTTAGAACCCGAAGAACTCAAAGACTCAAAACCCGACCTACTGTTTATCCTCATTATGGGACTCCTATCGATGCTCACCCCGCTGGCTATCGATATGTACCTTCCTGCTTTTGTGAAGATTGCTAACGATTTGAACGTATCCGAAGAGATGATATCTCAAACCTTAGCGCTCTTTACCCTTGGGTTTGCTTTTGGGCAACTCTTCTGGGGACCTCTTTCCGATAGTTATGGGCGCAAACCTATCATTCTCATCGGGATTATCACCTCAGCATTGGTGTCGTTGGCGATTACGCAAATTCACCATATCCATCATTTTTATATACTCCGCTTTGTACAAGGCTTTTTTGGAGCCTCGCCAGCAGTAGTAACGGGTGCGCTCTTGCGCGACCTTTTCACCAAAAATGAGTTTGCCCGCCAAATGTCGATGATTATGATTGTCACGATGATAGCCCCGCTCATCGCCCCCGTATTGGGCGGTCATCTCACCGACTGGTTTCATTGGCATATCATCTTCTACGTGCTGATGGTTTTAGGACTCTTGGCGGCGCTCTTAGTGAGTTATAAAATCCCTGAAACGCTTCCTAAACTCAAGCGTGTTCCTTTGAAAATAGGCAATACCTTGCGCATTTACGGCAAGCTCCTCAGCAATAAAAAGGTATTGGGGTATATTTTCTGCAATTCGCTTTCCTATTCGGGGATGTTTTGCTTTATCACCACGGGCTCTATCGTGTACACCAAACTCTTTGGGGTAGCCCCTCAGCATTTTGGATACTTTTTCCTTCTCAATGTAATTGTAATGATGACGGCAACCTCGCTCAATGGCAAATTTGTCACCAAAATAGGCGTAGAAAAATCCTTGCGCTTGGGGCTTACTATCCAACTCATTGCAGGAGCGTGGCTGGTGATATGTGGTATTTTCCATTTGGGATTATGGGCTACCGTGGCAGGAGTTTCAATGTTTGTAGGTTTGGTATCGGTAGTGTCCAGCAGTGCCAATGCCGCCATTTTGGATATGTACCCCGAAGTAGCGGGTACCGCCAATTCACTCACAGGAATGTTGCGTTTTGGTATCGGTTCGGTAGTAGGGGCAGTGCTCTCGCTTTTCGCCATCACCTCCGAGCGCCCAATGGTATTTGCAATGGCAATATGTATAGGAGTAGGCGCCCTCAGCTACTTGCTGTTAGTCGCCCGTCGCACCATTAGCAAATAACTATACCGTTTCTCTGCCTCTCTAAGTCTCTCCAAAACAAAAATTTTATAGTTCATCATAGCTCGATATTTACTTTATATTTATCATCAATCAGTATAAAATTAGTGTTGTGTTTCTTTGCAAGAGCTAAAAACTGTGCATTATCATCTAAAACACTTTCCATTGTACACCAATCATCATCTAAACGCTTTTCTATGGCATTTGCATATTTCTTTATATCATCAAAGTGGGTTTTAATATAGTTTTCACTCATTACAAGACAATAACATTTAATATCCTCGAGATATTTTTTTGTAAAATCTTTCTCCCAGTCAAAAGGAATATATGCTCCTTCAATGATAAGATTTTGTTTGTTTTCTATGGCTGTTTTAATCATTTCACGAATAATAGGCCACATATAATCTGTAAGTGCTTTATCATTTTCTAAGGTAAGTTTAGTATAACCACTGCGAATTAATCCCATTTTTAAGTGATCTATTGATAGATATGGGTATTTATATTTTTCTAATAGTTTTTGAGCTAAAAAAGTCTTACCTGTGTGTGAAGCTCCAGTAATTATAACAATCATTTTTAATAGTCAAAAAGAAATAGTTTGTGAATTTATCAAACAGAAATTGAGATCTCATAATATTAAATATTTCATACAAATTATCATTATGATGTTTTTATTTCTCCTAGCAAGTAATCAATGTTTTTTTATTCCTCGTTGTGCTTGTTGCCATTATAGGAAGTTAGCCAAATATTCGGGTCTGTATGAAAATTTTGGTCTTTATCGACTTCAACATAATTAACTTCTCCCGTATTTGCATTGACCCAAATGCCTGTACAATTAAAAATACCGATTTTATGAATATATGTTACGGTTGAAAATATATAATAATCATCATAAACATAGTATAATGGGTATCCTTTTGTCGATTTAAGTTTTATCTTATCTTGATTTTTGGCAGCATAACCTAAGTGTATTTGGTAAGCATCTTCTAACTTTATATTTTTCGTAGCTTCCCACGCTTGAAATTCTTGCGAATACTGATTGTAAGGTATCGCTTTATTTTTATCTATTTGCGTTGTAAGGCTCTTGTAGTTTTTGCAACCCAACAAAAGCAATGCTAATACTAAATATTTGATATGATTCTTCATTATGATGTTATTTCATTTTCTTTATAAAAAAAGATATAGGTGATAACTGAGATTATAGCGACAAAATTAGTAAAAATATATTTAACAGTATGAGAGATGTATGATAATTCTTTATTAAAGAAAATTGACAAAAGCTAACAGACACCTATTTTATTGCTGATAAGATTTATCGGTGAAATTGCTGTCCCTACAATTATTAGGCACAATTATTGTGCATTTATTAAAAATGATTACCTTTGCACTTTCTTTCAATAATTTAAATAGTTTGTTATGGACTCAACCGTACAATACATAAAAGATTTTCAAGGGAATGATATATTAGCTGTCCTTCCTATTGAAGAGTATCGATTCCTGCGCGAAAGAGCTATTGAGGATGAGGAAGAAGAAATTCCTGAAGCACACAAACACATTTTAGATGAACGTATTGAAAAATACAAAAACCACCCTGAAGACTTTATAACGTATGAAGAACTAAAAAGAAGTATAAGAGATGAACTTGGAATACAATCTAATTTTCCTTTCAGAGGCTGAATTAGAACTTAAATGGATTATTATAAGATACAATGTACATTCTGAAGGATTAGGCAATAAAGTTTTTGATGAAGTGCAAAAAAACTTAGACTACCTTAAGTCTATGCCTTTTATACGTCCTGAAAAATACAAAAATAGTAGAGTACTATACACTAAAAGATATAAAATAGCAATACATTATGTTATTTTTGAAGAAACAAAAACTGTATTAGTCTATGCTTTTTTACACCAAAAAGAAGATTCTACAAAAATACTTAATAGGATCATCTAATCTCCTAACAACTAAACATAACACCTAAACGATGGAACTGATTAAAATACACGATAAAACCTTTGAGCCCTACGTCTCAGCCGAGCAGCTCAACCAAATTGCCGAACGTATGGCAAGCGAGGTCTATCAAGACCTACAAGAGTCGTGTCCCGTATTCATTGCCGTGCTCAACGGCTCTTTTATGTTTGCCGCCGATTTTGTAAGACACTACAAAGGCGAATGTGAAATATCTTTCGTGAAAATGGCGTCTTATGAGGGCACCCAGTCCACTGGCAAAATACACCAACTCATCGGGCTTTCTACCCCTGTGGAAGGTCGCGATGTAGTAATTTTGGAGGATATTATCGACACTGGTAATACCTTAGAAGAAATTTACCGACTGTTTGAAAACCAAAAGGTAAAATCTTTCCGCATCGCTACCCTTTTCTTCAAACCTGATGCCTATAAAAAAGACCTCAAAATAGACTATGTTGGCAAACCTATCCCTAACCGCTTTATCGTAGGATACGGCTTAGATTTCGATGAGATAGGGCGCAATCTACCCCAAGTATATCAATTAAACACTTCATTAACGATGACAAATTTAGTACTTTTCGGCAAACCAGGGGCTGGCAAAGGCACCCAAGCCGCATTCTTGAAAGACAAATACAACTTAGTACACATCTCTACCGGAGATATTTTCCGCTATAATATTAAAAACCAAACAAAACTCGGCAAACTCGCCCAATCGTATATGGATAAAGGCGACCTCGTACCCGATGAAGTAACCATACAAATGTTACAAGAAGAAGTTGAAAAGAACCCTAATGCTGAAGGCTTTATTTTCGACGGATTCCCTCGTACCATCGCACAAGCCGAAGCGCTCGACGCTTTCTTAACTTCTAAAGGAATGCGCATTCACGGCACCCTCGCCTTAGAAGCTGATGATGAGGTGCTCATCAAACGATTGTTGGAACGCGGTAAAGTGAGCGGTCGCACCGATGACCAAGACGAAGAAAAAATTCGCAACCGCTTCACCGAATACAACGAAAAAACTGCCCCCCTTATCGCTTTCTACCAAGCACAAGGCAAATACCACCCTATCAATGGTATTGGTACTATCGAAGAAATTACCACCCGCCTCTCCGACACTATCGATAAACTCAAAGCTGAATAATCTACAATGACCGAAGGCAATTTCACCGACTACGTAAAGATATACGCTGCCTCTGGCAAAGGAGGCGCCGGCTCTATGCACCTACACCGCGAAAAATTCGTACCCAAAGGAGGTCCTGATGGAGGCGATGGCGGTCGCGGAGGGCATATCATCTTGCGTGGCAATAAACACCTTTGGACACTCATACACTTCAAGTTCCAACAGCACTTCCGCGCCGAACACGGTGAAGCAGGAGGTGCTAATCGCAGTTTTGGTGCCGACGGTAAAGATATCACTTTAGAAGTCCCCTTAGGAACCATTGTTAAAGATGCTGAAACCGAAGAAGTACTCTTTGAAATTACTGAAGACGGACAAGAGGTCATCGCTTTGCGCGGTGGCAAAGGAGGGTTAGGTAATTGGCATTTCCGCACAGCTACTAACCAAACCCCACGCTACGCCCAACCAGGTCTCCCTGGTGAAGAACGTGAGTTACTTTTAGAGTTAAAAGTATTAGCCGATGTAGGTTTTGTAGGCTTTCCCAATGCAGGCAAATCTACATTGCTATCGATAATTACTTCTGCTAAGCCAAAAATAGGCGATTATCCATTCACAACCCTCAAACCCAACTTGGGTATTGTGCAAAACCGCGATTACCAATCGTTTGTAGTAGCCGATATCCCTGGGATTATAGAGGGTGCTGCCGAGGGCAGAGGTTTAGGGCATTACTTCTTGCGACATATAGAGCGCAACTCGGTATTGCTATTCCTCATTCCTGCCGATAGCCCCGATATAGTAGCCGAATACCATATCCTACTCAACGAACTCAAAGAATACAACCCTGAACTATTAGATAAAGACCGCCTCATAGCCATTTCAAAAGCAGATATGCTCGACGACGAGCTCACTGAAGCCATTCGTCAAGAAGTAGCCGCAGGATTGGGCGATACGCCTTTCTTGTTCATCTCATCAGTAGCAGGCAAAGGCATCCAGCAACTGAAAGACAAACTTTGGGAAATGATACAATAATTATTCGTACTTTTACCATTAAATAAAAAAGTTTTTTTATGGAAACACTTGTATTAGCAGAACGAGAAAAGGAAGCTCTGTTATGGTCGTAGAATGGTCTGAACAAACTAAAATAAAAACCTCCCCTTGCAACAAAAATTGCAAGGGGAGTTTTTTATATGAAATAAGCTTTTTATCTATTGAAGTATAACGTTAAAATAAGAATTACTAATGAAGTAAAGAAACCTATAAGCCATTGAATAAAAATACGATTCATTTTTGAAAAGCCTTCTTTAAGTTCATTTTGCAAGTCTGTTCTTAATATTGTCATATCATTGCGTATTTCAGCAATATCTTGTTTAAGTTCTGAACGGACATTAGCTATTTCAGTACGTACTTCTGCTATTTCAGTACGTACTTCTGCTATATCTTGTTTGAGTTCTGAACGCACATTAGTTATTTCGGCACGTAATTCCGTTATATCTTGTTTGAATTCTGAACGGACATTAGCTATTTCGGCACGTAATTCAGCTATATCTTGTTTGAGTTCTGAACGGACATTAGCTATTTCGGCACGTAATTCAGCTATATCTTGTTTGAGTTCTGAATGGACATTCTTAACCTCTGTTCTTACATTGGCTATATCCATTCTTATTTCAGCTACTTCTTGATGAAATTCTGTTTTACTTACTAAATTATCAAAATTCTCATTCAAGCGTTCATTAGTGAATTTAGTAATATAATTAGCTAAAGCTGTAGCTCCTTCTTTTCCTATTTTTTCACTTACGGTATCGTATAATTGTATGAGTTCTGTAGTCATAATTAAAGTTGTTTTATTGTCTTACGTTGCAAAAGTAGGTATTTTTTTCTGAAACTACAAAAAATAATTAAACGAGGACTTATTTTAGAGTCAATAAGCGCGTTCTTTATTGCCTTCGTAGAAATTGATAAAGGCGCGATTTACAACGCGATTACCGCCATCGGTGGGATAATCACCGGTGAAATACCAATCACCGAGGTTCTCGGGGCAGGCTTTATGCAAACTGTCTACCGTTTGGAATATCACTTCCACTTCTGAGGTAAAGTCCTTTGGCAAGAGCAAATCTCTTATTTTATCCGAAATTTCTTCATCGGTGAAAGGGGCATACACTTCTTTTACGTAATTCACTACCTTGTCATCACTTAGAGCTACTTGGGTGAGACACTTTTCATATACTTCTTTTATAATGTGATACGTACCGCGTTCTTTATGCAAAGCTAAAGCCGCTTGAAAGGCTACCAAATCTTCTAAACGTGCCATATCAATACCATAACAATCGGGATAGCGGATTTGAGGAGCTGAAGACACTATTATTATCTTCTTGGGCTCTAAACGCCCTAATATACTAAGAATACTCTTCTTGAGGGTTGTTCCGCGCACGATACTATCGTCTATAATCACCAAATTATCGCCTTTTTGTACTGAGCCATAGGTAATATCGTATACGTGCGCCACGAGGTCATCGCGGCTGCTATCTTCGGTGATGAAAGTGCGCAGTTTCACATCTTTGATAGCTACTTTCTCAGTACGTACTTTTTGAGATAGAATTGCAGGAATTTCGGATTTTTCGGCTACTGCCAACTGTTTGGCTTTCTGCTCATTGAGGTACTGTTCTGCTTCTTCTATAAGTCCTAAGTAAGAGGTTTCGGCAGTGTTAGGGATATAGGCAAAAACTGTATCTTTTAGATTATGGTTTATCGCTTGAGCGACACGAGGGAAGAGCAATTTGCCCAACATTTTGCGTTCGCGGTAGATATCGCGGTCGCTGCCACGAGAAAAGTAGATACGTTCAAACGAACAGGCCTTGCGTACTGTGGGGGTGAGAATTTCCTTGATAGCTGTCTCTCCGCTTTTTTTAATGATAATCGCATTACCAGGGGGGAGTTCGCGTATATTTTCGTATTTTACATTGAAAACGGTTTGTATAGCAGGGCGTTCGGAGGCTACTACCACCACTTCTTCATCTTGATAGTAGAAAGCAGGGCGTATACCTGCGGGGTCGCGAAGCACAAAAGCATCGCCGTTGCCTATCATTCCTTCCATTGCATAACCACCATCCCAATATTTGGCAGCGCGTTTGAGGATGCGCTCTATATTCAATCGTTCGGCGATGAAAGGAGAGGCTTCTTGTTTGGTATAACCTTCTTCTTTGAGTTTGCGATAGAGTTCTTCAACTTCATCATCTAAAAAATGACCAATACCCTCCATTACAATCACAGTATCGGTTTTGTCTTTAGGGTGTTGCCCGAGGCGTACGAGGTTTTGGAAGAGCTCGTTTACGTTGGTCATATTGAAGTTGCCTGCCATAATGAGATTGCGGTACATCCAATTGTTTTCACGCAGGAAAGGGTGTACATTCTCGATGCTATTTTTGCCAAAAGTACCATAGCGCACGTGCCCCATAATCACTTCGCCTATGTAAGGAAGTTCTCGTTTTTGGAGGCTTACATCGTCTTTCAGTTCGGGGTTGTTTTTAAACCCCTCGTTGATGCGCTGGTTGATGCGAGTGAAGATGTCTTGCACGGGTTGAGCCTCGTTGGAGCGTATCCTACTGATGTAGCGTTCGCCAGGTTGCATATCTAATTTGATACTTGCAAGCCCTGCTCCATCTTGTCCGCGGTTGTGTTGTTTTTCGAGCATCAGGTACATTTTATTGATGCCATAGAAGGCTGTACCATATTTTTCTTTATAAAAATCAAGAGGTTTGAGCAGGCGGATTAGGGCAATCCCGCACTCGTGTTTGATTGTGTCGCTCATTATTAAAATTGATATACTACTTCTAATTTATGGTTGCCGAGAGCGCGTTTGGCTTTCTCTAAGTCTTCAGTAAATCCTAAGATATAACCTCCTCCCCCTGAGCCGCAGAGTTTTAGGAAATAATCACCCGTATCGATACCTTGTTTCCAAAGAGTATGGAACTCTTTAGGAATCATCGGTTTGAAGTGATTGAGTACAACCCCCGATAGGCTTTTGATATTGGCAAAAAGCGATTTGAAGCGCCCTTTGAGGAAATCGTCGATACAAGCATCGGTATATTTGATAAATTCCTCTTTGAGCATTTTTTGGAAGGCTTCATTCTTCATATTCTCCATAAAGATACGCACCATTGGGGCAGTTTCGCCTATCACACCACTATCGAGCAAAAAAACAGCGCCTTTGCCATTAGGAGTTTGGGAGGGAATACCGGTAGGCTCGATATGGTCGTGTGAATTGATGAGTATGGGTAAACTGAGATAGCTATTGAGAGGGTCTAAGCCAGAGGAAGTGCCGTGGAAGAAGGATTCCATACGTCCGAAAATCGTTTTGAGTTGCAGTAGTTTTTCGCGGGTGAGATTATCCATCGCACTGATGGGGTCGATAGCGTATTCGCTGTAAATGGCAGCTACCAAAGCTCCGCTGCTGCCTACCCCATAGCCTTGCGGAATACTGCTATCAAAGTACATACCGGCAGCGATATCGGCGTTGAGTTTTTCTATATTAAAGCGGACGATAGGATTTTCTTCTTCGGTAAGTGTTTGCAAATAAGAAGCAAATTCGCGAAGTGCTTCGTTTGATTTTTTGGCAGTAGTTTCTTTACCATCCTGTACATCGGATAGCATTTTTAGAGTCCCTTTATAGAAGTTATAAGGGATAGCGAGTCCTTTAGAATTTTTAATAATACCATACTCACCAAAGAGGAGTATTTTAGAATAAAAAGGTTTCATTTTTCAGTGAAAAGTGAATAGTGAAAAGTTGTTATAGTATTTAAAGAGAGTGCAAAGATATATATTTTTAGGATATGCTGGTTGTTTTTGAGGGAGAAAAGTTTTTTGTAATATTAGGTTTTTACAAAGGTTTTTGAGAACAGCTACGGAAAAACTTAACTAGCACTATATTTTCTTCCTCTATAATATCATAATAAAGTGAAAACTTTCCCTTTAGAAAATGTCGCTGATACAATTTCACACTTTCTATAAATTTAGTCAAAAAATAAGGATTTTCTGCTATAGCCAACTCTACTTGTTTTAACTCACTTATAATTTTATTGGAATAAACATTGCTATAATTGTGTTTATCCCAAAAATCAAGAGTATTTTCTAAGTTTTTAATAGCCTCTTCAGTCCATCGTATTTCCATATTTAGCTCTTAATCTTTGGTGCAGTTCGACACTGCTAATAGTTTTTCCTTCTTTAGCTTGTTGATGAGAGATTTCTATACTTTTCAATTCTTCTTCTGAAAAATGTACCTCTTCTTCAGTTTCTGAATACAAAGTAGCAAGATGCATTAAATCATTATATTCACTAATAGGCAGCACCACTGACAATGGTACTCCTTGATAATCTGTTAAAAACTGATGTTGTAATGTGTTCATTTAATTTTTTATTTTAGGCTAGACAACCGCAAAGGTACAAATAATTTGCTAATTTCCAAATTTGCTAATTTACTAATTTCCTCTTATCTTTGCCGTGATTTTAGAGAATTTCTTTAAAGTTGTTTATCTTTCTCACTGATTATGAATGTAAAAGACCGTATCAAAAAATTTATAGACCACGAGGGGCTCTCTATTTCGGCTTTTGAAAAGACAATAGAGGTTTCTAATGGCTATGTGAATAGTATTTCCAAAAATATAGGGATTGACAAGCTCAATACGCTGGTAGAGAAGTATCCTCAGCTGAGTTTGGAATGGCTGATTACGGGCAAAGGTGAGATGCTCAAACCTGCTTTACCTTTGACTAAAACTAATAAATTGTTGATGCCTAAAGTAGTAGTGGTTGACGATGCCGATAACGAGCGTATTCCGTTAGTGCCTATACGCGCACAAGCGGGTTACCTCACTGGTTACGACGATGTTACTTTTATCGAATCACTACCTACTTACAGCTTGCCAAATATGACCAATGGCACTTATAGGATGTTTCAGGTAAAAGGACTCTCAATGTACCCTACCCTGCAGGACAGCAGTTATGTGGTAGGGCGCTTTGTAGATGATTGGCTCGCACTGAGCAGCAATAGGGTGTGCGTGGTAGTAACACAAAACGATGGGATTATCGTAAAACGCGTTACTAATACCCTTGAAAAATACGGAACACTCTATTGTAAATCCGACAATCGGGATTTTCCACATCTATCGGTAGCAGCAGAGGATATCAAAGAGATTTGGGAATGCAAGATGCACCTTTCGTTTGAGTTTCTCGACCCTGTTACTAACTATCAGAAAATAGCCTCATTAGAAGCCGATGTAGCACATCTCAAAGAAGAAGTACAGCATCTGCGGATTATTGATATTCAAGGTGACAGGTAACAGACAAAGCCTGCGAGTTGGTGTAGCTGGGTATGTGAGTAACAATTTGTGTGGATGTTTGCAAAACACCCCTACATAAAATGATTACAATTTTATCTCTTTGATTTCTTCTTGGAAAATAACTTTAAAGGAAAGGCTTTTCCAGTGTTTGGGCAGGCGGGGGGTAAAGTGTAATTTTCCGCTCTTTACACGCATACCGGCAAATCCTTCGACGATGCTGAGCCAAGTACCTGCCATTGAGGTGATGTGTAATCCCTCGTGAACTTCTTTATTGTAGTCGTCTAAATCGAGGCGGGCGGTGCGGAGATAGAGTGTATAAGCCTCATCGGTTTTACCTAAGGCAGAAGCTAATACACTGTGTACACAAGGTGATAAAGAGGACTCGTGTACCGTGAAAGGTTCGTAAAACTCGTAGTGCCTTTGGAGTTCTTCTTTGGTAAAATGGTCTTCAAAGAAATAGAAACCTTGCAGCGTGTCGGCTTGCTTGATGTAAGGTGAACGGAGGATTCTATCCCACGACCAATGTTGGTTGAGCGGGCGCTCACCAGCAGGAATAGCACTCACAGGTTTGAGGTCTTTATCCAAAAATCCGTCTTGTTGCAAGTATACTCCATACTTTTCGCTATAAGGGAAATAGATATTTTGGGCTATCTGTAGCCATTGTTGTGTTTCTTCTTTTGTAATACCTTCTTTTTGCAATGTTATTACCTGCTCAGCAGCATAGCGCAGACACCACGAGGCGAGGTAATTCGTATAAAAATTGTTATTTATATTATTTTCGTACTCATTAGGACCCGTTACCCCTAAGATTACATATTTTTGTTTTTCTTCAGAAAAAGAGACTCTCTGTGCCCAAAAACGCGCAATAGCAATAAGCACTTCTATTCCATAGTCTTTGAGGTAGGACTCATCACCGGTATAGCGGGTATAGTTATAGATAGCAAAAGCAATCGCCCCGTTGCGGTGGATTTCTTCAAAGGTGATTTCCCACTCGTTATGGCACTCTTCGCCGTTCATCGTTACCATAGGATAGAGCGCTGCTCCGCCGGTAAAACCGAGTTTTTTGGCATTTTCAATCGCTTTATCCAGCTGGTTGTAGCGGTACATCAGTAGGTTGCGGGCTACTTCAGCGCCTTTGGTAGCCATATAAAAAGGCAAACAATAGGCTTCGGTATCCCAATAGGTACTACCGCCATACTTTTCACCCGTAAAGCCCTTAGGCCCTATATTGAGGTGTGCGTATTTGCCAGAATAGGTTTGGTTGAGTTGGAAGATATTAAAGCGGATACCTTGTTGGGCTTTTTCATCACCTTCAATCACAATATCAGAGGTTTCCCAAATAGCAGCCCAATCTTCTTTTTGTTTTTCTAAAAGACTATCAAAAAGAGCAATAGACTTTGACAAAGTTTTAGACTTTGTCAAAGTTGAGTAATCATTACTTCTACTATATCCTCCGTATTTTTCAATGCGGAAAGTCTGATTTTTCTTAGCTGTTAGCTCATATTGCAACCCTATATAATTCTCTTTCTTATTTTCTCTAGGAGTGATTGACAAGGCTTCATTGTCTATAAACAAATCGTTTTGCATAAAGGTTTGTATCATAAAGCCTGTCTTTTTAGTTTCAGCAAGTATATGAGCCGCATTTTCGGCAGTAGCAATGCTTATGGTATTCCAAAAACGCTCATCCCAATTGGCATCACTGTTTTTAATACCACTGTCTAAGTAACTTTCTATTTCTATAGTAGCCTCGGTAGTGAGGGGGGTGATTTCGTAGCGCAAAGCACCGATTTCATCGTAGCGCAAGGAGAGGAAACGCAAGACTTTCACTTGTATTTCTTGCTGATTGGGGAGCATAGCAGTGAATGAACGCTCATACCAACCTTCTTTCATATTGAGTTGGCGGCGGAAGTTTTTCACTTCAAGACAAGTGTTCAAATCTAATAATTCTCCATTGATTTTGATGTGTAACCCTATCCAACTCGGGGCGTTGAGCACTTTGGCAAAGTACTCGGGATAGCCGTTTTTCCACCAGCCTACTCGGGTTTTATCGGGGTAATAGACACCACCGATATAACTGCCTTGCAGAGTATCGCCCGTATAATCTTCTTCAAAATTAGCACGCATTCCCATAGCCCCATTGCCGAGGCTGAAAATACTTTCGTGTTTGGTAATATCGGCTTTATTAAAGCCCTCGATGATGATGTTCCAAGTGTTCATTTTATTTAGGGGATAGGGGTTAGGGGATAGGGGTTTTGGAGAATTTTTCTCGTTTTTGGAGAATTGAAATTAGTTTCCAAAAATTATTATATATTGATAATCAGTGTTTTTTATATTTTAGCAAAAAGTTTTTGGAGAATTTTTCTCGTTTTTGGAGAATTGAAATCTATTTTTTATAGTTAAACAAAAATAGGTTAGCAATAAATAGGGGTGGTATCTAAAAAGTTTTATTTGTATGGGCGTTTGCAAAACGCCCGTACACAACATACTATAAAAGCATTTGATTATCAGATTTATAGAATTTATAAAGTTTTTGACTTTGACAAATCTTATGACGGGCAAGAAACTTTACCAAAGTTTATTCTCAAGATATAAAAGGTGGTGGTTTTAGTTTTTTTCTTCTTTACTAAGAAATTCCTTCTGTGTGTAAACTCTTCCTGTTTTGCTATTCATATAATAGATAAGATCACTTGCACTAGGGGGTTCTCCTCCTGAAGGATCAGTTTCTGCTTCTCCGCCTTTATATTTTAATCCTATTATATAATAATCGTTTTCAGTAGTAGCATCTCGCGGTTTTCCGTAGCTAATATTAAAACTTAACTCAGCATTTAGAGGGTCGCCTACAAAAAAACCTTTTCCCGTTTTTAAATTGATGACTCCTTGCTTTTCTATGAACTTTAAAACATCAGCAGGTTTTATTTTCCCATAAGTATTTTCTTCATTAACCTGAGTTAATTTGCCGTATTTATCATAATACTCTGACGTACCAATTAGTAAATACTGACCTAAAAGAGTTTTTTTCTCTTTGATATAACCATCAATATAAAACTCTTTTAATATGGTTACAAAAGGAGGTTTTCCTATTATTTCACGAATATATCCTCCAAGGAACTTATCAGAAGCATCTCCTCCTTCATACCAATTCATTGATACAACCATATCTCCGTTAGGCTTTACATATACACCTTCCGAAACTTTTTTCACTTTTTCAAATAGTTCAAAATCAAACTTTTCTCTTACAGTATCTTTGTTTTTTAAGTTTAAGAACGTTTGTAATTCTTTATTTTCTTTTTCCTCTTTTGCAATATTTATTACTGAATCTTCTTTTATTTGTTTTCTATTCTCACAAGAAATCAATAACAAGAAAAATAATATAAACTTTACCATACATCTTTAATATTTATAGTTAAACAAAAATAGGTTACGAATAAATAGTGAGGCGTTTGCAAAACGCCCGTACACAACATACCCAAAAGTAATTGATTATCAGATTTTTAAGACTTTGTCAAAATCCAAGGAGTTTGGAAAAGTGTAGCGACGCAAATGCGATTTCGAGGCTTTTTGGAGAGCCACATTGATTATTTTTTAATTATCCTATTATCATTCCGGCGATGGTGGCTGACATTAGGGAGGCTAACGAACCGCCAAGTACTGCTTTGAGTCCGAATTCTGAAAGGGTTTTGCGTTGGTTAGGAGCTAAAGCGCCTATACCGCCTATCTGGATACCTATAGAGGCAAAATTGGCAAAACCACAGAGCATATAGGTAGCTATCATTATTGATTTGTTGTACATCAAGTGAGGCTGACTCGCCATATCTTTGAGGATACCTAATTGAGTGTAGGCTACAAACTCTGAAGAAGCGAGTTTTACCCCGAGCAATTGCCCCATTAGCATCACATCTTCTTTGGCAATCCCGATGAGCCACATCACGGGGGAGAAAATTGTACCGAGAATCATCTCAAGCGAAAGACCTTCTTTATAAGGCGTATTAGCAGCAATAAGTCCATTGAGATCCCCAGCATAGCCCATCCAGTGGAGAATATAGTTAATCATCGCAATCATCGCAACGAATACGAGGAGCATAGCAGCTACGTTGGCAGCGAGTTTGAGTCCTTCGGTAGTACCATTGGCGATAGCATCGAGTACGTTAGAACCCACGTTTTCCATTGATACGTGAGAATCGTTAGAGAATTGTTCGGTTTGTGGACAGAGGATTTTGGAAACTACAATAGCTCCAGGAGCAGCCATTACTGAGGCGGCTAACAAGTGACGAGCGAAAAGCAAGCGCATTTCGGGGTCATCACCGCCGAGGTATTGTATATAAGCCGCCATTACCCCACCGGCTACGGTAGCCATACCGCCTATCATCACGAGGAGGATTTCGGAGCGGGTCATTTTAGAGAGGTAAGCCTTAATCATCAAAGGGGCTTCGGTTTGACCGAGGAAGATATTACCTGTAACCGAAAGACTTTCGGCTCCTGAAATATTGAGAAGTTTAGAGAGTGCCCACGCCATTCCGCGTACTACTATTTGAATAACTCCTAAGTAGAACAAGAGAGAGGTGAGCGCTGAAAAGAAGATAATAGTAGGTAGTACTTGGAATACAAATATATACCCAAAAGTATTGGTATCAAGCAGGTTACCTAATAAAAACTGGCTACCAGCTTTGGTGAAATCCAATATCAACACGAACACACTACCAGCGAAATCAAAGGCTTTTTGAATGAAGCCTACTTTGAGGATACCTATAGCGAGCAGTAGTTGTATACTTAAGCCAATACCTACAGTGCGCCAATTGATAGCGCGGCGGTTACTGCTAAATAGAAATGCTATAAAGAGAATCACTACCATTCCTAACACCCCACGTCCAAAGCTTTCCATTGTAAATCCTTCACTGGGGATTACTTTCATAATTGTTTCTTCCATCTATTATTGTTTTTAAAAGGTATTATCACGTTTTGAAATTTCGTCTCTCACTTGAGCAGCCATTTCGTAATCTTCGTTTTCCACACATTCACTGAGCATTTTTTTAAGTTCGCTAAGTGAATATTTGGAATATCGATTGCGGGATTCATCGTCGGCGACATCGTCTAACGACGGGCTCACGGGTTGTTTTTTGTTGTCTTCGTTAGGCAAAGGGATGTAGATACCTGCGCGTTCTACAATTTCTTTATAGGTATAGATAGGTGCGTTGAAGCGCAATGCGATAGCAATAGCATCGCTGGTACGGGCATCGATAGTGCGTTCTTTGTTATTTTGCGCACAGAGCATATTAGAATAAAAAATGCCTTCCTCTAATTTGTAAATCACTACGCGTCGCACTTGGATACTGAAAGTATCGGCTAAATTTTTGAAGAGGTCGTGTGTGAGGGGGCGCGGTGGGATGATGTTTCTCTCTAACTCTAAAGCAATAGCTTGCGCCTCGAAGGTGCCTATGACGATAGGCAGCTTCAAATCGGACTCTAATTCGTGCATTATCAGCACAAAAGCGTCGTTTTGAGAATGGTTATATGATATTCTTTTGACAAAGAGGCGTACTAAATCCATTGGTAGGTTAGCGTAAGAACTTTTTAATTGGGGGGTAAAGGTAAGATAAAAAAAGAGAACTACAAAAGTTTTGTTAAAATATTTTTTGAAACAACACGAAAAAGGCTATGCAAAGTATCGCATAGCCTTTGTTTTAGTGTAAATTTGTTTTACATTTGTTTGGTAAGAGTATATTCTTTTACCATTTTAGGTTCTTTACCATCTTCACCTACTTGTACGATATTATCGCCTTTGGTAATATAGAAAGATTTGTGATTATCAGCTTTAGAAACGAGTGTAAAACCTTTATCAGTGCGTTCTACTTTACCTTCTTCTTTAGATTCGAAGTTTTTACTTGCACAGTTTTCTTGTTTTACATAGGTGTCATCGGCATAGAGATGGATAACGGTAGCCATTCCGCCGCAATCGGCAGCAGGAAGAGTACCTACATAAGTAGCTAACAATTGAGGAGTTACCATTTCTTCTACTTTTTCAGCAGTATTCTCCATCATAGTAGCAGTTTCACTTGCTACAGTGTTAGCAGTTTGTGAAGGATTGTTTTGGCAGGAGGCGAGCAAAAGCACAGCAGCTCCTAATGTAAAGATGTGTTTTTTCATAAAAATATAATGTTTAATACGTTACTTATTCAAAAAATGTACCAATGTTATAACAAATTCACTGCCTTTGCCTACTTGAGAGGTAAAAGAAATGCTACCATTGTACGAGAGCACGATATTCTTTACCATTGCTAAGCCTAAGCCACTACCGCTAGTTTTGGTAGTGAATTTGGGTTCAAATATTTTTTCTTTATCGGCATCGGAGATACCTATACCGTTATCTTTTACGGTGAGAGTAATACCTTTCTCACTTTTAGTAAGCGTTACTTCTATTGCGGGGAAAGGTTCATTTTCGGTAGCTTGGAGAGCATTTTTCACGAGATTGGTTACCACGCGCCCTAATTGATCTTTATCGAACACAGCGATAATCTCATCGTGAGAGTGAGTGAAGTGAATTTCATCGGTGTTGAAAATATCCAAAGTACGCTTGACAACAGACACAAAATCAAACTCTTCGTCGTTTTTAGCCGGCATATTCGTAAGAGCTGAGAAAGCCGTAGAGATATTGCTGAGGATATCAATTTGCTGGATGAGTGATTCGCAAAACTCGTTGGTTTGTTCAGTAGTTTGAGGTTCGCGGCTCGCTTTGCGCTGATAACTCTGTACCGAAAGACGCATAGGAGTAAGCGGGTTTTTGATTTCGTGCGCTACTTGTTTTGCCATATCACGCCACGCTTGTTCGCGTTCCGATTGTGCCAAGAGCGCTTTACTATTCTCAATCTCGTCAATCATTCCGTTATAGGCATTTACCAATTCGGTAATTTCAGCAGGTGCTGATTTGAGGAGGATTTTCTCATTCTGCGATAGCAAGCGCGTTTTCTCTAATCGGTTTTCAATGGTTTTAAGCGATTTGGTGATGTACTTAGAGATAAAGTAAGCTACCGTGAGTGCGACCACCAAGAGTGAGAAATAGACAATTGCCAAATTGTAGAGCGAGCCTTCTAAAGCGCGCTCGTTGAAGGTATCGTTCTCAAAATAAGGAATATTGAGAATAGCGATAGGCTTGAACTGCAAATCGGTGATATAACTATAGGAAGTTTGATAGCCGCGCCCTGCAAACTCGTGGTGTTCTACCAAGCGTTTGTTGAGGGTTGCTGAGAGCTGATGTAGTACTGCAGGCGGAATGAAAAACGCATCTTGATCGGGGGATAGAGAGGCTTTAGAGCTTTTGAGCAGCACTCCATCGAGGTCATAGAGGGCAAAATTCAGGTTTTGGATATTGGCAATGCTATAGATATCTTCACGGAAAATAAGGGGAATATAAGGAGTTTCGACAGGGAAAGTGGTTTGCGAAAACACGTACTGTATTTGCATTTTTATTTGGTTTTCCTTGTCGACAAGACGTTCGTCGTGATATTCCAACGCTTGTTTTTTGTATTGGCTGACCATCACTAAGGCTAAGATAGCAAAAGACACCAGCACGAGGAGGGTCATACTGAGGAATATCTGGAAGCGAAGGCTGTTTTTCTTGAACATAACGTTCCCCTATTAGAGATTATTTTAAGCCAACCACGAAAGCAGCAGGATAGGATTTTTTAATCTCTATCAAGTTTTTTTCGGCTTCTAAGCGTGTGCGGAAACTACCGATGCGCACTTTGTAATTAGGAGACTCGAAAGTGAGCAAGGCAGGATATTGTTTGTATTTATTTTTAGCATCGAGTAAGGCTTTGTTTGCCTCGGTGATGTTACCGTTGTAGATTTGCACTTGGAAAGCACTTTCGCTGCGGGCTACTTCTTTTTTGTACTCCATAGCATCGGCGATATTGCTCTCTTGGTTGATAGTTACTTGTGCATAAGTAGCGGCTGTGAGCAATAAAGCAGCGGTGATAAATATATTTTTCATCTTTGTTAAAAAGTTTTACTTATTAATTACCTGAACGGAATTGTCGTTCCAATTCACGATTACACGTTCGTTGTTGATAGCGTCTACCTGCTTGCCGCTGTAATCGGGCTGGATAGGCAGTTGACGGCTAAAGCGTCTATCGATAAGCACTAAGAGTTCTATTTGAGAGGGGCGACCAAAGCTTTGTACGGCACTGAGTGCTGCACGGATACTTCTGCCGGTATAGAGCACATCGTCGATGAATACCACACGTTTGTTTTCCACGATGAAATCGATAGCGGTAGAGTTAGCCTCTAAGGGTTTGCCCGTACGGCGAAAATCGTCGCGGAAGAAAGTGATATCCAAGAGCCCCAATGGAATATTGGGTAGGTTATATTCCTCGGCGAGCAGACTCACCAAGCGCTGGGCTAAGTGAGTGCCGCGGGGTTGTATACCGATGAAAACTGTATCGGAAAAATTGTTGTGGTTTTCAATCAGTTCACAAGCAAGGCGATGGAGCATCACTTGGAGTTCCTTATCATTGATAATTTGCTTAGTATAAGTGTTATCGATAGTCATTATACATGTTTAAAAGGTAAGGGTGTTTAAATTCTTTTGAGCATCGGCATTGCCTTCGGCGGCAGCTTTTTGGAAAAAGACTTTGGCATTGTTTCTATCACCCAACATATAATAACAAGAGGCGCGATAGTTATTCAACACAGGATCTATAGCGATGCCGAGTTGTTCCATTTGGGCAATATCGTTGATAGCGCGTTGATACTGCTGGGTGTTGTAGTAGCTAATAGCGCGGTATTTAAGTCCGTCGATATGAGCGGGTACTTTTTCCAAGAATTTAGTAAATACAGGGATAGCCTCGGCATATCGTTGTTGCAAATAAAGCTGCATTGCCTCGCTGTAGAGGGGAGCAAATTGTTCTACTTGCATACGCGAAATAATTTTGTTGCGATTGTTGATGATTTCCTGATTGGTAGGCAAATACACAAAAGCAGTATCTAACACGGCGCGTGCTTCGGGAATTTGGTTATTTTTCTCCAATAGGTATGCCAAAGAGTTCCAAGCTTGTACTTCACCGCGATTGGCCAAGCGAGCATCTCTATCAACATCGACGTGGAAGATGCTTTTCAAACGTTTTTTCCACTTAGGTTCTTCTTTTTGTATGCTATCTTTTTCTAAACTCAAAAACTGTTTGAGCAATTTGATAGATTCTTGTTCTTTCCCCAGATTGTTGAGTGCAAAAGTTTCTAAGTTCAAACTACCGTAGAAATTAGGTTTGATCATTCGGGCTTTGTGAGCGTATTTGTAGATACTATCTAATTTCTTTTCGGGTTCCATAAAATAGGATACTGCCATAAAATACTCAGGGCGAGCATCGTAAGGATGATAGTGAATAGAAGAAAGGATTTTGCGAGCTTCATCAAATTTCTTTTCATCGATGAGGTAGCGCGCTTTTTCCACATCTACAGGTTCGGCAACAGCGGTGAGGTTAGGGATACGAGGATAGTTACGTATAAGGTAATCGGCAGGAGATTTAGGAGAGCGTACCCCTTGTTGTTCTTCTTTTACCATACGTTGGATTTTAGAGGAATCGAAGTACATTCTTTCTACAATTACCCCTAATACCATTGCCACTACAGCTATAGCACCTATAAAGCCAATAGCAAGTGTAGGGAGTTTGCGTTCTTTGCTGTTTTTCCCAAAGTACAATACAGCCAAACCTACTGCTATCCCTACGTAGATACCAAAGAGTGCTTGAATTTCGGGGCGATCCTGAGGGAAGTTAAAGAAGGCATCGAACGAATAGGCAAAAAGCCCGAAGAGTGGCAAGAAAAACCACTGTTCCTGTTCAGAATTTTTATTTTTATAAGTACCTTTGATAAAGTAAAAAGCCGCTAAGAGGAAGATAGCCACAAATGCCAAGCCTCCAAAGATACCCACTTCGGCGGTAAGCTCTAAGAAGTCGTTGTGGTTTTTATACATATAGATATAGTGCGGGCTATAAGAGTTTTCGTACTGCAAGAAGCGCACTTTCCAGTTACCGATGCCCACACCAAGTAATGGGTCGTTAGGAATCATATCGGTAGCAGTGATTACCCAAGCGGTTTTACGCAAGTTGTTACTTTGGTTTTCTTGGTTCGCCACCTCAGCCAAACGCGCACCGAAACTAGTGCTTTGTCGCACTTCTTGAGGGTATAAATAATTCTGTACAAATGAGAAAATACCGAAAGCAATAACTACCAATCCTACGTGTATCAGTACTTTTACTCCTGTTTCACGACGTTTGAGGATGAAAAAATCGATTGCACCATAGATCACAAAAATCACCACAGTGAGGATTGTAGCCAAATAAAAGGTACGGGTACTCATAAAGAAGACCGCCAAAGTACCTAAAGTAAGTCCGACAGCTCCAATGAGACGCAAATAGTTTTCTCGGCGGAAGTAGAACAGCCATACTGCAAAAGGTATTTTGATGAATATAGCCGAAGCTAAGATGTTTTTATTAGAATATGAACCTTTGATAGCCAAATCGGTAGCAGTGCCTTTGATGACCCCTTTAATACCGTCCATCGCCACTAAGAAGTCGTAGCAAAGCAGAATCGTCATTGCTAAGGCTAAGACAACAATTCCTTCTTTATAGTAAATTACCAAAGCAGAGACCATCCACGCAGCAGAGAAAGCGGTGAATATTTTGAAGAAGTGGAGGATAGCTTCTTCAGTATTGATAGCCTTGGAAAAAGAGAGCAATGCCATTACCATTATGAGGCTATAGGCAATCCCTATTTTATTGGTAAAGAAGCCAAAGAGCACCTGAGTGCGTTCTCTAAATTCTTTGATAAAAAACACGAGAGCAACCACTACTAAGTTGAGGATTGCAAAGGTGTAGAATTTAGTAGCGTTAGAGTCGAACGCCATCCAGTTAGGGGTGATTACCGTTACATAGCCATAGGCGATGAGCAAGAAGGTTGCTAACCATTTGATAGGGGTGTTTTGGGGTTGTGCTGCAACGGCAGCAGTAGAGGTTTTCTTGTTATTGGGTTTCATATTTCAATTAACAATTAACGATTTATAATTAACAATTGTGATATTTCTTATATTAAGTTTGTTTTTAGAGGGGCTGTCCTAAAAGTTTTTCTTGAGGGGGCGTTTGCAGCACATACCCAGCTATCGCTGGCTTTCCTACATAACACACTCTAAAAGTTGTTGATTATCAGTATTGTAGACTTTGTCAAAGTTTTGGGACTTTGACAAAGTTTATGATGCAAAAGCGATTTTTAGACTTTTCGGACAGCCCCCTACTTTTAGGTTACTTGAATCATCTCGTAGGCTAAACCAGTGCTTTTTACGACTGCTTCAGTGCGTTGTGAGTGGGTATCGGTGATGAACAACTGTCCGAAATGTTTTTGAGTTACTAATTGTACTAATTGGGTTACGCGAGTGTCATCGAGTTTATCAAAAATATCATCTAAAAGCACTATGGGGGTAATCCCTAATTCTTGTTGTAAAACTTCAAATTGCGATAGCTTTAGGGCTATCAAAAACGACTTCTGTTGCCCTTGGCTACCGTATTTTTTCATTGGGAAACCTTCAATTTCAAAGAGCAAATCGTCTTTATGAATACCGGTTGTGGTGTATTGTGCACTGCGATCACGCTGAGTATTTTCGCGAAGTAGCGTTGCTAAATCGCTTTGGTGTAACTGACTTTCATACTGCAAATTCACACGTTCTTTTCCTCCTGATATATAGGCGTATTGCTCACTAAAAACAGGTAAAAACTCTTCCATAAAGGCTCGTCGTTTTTCGTAGAGGTGCTGCCCTAAGGGGGCTAATTGCTCATCATAAATACTGAGAGTTTCTACAGAAAATACTCCATTTTCAGCCATTTGCTTTAGCAGGGTATTGCGTTGCAAGAGGGTGCGGTTGTAACGCAAAAGCAGTTCTAAGTAAGCTCTATCGGTTTGCGAGATGACACTATCTAAAAACTTACGGCGGGTTTCACTACCTTCTATTATCAAGTCGCGATCGGAGGGGGAGATGATCACCATAGGGTATTTACCTATATGGTCGGCAAGGCGTTCGTAAGCTTTACCGTTGTGTTTCATCACTTTTTTTTGACCTTTTTTGAGGCTACAAACGATTTGTTCTTCGCGGGTTTCGTTTTGGAACTGCCCCTCAATGAGGTAGAACTCCTCACCGTGACGTACGTTCTGCACGGCACTTGTAGTGAAGTAGCTCTTTGCCATTCCTAAGTGATAAATAGCATCGAGGAGATTGGTTTTTCCTACGCCGTTATCGCCTACAAAACAGTTGATAGTAGGGCTAAAGACATACGTTTGTGAGGGTATGTTCTTGTAGTTTACGACGGATATTTGTTTTAAAAACATCATTTGTTAGTGCAAAGGTACGAATAATTTATGAATTACCAAATTTGTATCTCTCTTACTTGTTTTTCTTAATTCTTAGCTCCTTTTTAATATCCCAAAGTGTTATACAATAAAAAAGAGACGAATAGTATTCGTCTCTTTTTTATAGATTTACCAAATATTATTTCCGTTTAAAGATAGCGTATGAATCACTAAAATAAACAACGCGAAGGCGAGAACCACCATTCTCTAAAACACAAGTGTAATAATGACTTGTATCACCTTTCTTTCTTATTTTATCTTTTTCACCTACCTCAGTAACATAATTGTAATCATCTATTTGAGAGTTACAATCATCTCCATTTTTCCAGTGTTTATAGTAAGTAAAACGGTCATCTGTAATAAGGAGTCTTGTTTGACCAGTGCAATTGTCAATAGGAATATCAACTCCTCCTGTTACTATTTTTACGGCTTGCCACTCACCGATGATTGAATTGCCTGTTTTATCATCGTCTTTACAAGCAAAGAGCATAAAGGCGGATAATATAAATAAAATGTTTTTCATTGTATTATTAGTTTTTAATTATTTGGTGGCAAATATACAAAACAATTTGTGATTAGCAATTAATAGCTAACAAAAAACTTTGCCAAAGGTGCGAGCCACACGGGCTATTACCTTTGGCAAAGTGTATTTTTATAAGATTGTTATAGAAGAATTTTTATTCTTCTTCTGAAATAATATTGATATATGGTTTGAAACCTTCTGCTTTTTTATACACCTCTGCTCTTCCTTTAGGTACATAAATATGTCCTTTTACAATAGGTTCATAATCTTGCTTTACATAATTAATTTTTGAGCCAAAAATAATTGATATTCTTGGAGGAGTTTGTCCTTTAAAAGTTACACTACTTAACTTTTCACAAGAATCAAAAGCTGCACCTGCAACATTCAGTACGTTCTTAGGAATAGTAACTGAAGCAATTACTTTATTAGATTCAAAAGTTCTCCTTCCAATGGCTTGTAAGCTTTCTGGAAAGTTGAGAACAGGAATTTGGCACTCAGAAAACGCTTCATCATCAATGGTAATAAGTCCCTCTGAAAACTGAACAGAAGTAAGTGGAGTTTCAGCAAAAGCACCTGCACCAATCACTTGTACTCCTTTAGGAATAACAATACTTCTAAGTTTAGTTTTATAGAAAGCTATGTTATCAATACCTGTCAGTCCCTCAGGTAGAGTAATACTTCCTAAGGTTTTGTGTTGAGAAAAAGCCTGAAGACCAATGGTTTTTACATTTCTAAGTACCGCATCTGCTTGCATATTGAGCACTGCTGTGTTCTCGTTTTTCCATTTTACTAAGGTGAGTCCATCAGCACTCAATTCATAATCAGAAGCAGGAATAGTAACTACATTTTCATCATTACCTTTGTCCTTTTTACAAGCAAAGAGGATAAAAGCGGATAATATAAATAAAATGTTTCTCATTGTATTATTAGTTTTTAATTATTCGTGGCAAATATACAAAACAATTTGTGATTAGCAATTAATAGCCAATAAAAAACTTTACCAAAGGTGCGAGCCACACGGGCTATTACCTTTGGCAAAGTATATTTTCTAATTGAGGTTTAGATGTTTTTAGTAAGTGTATTCAGTGGTTTGGACAAGTGCTTCACCAGCAGTTTTATCTTCAGGTACTGAATAAACTTTGATTTGGATAGGATAATCACCATCATACTGAATATCGTAACGATATACGGCTTTAGTAACTTTTGAATTAGCAAGTTCAGTAGTTATTACTGTTTTTTTTGTGATATTGTTAGGAGTAAGGGTTACGAAATGATCGGGAGTAGCTTGTACTCTAAAGCTAACGTACTCAGGGTTAATTTTAGTATCATACTCATAAGTTGTCTCGTAGTTATGAGTAGCCGTTCTGTACTCATCTTTTACTACATTGCCATTAGCACCTAATGTATAGACGTGCCATTCGTTTATATCATCTCCTTTTTTAGCTTTATCTACTGAATAAGAAGTTTTAGTAACTCTCACCATATTAGTAGTAGGATACTCAAAAGTAGTAGTAATATAATCCCCATCACCATTACTAGCAGGTTTTTCTACTTTTTTGCTCAATTTACCATTGGCATACTCGTAATTTTTAATTATATAAGGAAGTGTAACAAAAACCCTTTCCTCTTTTTCTAACTTTCCATTAGCATTGTAAGAAAAGTTACTAAGATACCAAACACTTGGCTCATCAGTAGGGTCTACTTTAGAAATCAAGCGGTTGTTACTGTCATAAGTAAATTCGTGGGTTTTTACTTTTCCTTTAGTAGAAGAACCTTGATAAGTAGTAATTGTTTCTTTTTTAGGATGAGTAGCATCTTGCATTTCATAAGTATGCACAACACGTTCTGTTCCTACAATTTGTGTGATTTTTGTAGGGAATTTTCCACTAATGTGGTCATCTTCCTTGTCATCACTTTTGCTGCAAGCTACAATAGCTGCTGTTGCCATTAAGGCCAAAATTGTCTTTCTCATTGTATTATTAGTTTTTAATTGATGGGGGCAAATATACAAAACAATTTGTGATTAGCAATTTTTTTAACATTTTAATTCAGGAAAATCTCGGAAAATCTCAGAAAATCTAAGAGAATCTTGGAGAGACTCAGAGAGCATCAGAAAGAAAAATCTTTATTTATAAAGGTTGTCATCAACTTTGGCAAAGGAGCAAGTCGCTAATTCTCTAATTTGCTAATTCTCTAATTTGCTAATTCTCTAATTTGCTAATTCCTGCAATTTCTTTAGTTCATCGCGGTATTGGGCAGCTTTTACGAAATCGAGATCTTTGGCAGCGGTTTCCATCAATTTGCGGGTCTCCTTGATTTTCTTCTCCAACTCCTTAGCCGATAAATATACCGATTGAGTTTCCGCAGCTATGTGTTCCTTAAACGAAGGATCGTAGTGAAATTCGGTTATAGGGCTCTTGCTGAGGCTGTTCTCTATTTTCTTGTGCAAAGGCTGAGGCGTGATGTTGTGCGCTTTGTTGTAGTTCATCTGTTTTTCACGGCGGTAATTGGTATCATCAATAGTGCGCTGCATACTCTCAGTAATCTTATCGGCGTACATTATCGCCTTGCCATTTACGTTGCGGGCAGCCCGTCCTACGGTTTGAGTGAGCGAACGCGTAGAACGCAAAAAGCCTTCTTTGTCGGCATCGAGGATAGCGACAAGCGATACTTCGGGCAGGTCTAAGCCCTCACGGAGGAGGTTTACCCCTATGAGCACATCAAAGAGTCCTTTGCGGAGGTCTTGCATAATCTCCACACGCTCTAATGTATCTACATCGCTGTGAATGTAACGACACCTAATACCAATGCGAGTGAGGTATTTGGTAAGCTCTTCCGCCATTCGCTTGGTGAGGGTGGTTACCAATATACGCTCGTCTTTTTCGGTGCGCAGTTGTATTTCTTCTACCAAATCATCTATCTGATTTTGACTGGGGCGCACTTCTATTTCGGGGTCGAGCAATCCTGTGGGGCGAATCACCTGCTCTACGTACACGCCTTGCGTTTGTTGGAGCTCATAGTCGGCAGGGGTGGCACTCACGTAAATCACTTGGTTTTGCAGCGCTTCAAACTCTTCGAACTTCAGCGGACGGTTGTCCATAGCAGCGGGCAAGCGGAATCCGTATTCCACCAAATTTTCCTTGCGACTGCGGTCGCCACCATACATCGCGTGCACTTGTGAGACAGTTACGTGACTCTCGTCGATCACCATCAAGAAATCTTTAGGGAAGTAATCAATCAAGCAAAACGGACGAGTGCCTGGTTCTCTACCGTCTAAATAGCGGGAGTAGTTTTCAATACCCGAACAATAACCCAATTCGCGTATCATCTCAAGGTCGAACTCGGTGCGTTCTTTCAGCCGTTTGGCCTCTAAGGGTTTGCCCGATGCCTCAAAGAACTCTACCTGTTTCACCAAATCTTGTTGAATGTTCCATATTGCTTTTTGGAGAATATCGGGGGAGGTAACGAACATATTAGCGGGGTAGATATTGAGGCTCTCGTAGTGGTCTAACACGTGATTAGTAGTAGGGTCAAACTGTTCTATTTCTTCAATTTCATCGCCAAAGAAGTGAATGCGGAAAGCGTTGTCGTCATAACCTGGGAAGACATCAAGCACATCGCCTTTGATGCGGAAATTGCCGTGCCTAAATTCGGCGGTCGTGCGGGCATAGAGACTTTGTACCAATCGATGCATCAGCTTGGTACGAGGGAGTACATCACCCTGTTTGAGAGTAATCACGTTCTTTTGGAATTCCACAGGGTTACCGATACCATACAAACACGACACCGATGCCACAACCAATACATCGCGTCTGCCCGACAAGAGAGCAGAAGTTGTACTAAGGCGCAGTTTTTCAATTTCATCGTTGATAGAGAGGTCTTTTTCGATATAAGTACCCGTAGAGGGGATATAGGCTTCTGGCTGATAGTAGTCGTAGTAAGAGACGAAGTATTCCACCGCGTTATTGGGGAAGAAAGCCTTAAATTCAGAATACAACTGGGCAGCCAGCGTTTTGTTATGAGCCAACACAAGAGTAGGGCGCTGGATGCGTTCCACCACGTTGGCAATAGTAAAAGTTTTTCCAGAGCCTGTAACGCCTAATAACACTTGGTACTTATCGTCGCGTTCAATACCTTTTACTAACTGGTCGATAGCCTGAGGTTGGTCGCCCGTAGGGGCAAAATCGGAAACTATATTGAATTTCATTATTTTAGATGTTATAAAGTAGGTTTAAAAGGGGGTACAAAAGTACTATTTTTTACTGAGATTGCCAAAAGAAGGAAAGTGAGTACTATATAGGCACACAAGCTATGAGCTCGCAGTTTGAGACCTTACTTGAAAACAAACTTTGTTTGATGCGGTACTTTATAGCATTCGTACCTACTGCAATGGGTACTAATAAATTCTATAATGCGTTCTATTTCATCATTGACATTCTCTTTGAAAAACGCAGTGTCAATCTCTATAAAATGTTTATCAAGAGGCGTTGATGAAAATTTATTAAACTTAACCGTAGCTTTATTTTTCAAAACTATCATCATACTACTGTATTTTTCAGAAGGCTTTCGCATCATAACTCTCCTTCCAAAATTAATATGAGCAATCTCTTCCCACTTCACCTTTCCCTGAATATATTCATTAAAAAGAATACCTTCATCAGTGAAGATCATTTTGGGATTTTTTAATCGAAGAAAAAAGAACTCTCCTTTTAACGCCTTAAAAAATATAAACGCTATGAAAAACATTAGTAAGCCTATTGCTATATTTTTTCTTTCAAAAAAATATTCTGACCTATAGGACGTAATAATATAGAAAATCAAAGGCATTACTGAAAGTAACAAAAATACGATTGTATGAAAAATACTTTGCTTTTTACTCAAATATATTGTAAGTGTTCCCATCGTTCATTAATTTATCTAACCCGTCGCGATAAGACGGCTCGTTTTGAAGTACAAAAATAGCACTTTTTATCAATATATCCAAAACTTGTAATCCATTAAAAATCAGCTTTAAAAATCCTCTTCCGAAAAAAAGATACCAAAAAATTGCTGCTATCTCAAAAATTATTCCTAATATTGACGGCTCAAATCAGTTACGAATGACGAATGACGAATGACGAATGACGAATGACGAATGACGAATGACGAGTTACGAATGACGAATGACGAATGACGAATGACGAGTTACGAATGACGAATGACGAAATATACCTTAACAAGTTACGAATGACGAATTACGAATGACGAAATATACACTACATAAAAACTTATATGGGCGCAAGGCTTTGTACTTTTGCGCACTCCTGATCATCTGTTACTTATTACCTGCTACTTATCACCTATTGCCTGCCCAAACACTTCAAGAGATTTGGACTAAGGGCACTTTCTACCCTGAGCGTATGTTCAACCTCAAAGCGTTGCAACACTCCCCTCAATACACTGTGTTAGAGTACAATCGTGAAAAACGTGCTCAAGAAATCAACCTCTACGATTTTGCGACTCTCACCAAAGTACAAACCCTGTTTCAGGCTAACGATAGAGTGAGTAGAATTGAAGGTTATGAATTTTCAGCCGATGAGAAAAAACTCCTTATCGCCACTCGCAAAGAGGACATCTACCGCCATTCGTTTATAGCCGATTATTTTCTGTACGACCTCGCCACTGGCGACCTTAAAAAAGTGAGTGACAAGCGCATACAAGTCCCTACTTTTTCACCTAACGGCAAACAATTGGCTTTTGTATACGAAAACAACTTGTATTTATACGACCTCGCTACTGGCGAAGAAACCCAAATCACTACCGACGGACAAAAGAATGCTATTATCAACGGCACTGCCGATTGGGTGTATGAAGAAGAGTTCGGGATTGTGAAACTCTTTGCTTGGAATGCCGATGGCAGTCAGTTAGCATTTATACGTTCGGATGAGCGCAAAGTACCCGAATTTTCAATGGATATCTACGGTTACGACCTCTACCCTACCCCTTATACTTTCAAATATCCGAAAGCAGGGGAAGCCAATTCGGCGGTGAGTTTGCATATCTATACTGTGGCTGATAAATCGGTGGCTGAAATACCGCTCAACGCTTATTATATCCCACGTTTGCAATGGACAAACGACCCTCATAAACTCACAGTGCAGACCCTCAACCGCCACCAAAACGATTGGCAACTTTTACAAGTGAATAGCCAGACGAAGGCAACGACTTCCTTAGTGAAGGAAACCAGCGCGACTTATGTAAGCATTAACAAGGATATACTATTTTTACCCGATAATAGTTTTATTTACCAATCGGACAAAGACGGGCATAACCATTTTTACTATTGTAATGCCAAAGGAAAATTAGTGCGCCAGCTCACTCGTGGCAACTGGGAAGTAACTGATTTTTATGGCTACGACCCTAAAACACAGCAATTGTTCTACCAATCTACCCAAATAGGCTCTACCCGCCGAGGACTCTATGCTGTGAGCCTCAAAGGCAAAGCCCCTCGCGCACTTTCTACTGAGGCAGGCACGAACAAAGGCACCTTTAGTGGGGATTTCACTATGTATATCCACGCTTTTGCCAATGCCTCTACACCTCCACGTTATACGCTGAACGACACCAAAAGCGGCAAGCAACTCAAAGAAATCGTTACCAATGCCGAATACGCCCAGCGATTGAAAACCTATAATTTGCCCGAAAAAGAGTTTATGGAACTGAAAACTGCCAAAGGTACTTTCAACGCTTATATGCTCAAACCTAAGGATTTCGACCCTAAAAAGCAATACCCCCTCTTGATGTACCAATACTCAGGACCAGGCTCACAAGAAGTAGCCGACCAATGGTGGGATATGAACGACTTTTGGCACGCATCGCTCACCCAAAAAGGCTATATAGTGCTATGTGTAGACGGTCGTGGCACTGGCTATAAAGGAGCAGATTTTAAGAAATGTACCTATCAGCAACTGGGTAAATACGAAGTTGAAGACCAAGCTGATGTCGCCCAGCTGGTAGGCGATTATCCTTATATCGACAAGAGCAGAATAGGAATATGGGGTTGGAGTTTTGGTGGATTTATGTCGTCTAACTGTCTGTTTCAAAAAGGCGATATATTCAAAATGGCAATAGCAGTAGCCCCTGTTACCAATTGGCGTTTTTACGACACTATTTACACCGAGCGCTTTATGCGTACCCCCCAAGAGAATGCCAAGGGTTACGACGAAAATTCACCGTTGTTTCACGCTGCCAAACTCAAAGGAAAATACCTGCTCATTCACGGTAGTGCCGACGACAATGTACACGTACAGAACGCAATGGTGTTGATAGAAACTTTAGTGAGTTTGCAAAAAGATTTCGATTGGCTCATCTATCCTGATAAGAACCACGGTATTTACGACAACACCGGCAGCACACGCTTTCAGTTATACACAAAAATGACGAATTTTATTGAACAAAACTTATAAACAAAGCCCCCGTTCCCCCGAAGGGGGACAATCTGTAAAAGAAAAACTTTATTGGATTAAAAATTAATTTATAAACAAACCTTAATTTATTAATAAATGGATACAAACGTAGAAAATGAGAAGAAAAAGCACCCTAAGGGGCTTTATTTGGTGTTCCTAACAGGGATGTGGGAGCGTTTCAGTTACTATGGAATGCGCGGTATTTTGATGTTATACCTCACCAAAACGTGGCTTGAAGGCGGTTTGGCTTTCGATCCTTCCACCGCAAGTTTGATTTATGGTTTTGCGACCGGTCTTACCTATTTCACCCCACTGATTGGCGGATGGATAGCCGATAACTTCTTAGGACAACGCAAATCGGTGTTGTTAGGAGGATTTATAATGTTCTTGGGTGAGGCAGCTCTCTTCGCTTGGACGAGCCACGCAGGACTTTATTTAGGGCTCTTCCTGCTCATCATTGGTAATGGGTTCTTTAAACCAAACATTTCAGCCTTAGTAGGAGGACTCTATGAATCGGGTGATAAACGCCTTGACTCAGCTTTCTCTATTTTCTATATGGGTATCAACTTAGGGGCTTTCTTGGCACCTCTTATCACCGGATTCCTCACCGATAATATCTTTGCCAAAACCGCTATTGATGCCAATACAGGTGAAGTGGCAATGTCGTTCGGTTACAAATTCGGCTTTGGAGCAGCGGCTATAGGGATGCTCATCGGTGAATTGATATTTATTTTCTTTGCACAGAAATATTTAGGAGACCTCGGTTTGAAAGCCAAAGGCTCAACCAAAAAAGCAGTAGAACTTTCAGAAGCTGAAGCACATAAACCACTTACTAAAGAAGAAAAAGAACGCATTGCGGTAATCTTTATCTACTTCTTCTTTGCGATATTCTTCTTTGCAGGCTTTGAACAAGCAGGTTCATCACTCACCCTCTACACCGATAGTTATATCAACCGTGTGGTAGGTAGTTTTGAAATTCCTACCGCTTGGTTCCAATCAGTAAACCCATTGTTTATCGTGTTGTTAGCTCCAGTGTTTGCAACATTCTGGGGTACTAAAATGGGACAACGCCTCACTACACCTTTCAAAATGGGATTAGGGATGATCCTTCTTGGGGTAGGGTTCTTCTTTATGCTTGGCGCTGTGTACGAACGCGGTGGCGCTATAGGGGTAGACCCTAAAGATGTTGCTGTAAAAGCGAGCTTGGCGTGGTTGATACTCACTTACCTCACCCATACCATCGGTGAGTTGTGCTTATCGCCAGTAGGACTTTCCACCGTTACTAAACTTTCACCTCCACGCTTAGCAGGACTTATGATGGGAGTTTGGATGATGGCAGCCTTCTTTGCCAACTCCATAGGAGGGGTAATTGCTTCTTATGTAGAAAAACTCGGTGCGAGTGTAGTATTTGCTGCTGTATCAGGATTTGTAATCCTCTGCGGTTTAGGAATGATACTCCTCAACAAGAAACTTCAAGCGATGATGCACGGAGTAAAATAGTAATTAACAGTTAAAAATTAAAAAATCCCCTTGCGGTTGCTACTGCAAGGGGATTTTTTTGAATTATCTTTTAAAATTTACTACTGGTGCAATTGATTTCTATAGATTAAATTCTCCCACAGATTTCACCACAAAAGCAACTGAAAAATAGTTTTTTATCACTTCAAAATAAAAATAGTGAATGTTGTTTATGATTTATCGGACGAGGCGGACAGGTCAGACCCCTGAGACCTGACACCTGATGTCTGAAACCTATTTTACTTTGGTAAAGTGCATTACTGTGCGTCCGTTATCGCCATCTATGGCAAAGGTCATATAGCGGTTATTGTTGGAGAAATTGATGTCCCAAAGTGTTTTTTTCGCAGGGTTGCTCACATTGTAGTACTTGCCCCCTTCCTTTACCCACTCATAGGTGTTTATCGTTTTATTACATTGCCCATTTTCTGGATAATTAAAGTATAGGGTAGCTCCCAAAGAGTGGGCTACTATTTCACCGTATAAGCATTCAGTATTCTTTACAATAAATTCTTGTTGTCCCACTACATATTTGGTCATTTTCCATACTCCTATAAAAGGGTCGAGATAACTATAGTCCTCTCCTTTTTTGTGGAGGACATTTGTTACATCATAAGATGTTGATTTATAATGAATGATGAGTTCTTTACCTTTCATTTCATATTTTATAGAAAGAGTACTTCCTTTTGTTCCATAAGGGGAATCATTGGCAACGGTCATATTAAATGTACCATTGGAGGAAGTATAATCGTAATAGGAAGAAGTATGTTGGCAGGTTTTGCTATTGTCAAGTCCATACCATTCGTGCTTTATCTTTTTATCGGATATAGACCAATGAGTTTGCTCTGAACAAGTATTAGGAAATTTCCATGCCGTATCATTGTTATTGTTGGTTTTGAAAATCACATATTCATACCAATCCCCAGTGAGCGAAGTGCTACCTCCGCCGTTGTCGTCGTCTTTCCCGCAAGAGGAAACGCATAATGCTGTGGCAACGAGTGCCAAAAAAATTAGTTTTTTCATATAATTTGTATTATCCTCTCTCCCGTTCCCTCTCTCCCAAGGAGAGAGGGGCAATCTGGTTAAGAGGGATTAAAAAATAATGTTTAATGTTGTTTATGATTTATCGGACGAGGCGGACGGGTCAGACAAGTCTGACGAGGCTGAAACCTGAAACCTGACACCTATCATCGGGGCAAATGTAATAAAAAATAGTTTAATGTCCTAATTTAAGTGTATGGCAATAGATTTTCATTACCAAAAGTTTATACTTCTTTTTCTTTTTTATATCAGAAATCTTTCGTAATTTTACCGCGATTTTCTAATTCCTATTTCCTAATTTCTAACGACTAATAATAAATAATTATGACAAAATTTAGAACAGAATCAGACCTTATCGGCGATTTGCAAGTGCCCGCCGATGCTTATTACGGTGTGCAAACTCAACGCGCTATTGAAAACTTCCGTATTACCGGTACTAAAATGGGTGACTATCCTGCTTTTGTAAAAGCTATCGGCTATGTGAAACTCGCTGCGGCTCAAACTAATCACGCTTTGGGACTATTGCCCGATACACTCCTCAAACCTATCAGCGAGGCTTGTAAAGAAGTGATTGCTGGGAAATTTGACAGTCAGTTTTTGGTGGATATGATTCAAGGGGGCGCAGGTACTTCGGTGAATATGAATGCCAATGAAGTGATTGCTAACCGCGCTTTAGAGCTTATGGGCTATGAAAAAGGCGATTATTTACACTGCTCACCTAACGACCACGTGAATCAATCGCAATCTACTAATGATGCTTACCCTACCACCGTGAAATTGGCGGTGATTATGATGAATAAGACCCTTATTGAGAAATTGCAATTGCTCATCAAGGCTTTCCGCAAAAAAGGACAAGAGTTTGCCGATGTAATTAAAATGGGTCGTACCCAATTACAAGATGCAGTACCTATGACCCTCGGTCAAGAATTTGAGGCTTTTGCAGCCAACTTAGAAGAGGAAATCGCTCGCCTGCAAAGCAATGCCAATCTTTTCTTGGAAATTAATATGGGAGGAACCGCTATCGGTACAGGGCTCAACGCTCCTAAAGGCTATGCCAAACTATGTGCTGAGAACTTAGCCAAACTCACTGGCGATGCTTTTGTAACCGCTGCCAACCTCGTAGAAGCTACTCCTGATACTGGGTCTTATGTGATTTACTCATCGGCATTGAAACGTATGGCGGTGAAACTCTCTAAAATTTGTAACGACTTGCGTTTGCTCTCTTCAGGACCTCGTGCAGGACTCAACGAAATCAATCTTCCTGCTATGCAACCAGGGTCATCTATTATGCCAGGAAAAGTAAACCCTGTAATCCCCGAAGTAGTGAACCAAGTGTGCTACAAGGTGATAGGCAACGACCTTACTGTTACTTTTGCTGCTGAGGCTGGTCAGTTACAATTGAATGTAATGGAGCCTGTATTGTGCCAAAGCATTATAGAATCAATCGTATTCTTAGAACGCGCTATCGATACTTTGCGCACTAAATGCGTGGAAGGCATCACTGCCAACCGCGAGGTGTGCCTCAATATGGTGAAAAACAGCATTGGTATTGTAACAGCTCTCAACCCTCATATCGGTTATAAGAACAGTACCAAAATTGCCAAAGAAGCCTTACAAACAGGTAAATCAGTTTATGATTTGGTATTAGAACACGGATTGCTCTCTAAAGAGAAATTAGATGAAGTGTTAGACCCTAAAAATATGCTACACAATTAGGCAATTTGAAAATTTGAAAATTAAAAGAGGTGGCTCATTGTTGGGCTGCCTCTTTAGTTTTATGCTGATAGACTTTGTGATAGACTTTGTCAAAGTCCAAGGACTTTGACAAAGTGTAGTGGCAAAATGTAGTGCCTATTCAATATACAAATACAACTGCAAGCGGGCGATGCGTTCTTTATCAAAACCTTCGATTTGCAAAAGGTCGTCAAAAGATTTGATAGCACCGAGTTCTGATCGCAATCCTACAATCTTTTTACCTTCGCCGTATTTCACATAGGGTATTTTGCTCAGTTCATACATATTGAGCGCATTGATATTCTTTTTCTCTATCACGGGAGCGGTTTGTACCTCAAAACGTTCGGCTACACGCTGGTAGACCTCTTTGTCAAGTCCGTATACCTCAGCCACTTGGTCGATATAGGTAAAGCCGTGTAGTTTGTCGCGGTATTTCAAAATACGGTTAGAAAACCCTTCGCCTATGCCGTAGATTTTCATCAGCGCTTCGGCAGTAGCCGTGTTGATATCTTGTTTGGGAAAATGTTTAGATGAGGCATCCTGATAGTTATAAGCAGTTGTTTTGCGATTGTTCACCCAGTCGGGGAATTTGAAAGAAGGGGCAATTTTGGCGAGCAAACTATCCGAAACACCCGTTACTTGTTGGAATTCTCGAGCAGAATTTACGTACCTATTCTGTGCGCGAAAGGCTTGCAAACGGTCGATTTGCTCTGGAGTGAGTCCCAGTTTGAAACCTTTATAATCGGTGATGAAATTAGGATTGAAAGGATAGATGGTATCCTTTTTAAGGGCAGTTGCGAGCGCCCTTAGCGAATCCATTTCGCGGTAGCCCAACGCAGTTTCGACGGGAGTGAAAGTATGGCGAAATTCACAGTTGCGAAAGGCGAATTGCAGCGCGACGATAAGAACGAGGAGCAGTATAACTCCTCGGGTTTGTTGGCGGTTCATAGGAATTAGGGGATAGGGGTTAGAGGCGTTGTTTTACTACTTCGTACAAGAAGACGGCACAAGCTACCGAAACGTTTAGCGAACTGATATCGCCTGCCATTGGCAATTTGGCTTTGCTATCTACTACCTTCAATACAGCAGGCGATACGCCCACATCTTCAGCGCCCATCACAATAGCGGTAGGCACGGTAAAATCTTCAGCGTATAGCAATTGGTTTGTTTTTTCGGTCGCAGCCACTACCCTGATGCCACTGCCTTGCAGGTAATACACAGCATCTACGAGGTTTTCAACCTTGCAGATAGGCACGCGAAACACAGCCCCAGCCGAGGTTTTGACAGTATCGGCAGTGATGCTCACACTGCCGCGCTTAGGAATGATAATCCCCGAAACGCCTGTACACTCTGCCGTGCGGATAATCGCCCCAAAGTTGCGCACATCCGAGAGGTGGTCTAACACGAGGAAAAGCGGTGTCGCTCCACTTTCGGTTACCGAAATCACCAAATCCTCAAAATTGTGATAATCTACGGGGGAAAGGTTTGCCACTACCCCTTGGTGGTTTTTCTTGGTAAGGCGGTTGAGTTTCTCAACGGGGACATATTGCACAGGCACTTGGGCTGCTTGCAGTAGGGGCATTAACTCTTTATACAAGCCTCCTTGTAAGCCTTTTTGCAAAAAGACTTTATCAATGGTTTTGCCTGCTTTAAGGGCTTCTATCAGGGCACGAATGCCGTATATTTGGGTTTCTTGTTCTTGCATATTATATACGACGGGCGTTTATTTTTATAGAGGGGACAAAGATAAGGAGTTTTCTGGAATAGCGCTAATTTTTTTGCAATATACCCGCTTTTTTTAGAGATTAATACATTTTGTTTTATATAAAAGAAAAACCTAATTGCAAATAAATCTTGGCATATTTATTGTGCTTTTGAGAGAAAATATATAAACAATGAAACTCTTATCAAAAATCTTTTTAGCAGTATGCTTAATAGTGGTAGCCAACGGCTATGCACAAGTTAAAATTGTGGTGCCTTCAGACAAAGAAGAACATATTGAGATTCCTACTCCTTCAGAAGAAAAACCTCCAATTGATATTCCATTTGCTATTGCAGAAGAAAAACCTATGTTTGAAGCCTGCAAAGAAGTTCCTAACGACAGACAAATTGAATGCTTTAAAAAGCAATTAGATAACTATGTAAAGATTCATTTAAAATATCCTCCAAAATCCCTTGCTGCAAGAATAGAAGGAAGAGCGATGATCGTTTTTCGTATCAATACTGATGGCACTGTTACCATAATAGGAAAACGTAGCACTGACGAAATATTGGAAGAAGAAGCCGTTTTTCTTATTAATAGCTTACCCTGTCTTATCCCTGGTAAAATGAAAGGCGTCCCAACTGCTGTGACCTTTGCTTATCCCATTAATTTCAAACTGCCAGATAATTCTTCCAATAACAAATGACCAAATAGGCTCATTCTTAAAGGCGTTTGCAAAACGCCCCTACAATATACAATATAAACAACATTGATTTTCAATATATTAAACCTTATTAAAATTTTCTGTACGTGTAGTTCACCCCTTTGAAAAAGTGTAGCGAGGCAAAGGCGTTTTTAATTTTTTTCAGATACTTTCTCACACCTCAATAACAATCAATCAGTTTTTTGGTAATATCGCACCCAATCTATGTACATTTTTACGGGCTTTTTGAAGGGTTTTACATCTCCTACCCAACTACCACCAAGTTGCATATCAATTAGCAGGTAGTAAGGTTCTTGTGTGAAAGGATATTGTCCTTCGGTTTCTTTTTCGGGTATGCGTGGGTAAGTAAGTGAAAGACTATCGTTTACATAAAGACGTACAGCTTCATTATCCCATTCTACAGCATATACATTGTAGTCAGTTGGGCGAATGGGGGCTGTTGCTGAGTGTTTAGGGTACTCCGTATTGCCTTTTTGAGTGTAGGGCGAATGTACGGTTTGGTATACAAAAGCATCGTGGTTGAGGCGCTCAAGAATATCAATCTCACCTCCTTTAGGCCATTTAATACTTTGGGGAAGCATCCAAATGGCAGGCCAAGAACCTTGTACGCCCTCTAACTTACAGCGCACTTCTATCCTCCCAAAAGTAAAATACATCTTGCCTTTGGTAAAAACACCTCCGGTAATGTACTGATTGGGGTCGGTTTTGTGGTGTGGGTTGGGTTTGCCTGACAAAATGAGGTTACCTTTTTTAATTTTAAACAGACTTTTGTGATCGCTCATTGTATTGCACCAATCAATTTTTTCACAACGGGGGATTTTAGACCATACAGCCGTTGAAAAGATAACTTTGCGATTAAAATCGTCTTCCCATACCAATTGCCACGCAGTTGAGGTTTGCGAATAAGTTTTGGCAATAGTAATTAAAACTATGAATAATAATACTTTTTTCATTCTATTTTTATTAAAAGCCTACAAATTTCACCTTTTTGCTAAAAAAAATATATTAGAAGTTCTAAGAACAAAGCAAAAAACCAACAAAAACCACCTATATAAACGTATTTCAAAAGTTTTTGTTTTCCTTCATAAAGACCATAGAGAGCCATTCCTAAATGAAACATCACTATAGAAAAGGCAACTATTGAAAGTGTTATAAAAACCGATGAAATCCAGGTACTTCCCCCTTTAAATATTTGTCCCCACCAAATCCAAAATGGCATTATCACAAAAAAAGGGATTGCACCTAACAAAAGTGTCAGCCAAAGATGAGCAACTTCTTTTGAGGGGTGTTGTAAGCGAAATTCCAAACTTACTTTTGCTTCGCGCTCTTCCTTATTTTTTTGGTCGATAGGTTTAAAATCAAAATGGATTTTATAGGGCTGAATAGGAGTATTGATAAACATCTGCAGTTCAGGAGGGTAATAAATCTTAGGATTCAGTATTTTGAGGTCTTTTAGCAATTGTTGCATCTCATCGCCATCTAACACGTAGTAGACAATCAAGCGTGGTTTTTCGTTTTTTTTCTAAAAACTCGTAATAGGTAACTTCAAAAGTTCCTCCTTCATTGTCATAATGCTCTACTTCTCTATAACGTATAGTAGTAATATTCTCTACTTCCATTGGTTTAAAGCTAAATAAGGCATAAGTAGAGCGCATTCGCCCTGCCACAATGCTAATCGCATCGCGACAAAGTCCTAAAGAGAGGACTCTTAAAACGGCACTGGCTTTATATCTTTTCAATTGACAATTGATAATTTACAAACTTTTACTTTAGATTATAACTCCTAATGATCCAAATAACAGCCCTAAAAAGAGACAAATAGCAGCTATGTAAAGGTTTTTCTTTATTTTTTGCCAGCCATCAGAAGAACCATATAAAGCTAAAGACAGCTCCATCCCCACATTAAAAAGAGGAAAAAAACTTGCTACCATCGGAGGAATAAACATAGAATTTGTTCTGTTTCCAAAACATCCAAGCAAAATTCCTAAAGTACTTGAATACCCTATGAAAATAGGTGCCATAACTAAAATAATCATCAGCCAATTATGAGCTACATCCACAGAAGGATGCTGCAAAATAAAAGGTCTTCTCATTTTAGCTAATAACTCTGCTTTGGGTTTCTGGTCGGCTGGAGTAAAATCTAAATGTATTTTATAGGGCTTAATATATGTATTCATAAATGCCCGTATTTCAACAGAATACTCAACCTTAGGATTGAGTTGCCTTATATCTTTTAGTAGCTGTTTCATTTCTTTGGCATCGAGCAGATAAAACCTTAACAAACGATGTTTTTCACCTTTTACAACAAATTTATAATAGGTTTTATTTACATACCCTCCTTTTACCCTTACTCTTTTAGTATAACACTCTATATAAGTAATATCCTCTATTTTGATAGGTTTTATCCTAAACAGAAAACCACAAGTAGTACGCAACACCCCGTTTTTAATACTCACAGCGTGTTGAAAAATTCCTAAAGAGAGGACTCTTAAAGCAGTACTGGCTTTGTATTTTCTTTCCATTTTTTTATTTTTGCCCAAAACCAAAGAATTTCACGAATTTGGAACTACATATCTCTTACTTCTTACCTCTTACCTCAACAAAACTCCCATTCTAATTGGTTTTTGGGATTTTCGGCTTCCCAATAGCGTTTCCACTGTTCTAAATCGGCGGTAATTTCGTGATAAACAGTCAGTTTTTTCAAGGCTCCACTGCGCATAAAAAGTATCTTTATCTTGCGATGCCCTACATCCGATGAAAATATATGCCACATCGTATCATTGATATGAGGCTCCTGACCGGTATGAATGAAAAAGGCATCGTTGAGTGCCTCTATAAAACCTATATAGGTTCTGCACTTACTCGCCTCCACCATCGCGATATATTCTTTTTCTTCTTCAAAAGGTAAATCTTTCATAATTATAGTCAAACAAAAATAAATTGTGAATAAATCGCAGTCCCTGCCCGAAAGGTTTTATTGGTGTGGGCGTTTGCAAAACTTATTGGTGTGGGCGTTTGTAAAACGCCCCTACAAACCTGACCCCTGACCCCCTAAATCCTGACCCCTAACATCTTATACGCCTCATCGATATAGTCGTAGATGTCTTGAGGGTAGATAATTTCTTCGGAAGGTTTGGAGGCAGTGTGGTGTCCTAAGCGCACAATGATAACATCATCCGTGAGATTGGCAATCACATATTGCCCTAAGTGTCCGCGCATCATAAAGAAATGAATTCCTTTGTAGTCTAACAACCACCAGCCATAACCATACTGCGGGCTCTCGGCAAAGCGCGGTTGCACTGAGGTGGCTACAAAAGTGGAGTCTAACAACTGTTTGCCATTCCACTTGCCGTGGTCGCGATAGAGTTTCCCCAAACGAGCAAAATCACGTGCATTAGAGGCAATACAGCAATACGCTTTTTCCAATCCGCTCTCCTCGCTATCCAATTGCCAAAGGGCATCACTCTCACAACCCATTGGTTGCCAAAGACTTTCGGTGAGGTATTGGGTAAGCGTTTTGCCGGTAGCTTTTTCTAAAACCATTCCCAATAGGAAAGTATTTCCACTGAGGTATTTAAACGATTTCCCTGGAGGTGATGTAATTTTTAAGTGCAACATCTTCTCGCGAAATTCCTTGTCAAAATAAGCGCGAGTAGTGATAGAAAAAGGGTTGTAGTACGACTCGTCCCAATCGAGACCCGACGCCATAGAAGAGAGGTCGCCTACGGTGAGCTGTGCCGCCAAACCTTCTTTGTATTCAGGAAAAAAATCGCTCACTTTTTGGTCGAGGCTCTTGATATAGCCATCGGCAATAGCCCTACCCAAAAGTGCTGACACATAGCTCTTCGCCATAGAAAACGAATTGCTCATACTTTTAGAATTGTAGTTATCAAAATACTGTTCGTGCCAAATGCTATCCCCTTTGATGATGAGAAAAGCCACAGTGCCATATTTTTGATGTGCATTTTGCAATTCGGGGGTTTCGGGAGTTTTGTTGTAATCCAAAGAAATCGCCCAAGGTTGAGCGGCGGAACTTTTAGCAATCGTACGATTGTCAAAATACGTATAATCATCGAGGAAAGTAGTGGTATGCCCTGTACCATAGACCATTGCCACCGCTTTGAGGATATAGCCATAGCCGGTGAGGTAGAGCGTACCTATCACTAAACACAAGAAGCAAAGCAAGCCTAATAAAAACTTTTTCATAGAGAAGCATTTTTGTTACTGCCGACAAAGATACTACATAATTAGCGAATTAACAAATCGGTAAATTTGTAAATTAGTGAATTAGCTAATTAGCAAATTGGCAAATTATTCCTACCTTTGCCCACAAATAACAACTTTTCACTATTCACTTATGAAAACCTGCACTATAGAAAACAACACCATCACTCTAAACGGTTCAGTGCTTTTCTCCGATAAAAGCACTTCATTTGCCGATTTCTCCAAAAAAGCCCTCAAAGCCTTGCAAATGGAGTATCCTAAATTCTTCAAAATGGATAACCTCAGCAAGCTCGCTTTCTTAGCCGCCGAAGTATTGTTACGTCCGTTTTCACAATCCGAGAAAAACGGTGTCGCCTTAGTATTTGCGAATCGCTCTGCCAGCCTCGATACCGACCGCAAACATCAGGCATCTATTGCCAATCCGCAAGAATATTACCCCAGTCCGGCGGTATTTGTTTACACCCTGCCCAACATCTGTTTAGGTGAAATAAGCATACGTCACCAACTGAAAACCGAGAACAGTTTTTTTGTATTCGATAGTTACGAGGAGGCACACCCCTTTTTAGAGCAATACAGCAACTCGCTTTTAGCGCAAGGCAAAGCCCAAAGTGTACTAATGGCGTGGGTTGAGTTTTTAGACGATGATTATAGGGCCATAGCAACTTTAATAGATTAGTAAAATTAGCTAATTTTCAAATTTGCTCATTTGCTAATTCTTCACTATCTTTGCAAAAAAAAATAGATTATTATGCCTTATACCATTACCATAGACGATAGTAGCAAACAAGCTTTATTATTTGTAGAATACGCCAAAAGTCTTGATTTTGCCCGTGTTACTAAATCTTCTATTTTCTCTAATAAAGAACTAACAGCTAAAGAAAAAGCTTTTAAAGAGATGATTACAGAGAGAGTAAAAGAAGCAAAAGCCGTGAGAACTGGCAAAGTACAAACACGTGATTTAGACGAAGTACTCGATGAACTATAGTTTTAGAACAATGGCTTCTTTTGAAAAAGACCTTAAGAAGCTAGGCAAGAAGTACAAAAGCCTCAAAGAAGACTTTAAAAAACTCAAGGAAGAAATACAAGAAAATCCTTTCTTAGGGACTGACTTAGGAGAGGGATTTAAGAAAATTCGGATCAACATTACTTCTAAGGCTCAAGGTAAAAGAGGAGGAGGTCGTGTTATCACACACGAAATACTCGTAAATGTAAACACAGAAGATGAAACAAAAAATGTACTTTTTGTCGCTTTGTATGATAAAAGTGAAACAGACTCAGTTGATATGAAAATTATTAAAGAAGTAGTGGAAGAGTATTACACTGAAGAATCATAAAGATTAGGAAGCCAATCGGAACTTTTTGGCAAAAATAAAAGATAGAAATACTTAATACAAGTTTCTTCTGTGATATAAATACAATTGATACTTCTTAAACACCTCTTTTGTCGCTCAATTAGCTAATTTCTGAAATTTGCTCATTTGCTAATTCTTCACTATCTTTGCCCCCTGATATTAATATATTTATAATGGACGCACTTATTTTAGAACTCAAGAACAAAATTATTGAAGTACTCAACTTAGAAGAAGTAACCCCTGAGGATATCGATGAAAACGAGCCCCTCTTCGGCACTGGCTTAGCCCTCGACTCTATCGATGCTCTCGAACTTATTGTACTACTCGACAAGAATTACGGTATCCGCTTAGACGACCCTAAAAAAGGAAAAGAAATCTTCCAATCGGTGAAAACAATGGCCGATTACATCACCGCTCACCGCACCAAATAGCGATGCTGAAAAAAATAGTCATCACGGGAATGGGTATTAACTCTTCGATAGGTAACACTGTCGGAGAGCATTTTTATGCCCTTACCCATCGCCAAGCAGGTATCAGCAGGATTGAAAATGTAGCAACCATTCACGCCGACCACATCAAGGTAGGCGAAATCAAACGCACGAACGCTGAACTTATTACTGCTTTGCAATTACCCGAAGTGAACGCCTATTCACGCACCTCTCTCTTGGGGATTATCGCCTTACAAGAAGCGATTGCCAATGCGGGTCTTACCCCAAAAGACCTCTCACATAGCGGACTTATTATGGCATCTACTGTGGGCGGTATGGATATGACCGAAAACTATTTCTTCCGCTACGGCGATGAAGAACCCCTACGACGCTATATTACTACTCACAACATAGGTGAGGTAACTCACCAAATCACCGATTATGTAGGCATAAAAGGCGTTGTAAGTAGCGTGAGCACTGCCTGCTCTTCTTCGGCGAATGCCATCATAACAGCTATCAACCTACTTCGTACAGGCAGAGCCAACTGTCTCATTGCCGGTGGTGCCGATGCGCTCTCTAAATTCACTATCAACGGCTTTAATACCCTGATGATTCTCTCGGATACTGACTGCACTCCTTTCGACCAACATCGCAAGGGCTTAAACTTAGGGGAAGCAGGTGCTTTTTTGGTATTGGAAACTGAAGAAAATGCCCTACAACGCGGGGCTACTATATTAGCAGAAATCAAAGGGTGGGGCAATGCCAATGATGCTTATCACCAAACAGCCTCTTCCGCCGATGGTGAAGGTGCGTTTTTAGCAATGCAGAAAGCCCTACAAACAGCAGGATTAACCCCTGCAGATATCGATTATATCAATGCGCACGGAACGGCTACCGTAAACAACGATCTCTCCGAAAGTCGCGCCTTAATGCGTATCTTTGGTGAGCACGTCCCCGATTTTAGTTCTACCAAAGCCTTTACGGGGCATACTTTGGCAGTAGCTTCGGCAGTAGAAGCGGTATTTAGCGTTTTAGCCTTGCAACACGGGGTGGTATTCCCTAATCTCAACTTCAGCACTCCAATGGAAGAAGTGCCTATCCGCCCACAAACCGAACTGAAATACAAACCTATACAGCACGTTCTTTCTAACTCCTTTGGTTTTGGAGGCAACTGCTCAACACTTATTTTAGGTAAGAGATAAGAGGTAAGAGATATGTTACAATTATTCTATCATTCTTCATTAGAAGCGGGTACTGACGAGGCGGGGCGCGGTTGTTTGGCGGGTCCTGTAACGGCGGCAGCTGTGATATTGCCCCCCGACTTCAAAAACGACCTCCTCACCGACTCTAAACAACTCACCGAAAAACAGCGCAACCTCCTGCGACCTATCATCGAGCGCGAGGCGGTAGCGTATGCTGTTTGTCACGTACTCCCTGCCGAAATAGACGAGCTGAATATCCTCCGCGCTTCTATCACGGCTATGCACCGCGCTATTGCTCAGCTCAAAATAACCCCCGATTTTATAGCGGTAGACGGTAATAAGTTTGTGCCTTACCAGAAAATACCTTATGCTTGTGTGGTGAAAGGCGACGGCAAAATACAAACCATAGCGGCAGCTTCGATACTTGCGAAAACCTACCGCGATGCCTATATGGAAGATCTTGCCCAGCAGTTTCCTGAGTACCATTGGCAGCAAAACAAAGGCTATCCCACCCCCGAACACCGCAAAGCTATTGCCGAGCACGGCGCTACTGAGCACCACCGCAAAACGTTTCAGCTACTGCCCGTGGAACAGTTGAGTTTGTTTTAGGGAAGTAGAAAAAAGCCAGCTGGGGAGCTGGCTTTGTTGTTTGTGCGAACTATAAAAAACAGGATAGTGGAAAGTGAAGGTAAAATTCTACTGATTGAAAAAGATTTTTAAAGACCTATTTTGCTATTAAAAAATGTTTTGTACTTTTGCAGTGTCTAACAAGTGATTATTAGACCGCGATGCGGAGAAATCCAAGTCGCTACCAGAGTAAAGCCTTAGTTTCTAATTCATTAGATATTAAGGCTTTGCTTATTCTACAATTACTTTTAAATAGTTATTAAATAACTCTTCTTTTTTGAAAGAACCTTGTAAAAACAGTTCTTTTTCATTGTTAAACTTTGAAAGAGTTTCTCTAATATTACCCCTTTTAAAAATAAACTCATAATATACATTAGTTTTAAAATCAGATTTTTCTTCCATAAAAGATAGTTATGTAAGAAGGATTCGTCTAAAAGGGCGTTTTTGCATAGATGGCAGTACAATAGAATTTGTTTTTATGTGGGTTAGTGTGGCAACGATAGTCCCGCCTGCGCGTTGGCGGTATACGAATATTTTGCCGACTTTACCGCTGAGTCCTGTGATGGCGTAGTTTGCTTTGCTTTTTCCCATTTTGATTTAGTTTTTTTGGTTTGACGGTGCAAAGGTAGGGTGGGAAAAGTGGAGTTGCAAATGGTTGTAACGTTTTGGGGAGAGGGTGTTACGAAATGGGGAAATTAGCAAATGAGGAAATGAGGAAATGGAAAAGCCAGCTGGGGGGCTGGCTTTTGAGGGTGCGGGGAGGGGAAATGTTATTTATTGAGTTTAAAGAGTTTTGGGAAAGAGGTTTCTCCTTCTATCTTGTCTATAAGGTTTTTCATTTCTTGGGAAAAGATACCTATTGCCCAATGGTTACGGTCTACGATTCTGAAGATGAAATCTACATTGTCGGGTTGCCAAGTAGTTTTGGTATTGCTCTTTACACCGAAAGCTACTCCAATGATAATATTTTTGAGTTGCTTGTTGGGGTCTATTACTTGAGCTACACAAAGGGTTTCTCTTAAGGCGGTGATTTTAGAGGGGTCTGTTTTATATTTTAGGGTTTTATTTACATCGGGCTCAACACTTGCTTTAGAAAACATTCCTTTACTTTCGTTTAATACAACATCTATATTGGTGTTATCGGGGGGGAGGGCGATAACATCGGGATATTCACGGGGTTGTGCTTTTCCTAATTCGGGATTGGGGAGTATTGCCCCTCCTCCTTGAGAACCTGGGTAGGATACGGATACTATTTTAAAACCATTAGGGATAAGTACTTTGTGAACGATTGTATAGGTAACTTCGTCTTCATCTACTTCATTTTGTACCTCAGCAATAGGGGTAGGAGTGGTGAATTTTTTAAAGCCAAAGAATGAGGAGAAGTGTGGAAGGAAGTCTTTTTGGGTGGTATTTATAAGTTTTCGTTTGTCCCACTTTAGGAGGATACCGTTATGATTTAGGTAAAGTCCGTCAAGGAAATAGGCAATGGTTAGGACTACTTTGTTTTTAGGGAGTTCGTTTTTATACTTTCCCCATATGTATTGGATATCAATTTCTTGATTGATGGACTGTGCATTTTGTGCTATTGTATTGAGTTCGGTAATAAGCCAAGTGGGGATTCCTCCTTTATCCATTTCGAGGGCTTTGGTGAGTTTTTGCCTGAGTAGGGAGAGGGAAGACATTTCTTGTTTCATTAAATCGTTGCCACGAGGTCGTACAAGGGCGTAGGTGCCATATATTTGGTATTTTTGAGAGAATAGAGCGGCGATAAAGGTGAGGATTCCTCTGTCGGGATCCATTGCGTGGCTAAATCGATTAATCTTAGCAGAAATGCTATTTTGAGTTACGAAATAACGCAGTTTGTTAAGGTTGCTTTTTCGGCGGTTTTTCCACGTTTCAAGGAGTGCTTGGGCACCTGTGGCTTTATTTACTTCTGAGCGGTATTGCTGATATGAGGTTGTTCTGCTCAGCTCTGAAAGGCTTTTATCAAACCATTGTTCCGTATTGGTGATAAATGCTGCTACTACTTTTTGTAGGGTATCGGTAAGGATAGGGATGTTGGAGGGGCAAGAGGGATAATTAGGGTTTCGCTGTAGTGTATAAGGATTGTTAGGTTCAGTTTCCCAATTGGCGATGATATAACCATAATACTTGAGCTCTTCTATAAAGATTTTTGGAGTAGAAAAGGGGTTGTATTGAGCTCCTCCGAATTCTTTTTCGGAATATTTTTCACCTGCAATTTTCAGATAATAAGCTCCTGATAGGTAGGCAGCTATGGCACCATAGGTGCGCTGTAGTTCGTGGTCTTCAGTGGTTACAGCTTCGGTAAACTCGATGAGGATTAGTGGGTATTCTATCTCTTGGTTATCTTCGATGGTGATGCCTGTTATAAGGGCATCGGGGGTAGTGAGTGTAAGAATGGCAGAGAGTGCTCCTTGATTGAGTTCGGAAGCTGTTTTTGGGCGTTTGACAAGTATGATTTCTGTATTTTGATTTTTGGTAATTTGTTCAATAATCGGTTTTATATAGTTTTCTGCCTGTTCGAGGCACTCATAGTAGATGCGTATTTGTTTCATTTTTTTAATATAATTAGATGTTCTTTTTTGTCTTTTTGGGCGAAAGAGGGGTTAAAGATGCGTGAATGTTTGGCTAAATCGGAGGAAATGATATTGCTTATTTGAAAACCCAAATTGGGGGCAAAGTTAGAAATAACTTCGTCAATTTTGATGAGTTCTTTTTTGATAACACTATCACCAATAACAATGAAAGCAAGTGCATTGGGTTTTAGTAGTCGGTACATTTCTTTAAAGCATTTGACCAAATCATCTGTCCATTGGGAAGCTGGTTTTTTTAGGCTTGAGTATTCGCGACGAGAACCTATTTCGTTATATTGGGCAAACTTTACATCAAGGTCAAGCCAACGTTTTCTGAACTTGTGATACAGATAATAGTCGTAAGTATTGGCATAAGGAGGGGAGGTTATGATCATATCGATGCTATTTTCATCAATCATAGAGAGGTTACGGCTATCGGTATTATAGAGTTGAAGCGTGTTGTTGTCATCTACTTTGTTAGAATATTCGGTAATACGCACAAGGTATTCTTGAGCTTTGGACAGGAAAGCTTCAAAGGTAAAGTTATCAGGTATATTTTTATTTTTTGCAGCAAAACGTGTATCGCTTTCTTGGTTGGAGACTCTCACAATGATGGAGGAGAGGACAATCTTGAGGAAGTCACTTATATTTTGATTTTCTTCTTGGGCAATAAGGTTAAGGATATGGGTAAGTTCTTGGGCTACATTATGCTGAAACCAGTGGTCTAACCCTTCTATTTGTTTTACAACAATAGAAGAAGGTCGGGTTTGTTTCCAATTTTGGTTTTCTATAGAAAGGGTTTCTAAGAAGGATTTTATTTGTATCTGCTCTTGGCTTGTAAGTGGGGTAGCTTTGACTTTGGAAAGTAGAATGGAAAGGGCATTGACATCTACTCCTATAGCATTGTACCCCAAGAGTCGGGCTTCTACAAGGGTGGTTCCTGACCCGCAAAAGGGGTCGAGTATGGTGGCATTCTCGGGGGCAAAGTTTTTGATAATGGTATGGGGTAATTGGGGTGGGAACTTTGCTGGGTAAGGGTGCAGGGAATGGGTAAGATAGGTGGTGTCGGCGTTGGTAAAATTGAAATCTATATTAAAATTCATATTTATTTAGGCTTTCTGAATACTACAATAAAGGAACAGTTTTGATTGGTGTAAAGCACGCTTGGGTAGCCTAAGAGTACTAAGCGGCGTTGTCCTGTTTGGTCCCAAATAATAAGATCGTGGTATTTCCAGCCTACTTCTTCACCTGCGCGGGCCAAATCGGAATGGAAGGGGACGTAAGGGATTTTGTTTTTGGTGTCTCGATAGTCTTTTACTACCCAGCAGGAATAGCCTCCTTTTTTTGTAATGACAAGGTTATCTTTAAGAATGTGCTTTATCTGTTCTAAAAAATCGGGGTAGGGTAGGTTGCCAAAATCATTATCATTTTGGCTATATTGTTTTACGGTGCTATTGTTTTCGTATTTTAGTACGGAGGTTTTGTGAGTTGTTTCTCGGTCTTTGAGTGATTTTTGGATAAAATCGGCATAAGGAGGTGAGGTTACAGTGAGTTGTATTTTATCGGGGTGTACGTGTTGTAATAGGTTGCGACAATCGTCATTAACTATTTTATAATGCATAGTGTTGGCGAAAATTCCTTGTACATCGTCAAGCCAATTTTGGGCTATTTGAGCGAATTTGGAGTTGAGCTCGGTGCCTATGCAATGGCGATTGAGGCTTTGTGCAGCAATCATAGTGGAGCCTATGCCCAAGAAGGGATCGAATATGGTATCTTCTTCTTTGGAATACATTTTTATAAGGCGTTCGCATAACTTTACAGGGTATACGGCACCGTGTTCTAATTGGTATTGGTTTCTGGGTGAAGAGAGATCGTTCCAAACGGGGTTTAGGATATCGTCTTCAGTGATTACATTTTTAGAGAGTAGAGCCCACTCGGAGGGTGTAAGCCCATTGAAGCCTAATTTAGTTTTCTTTTCTTCTTTTGCTAATTCTCTTTCTACAGTTTGAGTACTCATTAATAATATATTTTTTGGGGACAAAGGTAGGGATAATTTGCAAATTAGCCAATTTACTAATTAGCTCATTGTTTTGATGATTTGATAGAGATTAGGGAGCAAGAGAAAAAATTAGCAAATTGGTGAATACAAAAAAACTTTGCCAAAGGTACGAGTTGTATGGCTAGGACTTTTGGCAAAGTGTGTGATTTGTTGATTTTTATATTTGCTTATTAGTTGATAATATCAAAGCCGGTGTATTTTCTGAGGATTTTGGGGACTACAATACCTTCGGGGGTTTGGTAGTTTTCTAAAATGCCTGCTAATACACGCGGAAGGGCTAATGAACTGCCATTGAGGGTATGCGCTAAGCGATTCTTACCGTCGGAGTCCTTGAAGCGCAATTTGAGTCGGTTGGCTTGGAAGGTTTCGAAATTTGATACTGAACTTATCTCTAACCATTTTTCTTGAGCGGTGGAATATACCTCGAAATCGTAGGTTATGGCTGAAGTAAAGCCTAAATCACCTCCGCATAAACGCAAAATATGGTAAGGGAGTTTCAGTTCGTTGAGGATTCCCTTCACGTGTTCTATCATTCCTTCTAATGCTTTGTAAGAATTATCGGGGTGCTCGATGCGCACAATCTCTACTTTGTCGAACTGGTGCAAGCGGTTGAGTCCGCGTACGTGAGCGCCATAGCTACCAGCTTCGCGGCGGAAGCAAGGGGTATAGGCTGTGCAGCAAATAGGCAAATCGCTTTCGTTTAACAATGTATCGCGGAAGATATTCGTAACAGGCACCTCGGCAGTAGGGATGAGATAGAGATTATCGACCCCTATGTGGTACATCTGTCCTTCTTTATCAGGTAACTGACCGGTACCATAGCCTGAGGCTTCATTCACCACATGAGGCACTTGGAATTCGTTGTAACCTGCCTCGGTATTCTTGTCGAGGAAGTAGGTAATGAGAGCGCGTTGTAATTTAGCACCTTTGCCTTTGTATACGGGGAATCCTGCGCCGGTGAGTTTTACGCCTAACTCGAAATCGATGAGGTCGTATTTTTTGGCGAGTTCCCAGTGTGGCAAAGCATCTTTACCCAAGTTAGGAATTTCACCTGCCTCGAATACTACTACGTTATCGGCTTCGGAAGTACCTTCGGGCACTAACTCATTAGGGATATTAGGCACGCGATAGAGCAAATCATTGAGCTGCTCTACAGTAGTGTTGAGGGTGTCGGTGAGGGTTTTGATATCCTCTTTAAGGGTAGCTGTTTGCTCTTTCAGCGCATTGGCTTTATCGGTTTCTCCTGCTTTGAAAAGAGCTCCAATTTCCTTAGAGAGGTTGTTAGATTTCGCCAGTGTTTCATCTAATGAAAGCTGAGTAGCACGACGTTTTTCGTCTAAGGCGATGATGTTGTCTATGAGATGCAATTCTTTGAAATTGCGTTTTTTAAGTCCGCTAAGTACGCGGTCTTTTTCTTCTCTAATAGTGTTTAGTTGTAACATATCTTTGGAAAATTAGCAAATTAGAAAATTAGCAAATTGGTTAATTGGCAAATTCGTCGGTGACGTTATTCCAGCTATCATAGCTGTAGGGGGTGTTGTTGTAGAAGGCTTCAAAAGGCGCAAAGGCTTCATCGGCAGTTTCTACAAAGGTACGGTAATGTGTGAAGGCATCGGGTGAGTGGTACACGCGCGCTTCTACTTGATAACGGCTTTTTTCGTCGAGTTCTTCATTTTCTAAAATCGTCTGCACGTAGTTGCCGGTATCGCCATCTTCTGAGAAAACGACAAAACGATGTCCGCTATAAGGCAATTCATCGATAAGGGTTTTAATCTCAGGGAGGGTTAAAACGACGGGAGCGTGATACTCATCGGTAGTGATTCTTTTCATTTTATTTAGCAGGGGATATGTATTTCAACTTTGCCAAAGTTTCGAGCCACACTGGCAAGAAACTTTGGTAAAGTGTGTGATACCCTAATTACAAAGCAGTTGCAAAGGCAAATAGACCAAAGACAATACCTGGTAAGTTAGCTAATAATATAGGATAGTCTCTTTTGGGTTTTTTGAAAAATCCATATATCACCCATAACGAGCAGTTAATTGCTGCCACCAAAGGCTGTATAGGGTTTCCTTTGTGTCCTGCAAGGTTATCACTGATTTGTGGTATGTATGACACATACATACTAATAGAGGCAGCCATTGCTACCCAACCTAAAATGTTAAAGAGTTTTCCGTTCTCCATAATATATAATTGTTTTTAAGTTTCTTTATTTTAGCCTTTGGTAAAGTGTAATGTTGATTAGCAAATTACTCTGTGGGGGATAGGAATGCAGTTTTATCAGCAATTTTTTTAGCGAAAGAGGCGATGGAATTATCGGCGAGTTCGCGCATAAAATTGTCTCTGAAAGGCTGTACGGAATTGTGCAGCGGACAGGGTTTTTCGGACGAGCATTCTTTGAAGCCCATAGCACAAGAGGTGAATTTCTCGGCTTCGCCAATATGCTTTACGACGTTCATCAAAGGGGCTTCTTTTTCTTCATCGGTAAGCCAAAAGCCTCCTCCTGGTCCTTTATTGGAGCTAATAACCTTTTTTCGGGCTAATATTTGTAATATTTTTGCCAAAAAGGAGGTAGGAATATGTAACGCTTCGGCGATGTCCTTGGGGGCTAACCTCTTGGTAGGTGAAGCGTGTAGTGCTAAGTAGATTACTGCATTGATGGCGTACTTACTAGAATTGGATAACATAATTAATTGCTTTCGTTTATTATGAGTTTTTATCTATTTGACGAGTGATGACTAACTTTTGTATTTCGGTAGTACCTTCACCTATGGTACATAATTTAGAGTCACGGAAGAATTTTTCTACCGGAAAATCTTTGGTATAGCCATAGCCTCCGTGAATTTGAATGGCTTCGGTAGCTACACGCACACACACTTCGGAACTGTACATTTTAGCCATTGCTCCTGATAGGGTTACACGCTGACCGTTATTTTTCTGAAAAGCGGATTTGTGCAAGAGCAGTTCGGAGGCTTCGATTTCGGTAGCCATATCGGCGAGTTTGAAGCCAACAGCTTGTAAATCAATTAGGCGTTTGCCGAATTGCATACGTTCTTTGGCGTATTTGAGAGAGGCTTCGTAAGCGCCTTTGGCGATACCCAAAGAAAGTGCCCCTATGGAGATACGTCCGCCGTCCAATATTTTCATCGCTTGGATAAAACCGTCGCCTATTTCGCCGAGTCGGTTGGCATCGGAGATGCGGCAGTCTTGGAAAATCATTTCGGCGGTTTCGCTGGCGCGCATACCGAGTTTGTTTTCTTTTTTACCTGCACTGAAGCCCTTGGTACCGCGTTCTACGGCAAAGGCAGTGATACCGTGCTTGTCGCCTTTTTCGCCCGTACGAGCAATCACTACAGCGATGTTGCCACTTTTGCCGTGGGTGATGAAGTTCTTGGTGCCGTTGAGCACCCACTCATCGCCGTCTTTCACAGCGGTAGTAGCCATTCCACCAGAGTCGGAGCCAGTGTTGTGTTCGGTGATGCCCCACGCTCCTATCCACTCACCTGAAGCTAATTTAGGCAACCAGCGTTGTTTTTGTTCCTCGTTGCCAAAGCTGAGGATGTGATTGGTACAAAGGGAGTTGTGTGCAGCTATAGAGAGCCCTATGGAGGGGTCGATTTTTGATATTTCTTCAACAATAGCAATATAATCGTGGTAGTCGAGGGCCGAACCTCCATAGATTTCGGGGACTAATATGCCCATAAAACCGAGTTCTCCAGCTTTACGGAATACTTCTACTGGAAATTCCTGACTTTCATCCCATTGCATCACGTGCGGGCGGATATATTTTTCGGCGAAGTCCTTAGCGGCTTCGGCTACCATCTGTTGTGTTTCAGAAATGTTAAAATTCATTCGTTATATGCTTATATCTAATACCAAGGGGCAAAGGTACAAAATAATTACGAATTACGAATGATTAATGAGAAAAAAGAATGACGAATGACGAGAGACGAATTACAAGGGACGAATGACGAATTACGAAGGGGGTGGTTGCAAAATATATAGGGGCGTTTGCAAAACGCCCCTATATAACATAGTTCAAAGATAATTGATTATTAGAACAATTGATTAGAATAATTGATTATTAGAACAATTGATTAGAACAATTGGTTATCAGAATAATTGATTTTGGTAAAGTGTGTGATTTACAATATTACAATTATTCTGAAATTCTCATTTCGACAACATCGGGTTCTACTGAGAGACCTCTTCCATTTTGATAAGCACCACGTCGTGAGGTGGCATCGCGATGGTTTTTAGACTGGTCTTTCACATAGTAGTTGCCATCTTTTTGATATACATCAGCACCGTTGAGTTTCCAATAACCAAAGAGTCCTTCGCTGTTAGGATCTACCCCTAATTTATTGTTTTTAAGCTCGTTGGCAGTACGTGCTACACTCCACACACGGCATTCGCACATTTTACCTCTCCAAGTACGAGAACCATCGTAATCATAAGCATAACCTATAAAGAAGTTACCATTGAGATTGAAGCTATTTACTGAGGCAGTTTTTTCGGCTACGCGTTCACCATCTACGTAGATTTCAGTGCGTTTGGTAGCGCCATCAAACACAAGGGCAACGTGATACCATTGTTTAGCGGCAAAGGTTTTGGAGGGGTTGAACTGTACATTTCCAGCCACTTGTATTTGGTCTTTAGGCACAGTAGTATCACCAAAGCGGAAGATAAGATTTCCTTCAGCTCCCATTATTGTACTGAGTTTTACAAAAGTATCTACATAAATCATTGCCTCATAAGTAAGTGCATTGAATTTTGCCTTTTCGTCCATTGGGATAGAAAGGTATTTTCTACCATTAAAATCGAATACTTTGTTGATAACAATAGGTTTAGCTACCTCTACAAATAAGGTTTTAGCTTCGATAGTAGGAACACTTGCATCGGCTATAGTTACAGGAATTACATAGGTATTCCCCTCTTGGATAGTTGAAAGGTTTTTAAGAGCTAACTGGCAAGGTTCGGCATAGACACTTCCTTTTTTAATTACAGTACTATTCTTCTGTAAACTGAAGTTATTTGCTGGCATCATTTGGTATTTGGTGCCGTTTTTAGCATTATAGTCGGCTACCATTTGGGCATCACCTATTTGGTAGGTTACGTTCACATCGCTATCGCTGATATTAGAGACACGAGCTGTGATGTTGAAAGCGTGACTACTAACATTATCTTCTAATTTGAGTCGTTGTTGGGCTTGCTCAAAATAGACTTTGGTTTCCAACAATTCGTTTTCTTTGTCTTTACAAGCGTTTAGAGCCAAGAAAGCGAAGATTCCTATACAATATTTTAGGTATTTCATAAGGCTATAATTTTAGGGTTGTGGATGTTTTTTTATATACTCGGCATAGGATTTATGCATTAGGTAAATCGCTTTACGCATCCATTTATAATCGGGCTGATTGTCGTAGTCGTTATCCATACGATAAGCGCCTACACCTCCTTTAGGTCCTTCAGATGAATTATATTCAGCTTGGTCGAGCAGTGCTCCTCCTGATTTTGAATAAGACTCAAAGTTTTCAGTAAAAATGTGTTTGCGGGTATTGTAATACTCGCCAAAAGCATTTTTAACTCCTTGTACCCTATAATCTAGATGTCTATCACCATAGGCTTGAGAGATAAAATAATCGAAATAAGGGGCTGATTCTTTTTTCACATTCCACAATTCACCATCTACCAATAAATAGCGGCGTTTGCCTGTATCGACAGTAGCTTTAGGGCCTAAGTATTTGCCGAGTTCTTCTACCAAAACGTGCAAATACTCACCTCTTTCATAACCACCTTTTAGGTTACCAAAACCATCGCCAGCACCATCGGGTTCCCAATCGATATCAAGACCATCGTAATCGTATTTTACGATAGTATCGCAGAGCGCCTTAGCATATTTTCTAATAGCGGCAATATGGTCGGTAGAGCTTTGTACACCACTGGTATAGCCCCAATAGGCTTCTTGCGCTTTTTTAATTTTATCGTTGAGTACTGCCTGAGAATCACCTGGGTTTTCGGCTTTTATTTTATCAGCGATTGAAGAAGGGGTAATACCTGTACCGATATTGTGCAAGATAAAGCACACAAACACTTTAGTACCTTTTACCTTTTGCACATAGGCTTTATCAGCTTTTTTAGCTTCGCTGATACCAAAGGGTCCACTCCACATTGACACCATATCGATACTATCGGGCAAGGCAGACAAATAGCCCTTGCGCACACTACCCTCGGGCGACCAGTTACTAAACCAACCAAAGGACACGGGGCGACCGTAGTTTTCGGCAGTTTTTTTCCAAGCGCGCAAGGAAGCATAATGCGCATCGCGCTCGTCGGGACTGAGGGTATTAGCTCCCCCGTTGTGGTCTATTTCTTTAGGCTCAATTTCCGTCCACTTGCTGCAAGAAGTGAGGGATAGCCCTATTGCAAGTATTGCTATAGTAATAGCTTTAGATATATACTTCATAACTTTCACAGTATTTTAAACGTTAGTTCTTTTTGTCCCACCAAACTTTGGTAGCACCGGTATTGGCGCCGCCTAAGAGTTGTAGCGCACGTGCTAAATAGGCTCTATCTTCGCCAGTGAGTTTGCTTTCGGGGTAAGGGATACGACGTACTCCTTTTTCGGAAGAGATGACTCCACCGCTAGCATTTTGGGTTACTTTATGCAATTTAGGGTAACCTGTACGACGCCATTCAGTCCACGCTTCTTGACCATTAGGGTAAAGAGCAATCCACTTTTGAGTGATAATTTTTTCTAATTTTTCTTCGGTAGTACCTTGCCACTGAGTAGTAGCTTGAGTAGGGGCATCGGCATTTCCTAACCAGCTAGCATAATAGTCAGCAGGTTCTTTACCTGATCTGAGATAAGGGGCTACTTGTCCTGCATTGATGTCGTTTTCGGCGAAAGAAGTTTCGACTCCTTTGGTATACAAGTTTTCGGCAGTATCGCCCATATTCCAACCCATTAAAGCGCCTTCAGCTCTTAGGAAATACACTTCGGAAGCGCGCATCCAATAGGTAGGAGTAGTTTTTTCTATATTAGGCATAGAGAAACTTTTAAAAGATGCTGATTTCCAACCTGCTCCCGTAGGTAAAGCTTGATATTTAGCTCCTGCAAAAGGTACATTTTGAGCATACGGACTATCGCTAGGTTTGAAATATTTCATCAAGCGAGGATCTTCATAACCTACTAAATAAGAGAACATAGAAGAACCCATACGACACTCTCCATATTGGTTTGCAAAGGTTTCGATATTATTTACAAAACTAAGTCCCGCACCTTCTCTCATTTTAGCCTCCTCGGCTTTATCGGTCATTACTCCTAAAGTTTGATTGATAGCTTGTTCGGCATATTGTTGTGCTTTGGCAGGAGCGGCATAACGTATGCGCATTGCCAGACGCAACATTAGTGAATTAGCATATTTTATCCATTTGCCTACATCGCCTGCATATACAGCATCGTAGTTAGGCAACAAGGCACCTCCTTGGTTGTATTTGGTTTGCAATACAGCAATAGCCGCAGTAAGGTCGTCAAAAAATGCTTGATATACCTCTTCTTGGCTATCATAAGGCACTCTTAGCAAGCCTTTACCAGCTTGTTTGTAAGGAATAGGACCGAACATATCGGTAGCTTTGTGCCAAGCGGAAATTTTGAGTATTTGAGCTAAAGCAAAAGCTTCAGGAAAGTTACTCTTTTCAGCATCTTCTTTCACACTGCTCCAGAGGGGCAACATTTTAGTATAAGAGCTACTATAAGAGGCTTCATACCATCTTTCTAATAGGAAATAGGTAGTATTGTTTTTCCCGTTGTCCCAATCTTGGTTTTGGGCGAAATAGCCACTCCAAGTATCGGCTGCTAAGTGGTAAGCAACTTGGTATTGGTTTATAACACTTGTACCATCAGCTTGCGTACCTACAGGTACTACTTGGGCTTGCATAGAGGTAATTTTTGCCCCAATAGTAATACCATCTCTCTTACCCATTTCTTGGGTTACCCCAAAGGCATCGGTATTGATTTCTTCAAATTTATTACAAGAAATCGCTGCAAGAGCTATAGAGGTATATATAAATAATCTCTTTTTCATAACATTACAATTTTACTTTTACATTAAATCCTATGCTACGCAAACTAGGTTGCATAAAATAGTCGTTACCTTGACCATAAGTAGCGGTAGAAGGGGTAAGTTCAGGGTCGAAAGGAGCTTTGTTGTAGATCATCCACACGTTGTTGCCGATAACTGATACTGTGAGCTCATCGATTTTCTTTTTAAACCATTTGGTAGGGAAAGTATAGCTCACTGATAACTCTTGCAAGCGTACATTGGTAGCATCGTAAGTGTAATATCCTGCCAAATTACTTTCGCCTGTACCCACTAATTCATAGTATTTTTTAGTGTCGTACTTACCTTGACCAGGGAGTGCTACCCCACCATTGTCGCGGGCAAGAGCAGAGGCTTTAGAGACTCCAAAACGGTCTAAAATCGCTTGGGTAGAAGAGGTTACGATACCTCCAAAACGACCGCTGATAAGGAAACTCAAACCAAAACCTTTATAGCCAAAAGAGTTGTTCCAACCCAAAAGGAAATCAGGAGTAGTTTTGCCTAAATACACCGGTTTAGTATCTTCAAGAGTGATATCGCCACTTTCAGGAATATTGATATACCCCTGATTGTCTTTTTTCAAGAATTTAGAAGCGTATACATCGCTAATACTTCCACCAACTTTCAAGATAGTTCTACCATTTTCTTTGCTCACTTCATCGATATTGAAAGGTTCTTGAATGAAAGGATGTTTATAGTTTTTCACCATCTTCTTAATCACGTTTTTATTACGAGTATAAGATACTGAACTAGCAATATCTACACCGCCTATTTGGTTGCGATAGCCTACACTTAATTCTATACCACTATTTTGTACATCACCTGCTTGCAAATAGATATATTTATAACCTGTAGATTCTGGCAGGTTAGCGATAAAGGTTTGGTTATAAGTGTTAGAGCGATACCAAGTAGACTCGATATTGAAGTGTTTGAAGAGGCGCAAGCTAAGCCCTAATTCGTAGGATTTAGTACGTTCGGCTTTGAAATCGGCATAAGGGTATATCTCTTCGGGTTTGATTACCCCACCGACGATTTTTTGGGTAATAGTACCAGGAGTACGACCTGACCACGCGATAGGGGAAGCCACTTCGGTATATGAACTTCTGACTTTGAAATAATTCAAGAAAGCAGGCATCTCACCCATTTCGGAAATCACGGCAGAAAAACCAATTGAAGGATAGAAATAAGATTCTTCCGCTGAATTTACTAAGCGAGAATCCCACTCATTACGCCCTGAGAGAGTAAGGTAAGCACAACGTTTGAACCCAATTTCGGCATTTCCAAACACTGCTACATTGCGTCGGCGGACATCGCCATATCTTTCGGTTATTTTACCTTCGGAAGGTGTAATATTTTGGATAGCAAATAGGTTAGGCACTAATTGCAAGTTACCACCGTAGCCGCGTTCTATAGCATCAAAATCGGAATAGCTACCCCCAAGGTTGAGCATTAGACTCCAATCGTCAAAAAACTGTTTGTTGATGGTTCCAATCACATCGGAATAGAATTGGTGGTCGTTGTAATTCGCATATTCATAAGCACCATTAGGTTTGGCAAAAATCTCATTTGATGAGGCGTAGAGTTTACGTTCAAAATTGATATAGCTTTTGTCTAAGCGAGCGCGTGCTGCAACATTTGCCCAAGAAGTGATTTTGTAGGTAAGTCCTGCATTGAACATAAATCGGTCTTTGTTGTTAGACGCCAAGTTGCGATAAGCTGTCCAATAAGGGTTTTGAGGAGCAAATCTACTTTCGCTGAGAGGCCAATATTGGGTAGCGAAATAACGAGAAGTATCGTAACGTTCAAAGGTTTTTATCTTTTCAAAATCCTCACCACGAGGGTAGAGATAAGCGGCTACAATAGGGTTCCAATACTCACCTTGAGAGACCATATTCATATCTTTCTGTTTGACATACGAAGCACCCAAATCTAATTGTACTTTATCTTCAAATAGCGAAGTAGTGTTACGCACTGTGAAGTTATAACGGTGGTAACTATTGTTAGGCACTACGCCATTGTTGTTAGTACTCGCAGCTGAGAAGAAAGTTTGATTGGTTTTGTTACCCGCTGTAAGGGTGAGTGAGTTGATAAAGTTAGTACCTGTTTCAAAGAAGTCTTTTGCGGGGTCGTAGCTGCTAGGAATTGCCAATTTGCTACCCCAACTGCTATATTGCCCACTGCGGTTGCCATAAGTGTTTTGGAATTCAGGCAATATAAAAGGTTTGCTAAACTCGGTAGTAGAAGAGAGTGAAATTTGCATTTTGCCTTCTTTACCTTTTTTGGTATTGATAAGAATCACCCCATTGGCGGCATTACTACCATAGAGGGCAGCTGCCGAAGGGCCACTGAGCACCGAGATGCTCTCAATATCCTCAGGGTTGAAGTCGGCGATACCTTCACTACCTACACGACCTTCACCTTTGATACCACTATTGTCGCCACCAGCTTGGGTGTTGAAAAGCGGAATCCCGTCTACCACATAAAGCACGTTGTTACTACCTTCAATAGATTTCTCACCGCGCATTATCACACGAGTAGCACCTCCTGGCCCTGAAGCACTTTTGTTGATAGTAACCCCTGCAACTTTACCATTGAGGCTGTTTACAAAGTTAGGAGCTTTCACTTTGGTGAGTTCTTCGGATTTCACCTGTTGCACATTGTAGCTCAACGCTTTTTCTTCGCGTTTGATACCTAAAGCGGTTACCACCACCTCGGAGAGTTGCTGGGTTTCCTCTTTAAGGACAACATTCATATTCAGTGTTTTGCCAGCTCCTGTTACTTTCTTGTCTTGAGCGACATATCCCACTGAACTAAATTCAATTGTTTCACCTTCTTTGGCTTGGAGGGTAAATTTCCCGTCAAAGTCGGTAGAAACGCCTCGAGTAGTGCCTTTAACCACTACACTCACCCCGATAAGCGGGGTTTTGCTTTCATCAGTAACGACACCCGTTACCGTTTTATCTTGTGCATAGAGTCCTCCCAAAAGTAAGAAAAAGACACTAAACACAAAGAATAGCTTAGGGTAATTCATAAAATAAATGTTAAAAATTGACGGTGCAAAAGTATAAATTTACCTAAAACGAAACAAGGAAAAAGCAAATGATTTTTAAAGATAACGAAAAAAAGTTATATTTGTTAATTTATATAGAAAAAAGAAGATGAAAAAAGCATTTACATAATATAAATCATTAGCAAATAAAAGGAAGTTGGGATGTTTTTCTTTTTAACACAGAAATAACAATAAAAGGAGCAGTTTTAACAGAAAAACCATATAAATTACGAGAAACGAATGACGAATGACGAGAGACGAATGACGAATGACGAGAGACGAATGACTATCTGGAAAAGAGAGGGGGGGAATGGTGGGAACGGTAGCAGTGGGAGCAGTGGGAGTGACAAATAACGATTTAGAGATTTGAAGGTTTGGGGATTATTGCTATTTTTGCGGCGAAAACTCTGAACCCTGACCCCCTAACACCTGACAACTATGACCTTTCAATTTAAACAATTTAGTGTAAAGCAGACTCAAAGTGCAATGAAAATAGGCACTGATAGCGTACTTCTCGGCGCGTGGACAACTATAGAGCAGCCTCAAAGTATCTTGGATATTGGGGCTGGCACAGGCTTACTCGCCCTAATGCTCGCCCAACGATCTGAGGCAATGACTATTGATGCTGTGGAAATTGATGAAAGTGCTTATATAGAATGTACTGAAAATTTTGAAGCAAGTCCGTGGGGCGACCGACTTTTTTGCTATCACGCATCGTTTGAAGAATTTTTTACTGAAATGGACGAGCCTTACGACTTGATTATCTCTAACCCTCCCTTCTACCCTACTGATTATAAAACTCCTGAAAAAGCGCGCAACACCGCTCGTTTTAGCGATGCGCTACCTCCTGAACAACTCTTGGAGGGAGTAAATCGTTTGTTAGCCGTTGAAGGGAAGTTTAGCGTTATTCTTCCATATACCGAAAGTGAAAGATTTATCACTTTGGCAGTTACTTTCGGACTTTTCCCCCAACAAATCACTCATACACGCGGCAATGCACAAAGCGAACTCAAACGCAGTATGATGCTCTTTGGCAGAACCTCACTCCCCTCCTACCCCATCCATATTCTCATTATTGAAAAAGAACGAGGGGTATATACCGAAGAATATAAAGCACTTACAAAAGAGTTCTATTTGGGATTTTAGGAGATAGGGGATAGAAGGTTACTATGCTCTTCACAGGCTTTACTCACATACCTCATACCTCTTATCTCTTATTTGATTGCGTAACCTTTTTCTTCAAAGGCTTGTACTAACTGCTGGATGTGGTCGGTACCATTAGTTTCGACGGTGATAAGTACTTCTTTATCGCGGAAACGAGAAAGATTTTTAAACTGATTGTGAGCGAGTTTGACAATATTAGCGCCTACATCGGCAATGATGTGGGTAATTTTAGCGAGTTCACCAGGGCGGTCGGGGATGCTTACTGAGAAGTTAAAAATACGATCGCGGCTCACCAATCCTTTGTTTATCATTGAGGAAATCATCAAGACATCGATATTGCCGCCACTCACTACAGGCACGACATTTTTATTGCGGTCTGTGAGTTTTTTAAGGGCAGCCAAAGGCAAAACCCCTGAGTTTTCGGCGATAATTTTGTGTTTTTCAGTGAGTAACAAGAAGGCTTCAGTAAGTTCATAATCATCGACAGTTACTACCTCATCTACGTATTTTTTGATATACTCAAAATTGAGTTCCCCTATGCGTTTTACGGCAGTTCCATCGGCGATAGTATTGGCTTCGGGCAGGGTAACGAGTTTATTTTTCTTAAGCGCTTCGGTAGCCGAAGCAGCGCCTGAGGGTTCTACTCCTACGATTTTTATTTCGGGTTTTATTTGTTTAGCAGAGCAGGCAATCCCCGAGATGAGTCCGCCACCACCTATAGGTACGACTATCACATCGGTTTGAGGTAACTGTTCAAGGATTTCGAGGGCAATAGTACCTTGACCTTCAAGCACATCGGGGTCATTGAAAGGATGCACAAATACATAGCCTTCTTTTTCTTCTAACTCTTTGGCTTTTTGGTAAGCATCATCGTACACATCGCCGTAGAGCACCACTTCAGCACCGTATTTTTTAGTAGACTGCACTTTGATGAGCGGGGTAGTTTTAGGCATTACAATCACCGCTTTGATACCCAACTCGCGGGCTGCATAAGCAACCCCTTGGGCGTGATTGCCCGCCGAAGAAGCAATAACCCCCCGTTGTTTTTCAGCTTCGGTGAGTTTGAGCATTTTGTTATAAGCGCCACGAATTTTGAAAGCTCCTGTTTTTTGGAGATTTTCGGGTTTGATGTAGATATTGTTGCCTGATTCTTCACTGAAGATAGGACTGTAGATGAGGGGAGTGGGAAGGAGCACATTTTTAAGGTGCTCACGAGCTGTGGTAAAGTTCATAATTTTCAATTAACAATTGATAGTTAACAATTAACAATTAGTAAAATATTTTTAATCTCCCACAAAGCCAGCGAGGGCTCACAGCTGGGTATGTGAAACACGAATTTTCACCTGACGGTGAATTATTTTGTGAATATATTATGATATAAAGCTGTAAATCAATATTCTGTTATATCGAATTGATGTTAATTATTATGGTTTTGCTTGAATTTTAGCAGCGAAATCTTTCCAAAAGGGTGCTGCCTTATACTTCTCTACTGAGGCTTGGGGTACATATACCTTTTGCAAATTAGTATCTTTGAAAGGGTAATTGGTTAAAGTAGGGGGATTTACAGCATTAATAGTAATTGTTTTGAGACGTTTGCAATGCCAAAAAGAATCGTATCCTATGACTTTGATTGTAGCGGGAAGGACGATATTCTCTACCTCAGTACAGCCCGAAATACCGACAGTTTCTATTTCGGTAATACCTGTATTTTCTAAGTTAATTTCTTTTAGATAATTCCACCCAATAGCGCCAAATCCTAATATTTCTACTTTATTGAAGTGTAATTCTTCGAGATTATAAGACATTGATAATACGCTATAGGGCAGTCTTTTTACATTAGGAAGGGAGAGTTTTCTAATTTTTGTTTTGAAGAAAGCTTTATCGCCAAAAACTACTGTAGCGTTGGTATTGAAGGTAACAGTACCACTGAGGCTAGCTTCTTCAAAAGCACTTTCTTCTATTTCTTTGAGGTTGTTAGGGAAAGTAATTGATTGGAGATTTTGATGTTCTTTAAAAGCCTCTTTAGCAATAGTATTGACGCGCCTCAACTCACTATCTGCTTGCATATCCAACTCGGTAGTATTAGGGTTTTTCCATTTGATGAGGGTACGACCATCGGCTGAGATGTCGTAATCGGGGGTAGAGCGATGAGGGGCAGGGGTATTGCTGTTATCGCTCTTAGAACAACTTGCCAAAGCGACAAAGATAAGAGTAAAAAGGGTAAGGTTTTTCATTTTTTAAAAATCAAATAAATCTAAACTATCAGGATTTCTACGATTGTCCCAAAAAGAAAGAATACGGATAATATTTTCCTCTACTCTATAAAACATAGAATAATTGTAAAACACTAAAACAGAGCGAACATCTTCATAATCTTCTTCTATAGGCCAAATATATGGATCTTTAATAAGAGATTTAGCTACTTTTTGCGCTTCAGCATTTAGTTTAACAGAATAAGCATTACTTTTATTTCTCTTTTTCCAATAGACAAGGATTTCTTTTAGTTCTTCCTTTGCTTTAGGAGTCCAAACTACGACCATAATATCGCTTCCATTTCACGTTCTACTTCGTCTTGAGGAATATGTAGCCCTGCTTTATCTTCCTCTAATCCTTTTTGTATGCTATATCTTTTGGCCTCTTTTTGTTGTTCAAAAAGAAGTGTATCTTCAGTTAGGACATCATTTATAAGTTCTGCTTCCATAGTTTCTATAATTTTGTTGCAAATGTATGGAATAAAAATCAATTAGCAATGTTAGTGTAAGAAAAATGAATGCTTTAGCTATAGTTTATGAATTTTATCAGCTAATGCTTTCCATTGGGAATCTCTTTTGTATATATCAATCAAATCATCGGGAGTAGCGGGCACGTAAACTGTGGGATAAGAGATGCCTTGAAAAGGGTTACCTTCAAAATAGGGGGGATAAAGCGCGAGTACGGTGAGATTTTCTAAGGACTCACAGTTGGCAAAAGCTTTGTCACCTATAGGTTTGAGGTTCATTGTTACCGAGAGAATCACTTTTTTGAGGCGTTTACAACCGGCAAAAGTCTCTGCACCTATGGCAATAGCTTCAGCTTGAGAGAGGTCGATTTGTTCAATGGCTGTACAGCCTTTAAAAGCCCCTCTGCCGATTTTACCTGTTTTTGCAAAAGTAATGTTTTTCAAGGCAGTACAATTTGCAAAAATTTCAGCTGACAACTCTTTGGTTTTAGGAAGTGTTATTGAGGTGATACGGGTATTGCTAAAAACTCTTTCGCCAAACACTACATCGGAATAAGAATTGAAGACTACTGAAGTGCGGAGATCGGTTCCAGCAAAGGCTTCGGTATTGATTTCTTTGAGGTTATCGGGGAAGATGACGGATTGGAGTCGGCTGCAATCTTTAAAGGCTTTTTCGCCAATAGTATTCACTTCACGCAAACGGCTATCAGCTTGCATATTGATACCAGAGGTAAGAGGATTGAGCCATTTGACTAAGGTTAAGCCATCGGCACTGAGCTGGTAGTCGGTTTCGGGCACATTTGCGCTGTCGCCATTGCTTTTGGAACAAGCTGCTAAAGCGATAGTTATGAAAACCAAAAAGAAGATTTTTTTCATTGCATAATCATTTTATGATATTAAAAACACCATAAAGGTAGTAAATAAAGAGCAATTAACAACAAAATATTATTTAGAATATATTCTATTGGCATATTTACTCCAACCTGGAGCATTTATGTAAGCATCTCTGCTAAATACATAAATTCTAGGAATATTCTTCACTCCATAGAATACATCTTCACCCAAAGTTGGAGGAGTTTTAGCATTAATAGTAATTGACTCTAAAGCATTGCAATTAGCAAAGGCTACATCTCCTATCTCAGTAACCAATAGAGGCAAAGTTACAACTCTTAACTTTTCACAATTTGCAAAAGCTCCTTGCTCTACCTTTGTAAGATATGAATCGTGAAAAAACAAGTATTCAAGAGATCTACAGTTACTAAAAGCATAACTACCTATTACTCTTATCATTCTTTGATGTTTAACTTCTTTTAAAGACTGACAAGAATCAAACATCTCATCACTTATTCCATTGGCATTAGGAAGTTCTATTGTTGTAATATTAGTACGAGCAAAAACTCGTGATCCAAAATTAACTTCAGTTTCTGAATTGACATTGAACTTCACCCCTCCACTGAGGTTAGTTGCATAAAAAGCCTCTGTTCCTATTCGGTATAAGTCCTTAGGAAAGGTAATAGAAGTAAGAGCTTCTTTCATTCTGAAAGCGTTATCCCCTATAAAATTTACTTTCTGCAAGTTACCATCGGCTTGCATATCAAGAGTGGTAGTATTGCTATTTGTCCACTTCACAAGAGTACGACCATCATTACTTAGCTCGTAGTTATCCGAAGAGATATTGTCATCACTTTTGCTACAGCTGGCAAATGTTAAGGCTACCGTAGCTAATAATAAAATGTTCTTCATTATGACTTATTTTTTTAGATGTTAAGATGAAACAAAAGTATATATAAATTAGCAATAAAAAAATTTTTTAACATTATTTTAACACTTTAATTACTAATTTCTTTTTGATAATTCCTTTATATAAGATTGTAATTAAATAGTGAGGCTAATTGCCATTAGCCCCTACAATATACTGAAAAAGCGAATGATTATCAGGTAATCAACTTTGCCAAAGGAGCGAGCCGCTTTCTTACTTTATTGATGTACTTGCACTTGAGGGAATGGAATTTCTATACCGGCGGCATCGAAGCGGTTTTTGATAGCTTCTATAGTGCGGAAATAGCACTCCCAATAGTTGGGAGTGAGACACCAATAGCGCAACGACATATTTACGGAACTATCGGCTAAGGCATCTACATAAACCACAGGAGCGGGATCAGGAAGGGCTTTGACTTCCTCTTTGGCAATTTGCAAGAGCACTTCACGGGCTTTTTGGATATCGGAACTATACCCTATACCTACAAGCACATACACACGGCGTTTTTCTTCCCTGCTGTAGTTGATAATACTATTGCTAAACAGCTGGGTGTTAGGGATTATCGCTTGTTCGTTATCGGCTTTGTTGAGGGTTGTAGCAAAGAGACCGATGTTTTTCACGGTTCCTTTTTCGCCATTACCTTCGATTACATCGCCTACGCGGAAAGGTTTGAAAATGAGTATCATTATCCCGCTAGCGAAGTTAGACAACGACCCTTGTAACGCCAAGCCTACTGCTACAAAACCACTGGTGATGATTGCGATAAACTGGGTTGCGGGCAAGCCTATCACCTGTACAATGGTGAGGAAGAGGGCAATATAGAGTATCCAGCGGACTACTTGTAACAAAAAACCTTGCAAAGCGAGGTCTACTCCACGGCGTTCCATCAATCCTTTGAGGAGTTTTACAATAAAACGGATGATGTAACGCCCTATAAAATAGAGGGCAATAGCCCCGATCATAGTAGGGGCGAAATTGATGAGTCCTTTAATCCAATCTTTAATCAAACTTTCAAAATCAATAGCTGAGAATTCAGGCATATTTATTCAATTAACAATTAACAATTAACAATTAACAATTAACACGTTACACAATTAACAATTGATGTTATACGGGTTCATTTTCTTCTACTTTTCCTTCTAATTCGGCTTTTGTTTTTTTGCGTGTTAAGCGGCGTTTGATAAAATCGTTGAGGTCTTTACCTTTTACCGAATAGGTATTGAAGAGTAACATAGGGGTAATCACTCCAAAGGCTAAACACATAGTAATAAAACCTGTTTGCAAACCGAGTTTAAAAGTTTGATAAAGCAGGTCGAGGGTTTCATCCTGACGGGTTTCAACGGTTACTATTTGGATGATTTTCATCATAAACTCATAGCCATATTTACCAGGAATCATATTGATAACGGCAGGTATCGTAAACACAATAGGAGGTGTATGTACGCGATGAGCGAAATAGACCGCCAAGAGCCCCACGGCACAAGCTCCTAAAAAGGAGGTAATCACAATTTGCTCGGGCATTATAGTACCTAAAAGTATAAACTTAATCCCCCAACCTATACCGCCTAACACCCCTGTAATCCACAAGGCACGGCGGGGAGTGTTGAACAATAAAGCAAAGCCAATAGAAATCCACATCGACCAAAAGATGCGTTCGGCTAATCCTAAAAATACATCAAGGAAGTTCATAACCAAATAATAGTAAAGCTAAATAAAAACCTAATGAAATCATAAAAACCAAGATAGCAGCGTGTGTGAGTTTAGCTATCCCTGCTACAATACAGCCAGAGAGCATATCGATAAATCCGTTGATAAGAGGTACTCCAGGCACTAACCACAATACACAAGCCGCCAAGGCATTATGGTACTGCTCTACTCCCGCCAAACGGAAGATACTCATCACGGCTACCGACACAAAAGCAGCCCACCCCCAACAGATATACACATTGAACTTGCGCAACTGCAGGATACGACGTCCCGCTAAACCTAATAAGGTTGCTATAAACGACATTGCAAACTCGGTATAACTAGCTTGTTCTTTACCAAATACATAGGCTAATGAACCTCCTGCTACCGATACGAAGAACCACATCACATACATATTGTAATGAGGTTTGGCTTTAATCGTTGCAACTTGTTCTTCAATTTCTTCGATAGGGAGTTTCTTTTCAGTAGCTTCCCAAGAAAGGATACTAATATCAGAAATAGCGCTGAAGTTTACTCCGTGATGAGGGATTGTACGTACGATAGTTTCCTTTTCGCCTGTAGCTTTATCCTGCACAGTAAGCACAATAGCAGCGTGTGAATAGAAGTTTTCGCAATGGTAGTTAAGGGCATTAGAGATGCGTTCTACATTGCGTTCTACTCTACGGGTATTGGCACCGCTGGAAATCAGCAGTTCGTTGATGTCGGCAAATAGACGTGCCGCTCGTTCAATGGGTTTCATATAGTTAATTTATCGATTTGTTGATAGTAGGGAGAGACTCTGAGAGGCTCTGAGAAAATGAGATTTAATTTCCTTTTACCAAAGAAAACTCTGCTTGGTATTCTTTGCCATTTTCCTTAATGATTACATAACCTTTGGGGAGTTCGTTTACTAAATAGTTGTATTCATTATCTGATAGAGTATGTGAACTTATAGTTTTAGGGTATCTTATAACATTTTCTATTCTCAAATTAGGGAATACAATGGCTTCTATACGAGCACTATCTATAGTTTCATTAAAAGTAATCATCACTTGCTTGCGGAAGAAAGTAGCATTCTCATCTATAACCTCAGCTTTAGTAATTTTTAGACGCGCGGAGGAGGTAGCAGTCGTTTTTTGAATAGTAATTTCTTGGCTAAAAGGCTCTGATTTCAGCTGTATTTGAGAGGAGAGTACAACCTTGTATTTGCCTGCAGGAACCTCATTTTCTACTTTAAAAGTAGCCTCAGTAGGTGTTTTATACGAAGGATAAAGTGTTGCTTTCACTTCATTACCTTGCATCAAAAGCAAAGTGCAAAATCTATAGTTTCTATCAAAGTTCATACCGGTATAAGCAAAATACTCTCCTGTAACTGTTAATTCATCACCTGCCTTGAGTGTTGTTTTAGAAAGCGTTTTGATTATGGGTGTGTAAACGGGTTCTATTGTTATAGGTTGCTTTTCACTATTCACAAAAGGAAGTACTTGTTCTTTAGTGCCACCTTTTACTACAAACTTAAAGTCGTTACCTCCGCTAAATGCTCCTGCAGGTGTATTGAACATCTTAAATTGAATGTTATAATTGGAGATGTCACTCACTGTAAGTTGGTAGTCGTGGGTGCCTTTTCTCAGATAATAAGTATATTTTTTCAAGGCTTCAGTATTAGCATATACCACTGTTTTAAAGGTTTGCAATTCGGTAGTTGCTAAGGAAGTAACAGGTTCGAACATAATAACATCTAACACATTTAGTACTATCTCACCGCTATCTAAGGTAAAAACGCCACTTTCTACTTCTTCTTTATCAAAAGTTGCCTTGAAGTAGTATTCGCCATTTTTATAAGTGGGAGGTAATACTACATATACACGTCTTTCTTTTTTATCGATTTTTTGTACTTTAAGGGAGTAAGTATCAAATGGAGAGCGGCGTTTAACGAGTTCTACTTTTATCTGTTCTTTTTTAACGGGCAAGGTATTGACATCAAAATAAACTACCTCGCCTCCTGCTTTATTTGTAGTATATTCATTAGGGACGTGGCCAATTTGTATAGGCTCATTAGGCTGTGGTGTTTTTTCGGTAGTTATGAGCACTTTGTAGATTTTAGTGCTTTTATCTTCGGCAGTTACGGTATAGCTTACTTCTTTAGAGAAATCTTGAGCTACACCGCTATTAGGAGTTACAGTAGCCCCTTTAGAGAAGGTGATGGTAGGGGTAAGAGTGGTAAGATTGGTATCTTCGGGTAATTGGGCAGTAATGGCGGTATTGCTAATTGTACTAGTATAAGTAGTACCTTCTACAATAAAGGTAAATGAAAGAATATTTTTTTCACTACTTAACAAAGGGGTTTCATCGTTGTCTTTCTTGCACGCTAAAGCAAGAAAAAGAACACATAAAGCGTATATCTTTTTCATTGTAAATTAAGTTTTTAAGCAGAAGCCGAAACTTCAAGCTGATGTTACACGGTGCAAAGATAGAGAAAATTAGCAAATGAGCAAATGAGAAAATTAGCAAATTGGTTTTGGGACGGGGAAAATAAAAAAAAAACGAACTCTAAATTTTGGTACTTGGCATAATTTTTGTAATTTTGCCGCCGAAATAATTTTAAGCAGGCTTTTTCTCTTGTAGAAAACCGTCAGTCTTAAAGAAAACAAAATTTATGAAATTAGTTAAAAAGAGGTATTTTTTTGCAGTAATGGTCTTTGCCTTTTTAGGTTTTACGATCAAAGATGAAGAGACAAAAGTAATCACAATTCCACCTACTTTTGTAGTTGATGTACCTCAAATGGCCACCGCTATGCCAGCAGAAGCAACTGCGAATAGCACACTACTTCCCACTTCTTTTACTCTCCACACAGGAAAAACATTTATTGGATTTAAAGAAGCTTTAGCCTATCGCGAATCACGCGGTAACTACACTATTGTAAACCGTTTTGGCTATATGGGGAAATATCAATTTGGGAAACGCGCCCTTCGCTTCTATGGCGTAACTGATACCCAACAATTTTTGAACTCTCCTGAACAACAAGAACAAGTGTTTGTGTTGAGCTTACAGCGCACTAAATGGTTTTTGCGCAAAGAAATTAAAAAATATGTAGGCAAAACTATCAACGGGATTCACATTACTGAATCGGGGATATTGGCAGCCGCTCACTTGGCTGGTGAGAGTTCAGTGAAGAAATTCTTCAAACATCAAGGGGGATATAACTTTGCCGATGGCAATGGCGTTACCTTGCAACACTACCTTAAAGCGTTTGCGGGTTACGATACCTCACACATTGAAGCAATACAAAAACCTCAATGGGAAGCCCCTGAAACCACCTCTCTTTCTTTAGCAACATTATAGTTATTAAACTTTTCCTCTTACTTTTATATACACTAAAGTAGCTATAAGTAAAAGGTGAAGATAGACTGAGTACCCTACCAAAGATAAATAGTCCATCGTATGGGCAAATTGGTATAGGGCGATTACTTGTGCTCCATAAGGAATGAGACCTTGCGCATAACACGAGAAGATATCTAATACTGAAGCCGCATTGCGGAGGGGTATTTGGAACTGCTCGGCTATGCGCTTACTTATTTTAGAAACGATGAGAATTGCCACCGTATTATTCGCTACACACACATCGGCAACAGTTACTAAAAAGCCCATTCCCAGCAAGGCTGAAGCTCCACTCTTGATACGTTTGGCAACGAGGTTCATCAGAAACTGAATGCCGCCAAAGCGCTCTACTAAAAAGGCTAATCCACCGATGATGAAGTAGAGGAAGAAGATATCAGCCATATCCATAAAGCCTTTGTAAGTGTGTTGGGTAAATTCTAAGAAAGAGAACTTGTTGTAGGAGAATCCCATAACACCTGAGAACACAACTCCCAAGAACAGTGATACGAATACATTTACTCCAAAAAGCGAAATGACCACTACTGCTACATAAGGCAAAATGAGCAAGGGATTGAAGGTGTGATAGGCTTCGCTATGAGTGAAGGTGGTAGCACCTGGGTTTCCTATAAAGAAGAGAATCACCGCCGATAGCAGCGCAACAGGAAGTGCTATTTGAGCATTGGTTTTCATCTTATCACTCATCTTGCAACCTAACGACTGAGTGGCGGCAATAGTAGTATCGGAAATGAGGGACAGATTGTCGCCAAACATCGCACCACAAAGCAAAGCAGCCCCTATAAGGGCGGTATCGGAATGACTTTCAAAAGCTAAATTGAAGACAATAGGTGAAAGGGTCATAATGGTACCTACCGAGGTCCCTGTTGCAAACGAGAGGAAAGAGGCAATTACAAAAATACCTACGGGGAAGTATTCGGGTGAAATGTAGTACATCCCCATATTTACAATGCTATCAATGCTGCCAGAGGCTTTGGCTACCGAAGCAAAAGCACCTGCCAAAAGGGCTATTACACACATCTGCAACACATTGCTATTGCCTGCCCCTCTGAAGAAAAGGGCTATCTTTTGGTTGAGAGGTGCGCGGTAGATAAGCAAAGCTACTACCACTGCAAAAAGCGCAATAATAGGTGCTGGCAATGAATAGAAATTATCGAAATAAATACCACTACCCAAAAATATAGCTACGAATATGAGTAGCGGGATAATACTTACTATTGTTGTTTTTTTCGTCATTTTATAATTTGCTAATCTGCTAATTTTCTAACTTGTTAATTCTCTCGGCTACTACGGCATAATACCTATTAGTGAAATACCGCAACAGCGGACGTAAGCCTAACTTCTTCACGGGGTGCGTCCATTTTTCTCTATATACAATCCGAAATCCTGCTTTTTCAACAAGCATATCTAATTGCCAATCTTCAAACTCGTGGTAATGACAGTCGCGGGAGTCGGCAGTATTGCGGTAAGCTTTGGCAAACCAAAGTCGCAAAGGTACTGTAATCAATATTTTATTTGTAGGGACATTTTGCAGTACAGCCAAAGGGTTCACCAAATGTTCTAAAATCTCTAAAGCGGTAGTGAAATCGGATTGAAAATTCTGAAGGGTATTTGCCTCGAAATCTAAATCCTGACCGGTAGTATTAAGCACCGTATAACCTTCCTCTTTCATAATCGTTGAAAAAGGATTTTCTACCCCTATATCGAGGATTGTACTCCCCTGAGGAGCATATCGCTTGAGAATACTCAAGGTTTTTTGATAGCGTTTTTTAGGAAGGGTTTTGTACATAAATTAACAATTAACAAGGGAATAACGTTTAATTTTAAAGAAGTTATCCGATTTTTTTCTTTAAGGGCGTTTGCAAAACGCCCGTACATACACAACATACTTCAAAAATTATTGATAATCAGAGAGGTCAACTTTGCCAAAGGTCGTAGCACGACGAGCAATTAAAACTTTGGCAAAGTGTAGTGACATTCTTTTTGGACATATTTTTAATATTTTTGAAATTGTGTCGCCGGCGGCGACACAATTAATGCGCGTCGAGCCAGTTGTTGCCTACACCTAAATCGGCGACGAGGGGAACGGCAAGGGTGAAGGCGTTTTCCATCACTTCTTTGACAAGGGGTTTTACGAGTTCTAATTCGGTTTTAGGCACATCGAACACTAACTCGTCGTGTACTTGGAGGAGCATACGGGTTTGGAGTTTTTGGGCTTGCAACTGGTTGTATATGCGTATCATTGCGATTTTGATAATATCGGCTGCTGAGCCTTGTATAGGGGCATTCACAGCGTTGCGCTCAGCGCCTCCACGCACTACTTGGTTATGCGAATGAATATCGGGTAGATAACGGCGTCTGCCTAAAATGGTTTCTACATAGCCGTGCTCGCGAGCAAACTCTATTTGTTTATTGATATAGTTGCGCAGGTTAGGATAGGTAGCGTAATAGGTGTCTATCAGTTCTTTGCTTTCGGATCGGGAGAGGTCGGTTTGTGCAGATAGCCCAAATGCCGATACGCCATATATAATCCCAAAATTCACGGTTTTGGCGTGGCTGCGTTGCTCGCGGGTTACCTCTTCCAAAGGCACGTGGAACACCTTTGCCGCGGTAGAACGGTGAATATCCTCATTGCGGAGGAAGGACTCAATCATATTGTGTTCTTCGCTGAGGGCAGCGATGATGCGGAGTTCTATTTGCGAATAGTCGGCAGAGAGGAGCACATAATCGGGATTGCGAGCGATAAACGCCTTGCGCACCTGCTGCCCACGAGGGGTGCGGATAGGGATATTCTGCAAGTTAGGGTTGTTGCTGCTGAGTCGACCTGTAGCAGCTACTGTTTGCATATAGGTAGTATGCACACGACCCGTACTTTTATTTACCTCTAAAGGCAAGGCATCTACATAAGTAGATTTGAGTTTCTGCACTTGTCGCCACTCCAATATATCGGCTACGATTTTATGTTTGGCAGCAAAAGGCGCTAAGACTTCTTCGGAAGTAGCATACTGACCGGTTTTCGTTTTTTTCGGTTTGCTGTCAATCTTCAGTTTTTCAAAGAGAATGTCGCCGAGTTGTTTAGGCGATGCCAAATTGAAAGTCTCGCCAGCCTGCTCAGCTATAGTTGTTTCGAGTTGGGCAATATCGGCATCTAAGGTTTTAGCGTATTCTTTTAAAAAATCCACATCGAGGTTTATCCCTTCGCGTTCCATAGCCGCCAACACTTTGATGAGAGGTGCCTCTAAATCGGTGTAGATTTTTTGGGCATTTACTTGAGACATTTGAGTTTGGAACACTTTTTTGAGTTGCCAAGTGACATCGGCATCTTCCACAGCGTATTCCTTTACCTCATCGATAGGCACGGTACGCATAGATCGCTGGGTTTTCCCTTTGCCAATAAGGCTCTCGATAGCAATAGGTGTATAGTTCAGGTAGGTTTCGCTGAGGATATCCATATTGTGACGCATATCGGGATTTAGCAGGTAATGGGCTATCATCGTATCGAAGAGAGCGCCCTGTACCTCAATTCCATAGTTTTGCAACACTTTGAGGTCGTATTTCAAATTCTGACCTACTTTAGCTATCTGTTCATTCTCAAAAAACGGACGGAATTGCTCTATGAGCTTAGTAGCTGCTTCTTTTTCTTTAGGAAATGGCAAATAATGCCCTTTATGAGCTGCCCAGCAGAAGGATATCCCTACTAATTCGGCTTCGAGAGCGTTTATATTAGTAGTTTCGGTATCAAAACACACTTCAGTTTGTTGCAATAGGCTTTGCAACAAGAGTTGTTGTGCCATTGGGGTATCGGCTAATTGGTAGAAATGAGGAGTGTTGCTGCTGTTTTTCTTATCGCTCACCAATTGCGGTTGCGCAAAGAGGTCGCCTTGCGAGAACAAATCCAGCTGCCCTGAAGCAGCCTTAGGGGGAGTTTGTACCACAGCTTCTGGTTGGTAGGTTTTTAGGAAATTTTGTAGCAACTGACGGAACTCTAACTCATCGAAAATCTTGCCCACCGCTTCAAAATCGGGTTGAGACATTGCAAAATCGGCTTCATCAAAAGTTACCGGCACATCGAGCATAATGGTTGCCAATTGTTTGGAGAGCAAGCCTTTTTCCTTGTTATTTTCTATATTTTCACGGAGTTTTCCTTTCAGTTTATCAGTATTAGCGAGGAGATTTTCCATAGAGCCAAAATCGGCGAGTAGCTTTTTGGCGGTCTTCTCGCCTACCCCAGGCAGCCCAGGAATATTATCGACAGCATCGCCCATCATACCGAGGAAATCAATCACCTGCAAAGGGTTTTGCACTTCAAATTTCTCTTGCACCTCTTTCACACCCCAAATTTCGATATCATTGCCCGAGCGCGCAGGTCGGTACATAAAGATATTGTCGCTCACCAGCTGCGCATAGTCTTTATCGGGGGTTACCATAAACACTTGGTAATCTTGAGCTTCGGCTTGTTTAGAGAGCGTTCCGATGATATCATCGGCTTCGTACCCCTCTTTTTCGATGATAGGGATGTGCAAAGCCTTGAGTATTTCGTGGATATAGGGGATAGCTAAACGAATCGCTTCGGGGGTTTCCTCGCGATTGGCTTTATAGTCGGTAAAGAGTTCGGTGCGTGCTACGCTCCCTCCTTTGTCAAAAGCGACAGCGAGATGGTCGGGTTTTTCTTTTTTAATCACCTCGAAAAGGGAGTTCATAAAGCCGAGAATCGCCGAAGTATTCAATCCTTTGGAATTGATGCGCGGGTTCTTGATAAAGGCGTAGTAGCCCCTAAAAATAAGGGCATAAGCATCGAGGAGGAAAAGGCGTTTTTTCATTTTATATATCATTGGTAGGGGCGAATTGCAATTCGCCCGTACGTAGTTTGTTAGGGGTTAGTGATTTGCCAATTTTCTTCAACTTCCCAATTGGCGCGGAGTTCTATTTCTTTAGGCATATACCACACCCGCTCGGGTTGCCGATGTTCTAAGAAACTACCGGTATCCCATTGGTGATTTTTGTTCTTATCTTCAATGAGTCGCAAGCGGAATTTACCAGGTGTTACATTCTCGAACAGATATTCGGTTAGAGGTTTTTCGATATAAATTTCGCGGAGCACTTCCGTTGCCTTCTCATTGGTAAGTTGCAGTATAAGTGGATATTGCAGTGTGTTTTCGGCAGTGTTGAGGTGCATTTTTAGGATAGCTACCTCTTCGAGTTTTTTAGTGCGCACGGTTACTTTTAGGGTATCGTTCGTATGTCCGAAAAAATCGGTGAGGGCATTAGGGAGTGCTTCAATGCGGTAGGTCTCGTCGTTTTTCTTATCGAATAAGAGATAGTACTCTAAATTATTGGGGTCTAAGCGCGTTTTGAACGGAATAGCCACCGCTGTAGAGTCTTTGCCAGCGAAAACTTTTAGTTTAGAGGGGTCAGTTTTTACGATAGGGATATTGCTCTTGAAGCCAAAGTCCTTGTACATAGGCAAGTCGCCCGAAAAGAGGTTTTCTATTTGCAAGCTATCGTTTTTCATCTCCTTTAAACGGACTTTAAACGTATCGGTTTTCTGTTTTTTGGTAATAGTAAATACCAAAGAATCTTTTTGTTTAGGGGTATACCAAAAGTTGAGTGTATCTTTCTTAGGGTCTTTGGAGATAGTATATTTAAAATCGGGAGTTACGGGCGAGATAGGCTTGATTTGTACACTATCGGTTTTGCCTTCAAAGCCAAATTGCACGCGGTTGCCAGCAGCTTGTGTAGGGCGATGAGCCTTGTAAGGAGGCACTTCTTTGAACAAGCGCAATTTAGGGTAAAAACCTTGTGGACTGCCTTTCAAATCGGCAACGGTGATAGGTTCGTCCATAAAAGCAATTTTGTCGTCCTTAGGATTGAAGATATAATTAGGGCTTTTTTCTTTGAGGGCGATGAGTTTGTATTTGCCTTCTTTGAGGTATTCGAGCACAAAACTATCGAGGCTGTCGAGGGTATTGGTTACATAAGTAGGTTGCGTTTTATACACCAATGAGTCGTTATACTGCTCGTTGTAAGGATAGAGCATTACAGTCACGAAATTATCGGGTTTAGGAGCGATTGCATCGGCGATGTCGCCCTCATACCACAGTGAATCGAGAGTGCTACCGGTAGAAAACACATATTTGAAATCGGAAATCGGGTTGCCCTCGTTGTAATCCTGAATGCTATTACCGAAGTTCAGCACGTAGGTAGTATTAGGTTTAAGAGTATCGGCGATATTAATTTCCAACCATTTAGAAGCCGAAGTAGGCGAAATGATAGGAAAAGTTTTCATAGGAGGAGAGATGATGAGCTGCTTACGGACGTCTTTAGTTACCACAAACTCATCGAACTGCAAGCGTATTTTCTTGCCGTGGAACTTCATAGCCCCCGATTTGGGCACAGATTGCAAGAGTACCGGCGGGGTAACATCTTTAGGACCACCAGTGGGAGAGCCGCGGCGGGCGCATTGCCAAAGGGTGAGGGCAATAAGGAGAGAGAGGAGTATGGGTAAACGATGTTTCATAGCTAAAATACGAATTTCTAATTTGCAAAAGTAATAAATAATGTGAATATGGCAAGATTTTTGCGGCTTTTATAGTATAGCCTCCGTCCCTTCGAAGAGGGACAATCTTCAAAAAACAAGTACTTATAAGATAATTTATTTTAATATAGACCTATATTCTTTCTAAAAGAAAATCAATTAAATAGTATATACAATGAGACGAGTGAGTTTATTACTTTTGGCAGTAGGGCTATTAGTCGCTTGTAATGACAAAGATGACTATCAACCAGAAAAAGACCCTATTTATTTGGCAGATAAGATTGTAGAAAACATCTTACCTGTGCAAGGCACCCACACAATGAGCATTACCAGCGAGTATAAATATCGCAACACTGGTATAGGCTTATTAGAGAAAATGACTGTTGATACAGTTGCAACGAGTAAAATCCCTACTTCGGAGTTTGAAAACTCATACGATGGGTCTTTCCCCACTAAAACTGTATACAAAGAAAGCGGTATACAAAAGAGCGAAACTGTGTACAACGAGTATACTCAAAGGGGAAGTGTCAAGAAAAAAACAACTACTGAAGTAGGTAGGGCATATCCTATCATAGAGGAGTATAAATATGATGGTCGTCTGCTTTCGGAGTATGTTAAAACTAAAAAGACATCATCTGAAACTACGGTTTATACAATCATTACCTACAAGTTTGGTCTTAATGAAGTGAATACAGAAACTTCTGTTCGTACAGAAACGGTAGGGTATAGACCTAAAACTACTATAGTTGCTACCGATAAGTATGTGCTCAACTACAACGAAACCGTGAAAGAGCACACACGTACTGAAAATGGTAAGACTTCAATTACTACTTACACTTACGACAACAAGACTAACCCTCGTTACTTACTTTTTTCGTATAGAATGACCCACCCAGAGTTTTTCTTACAAGAAGGTTATAGTCGTAACAATATCACTAAGAAAACAGTGAAATACCCTAATATTTCGGGACAAGATTACGTGGAAGAGACCACTTACGAGTATTTCAAAAATGAATACCCACAGAAAGCTGTTGTAAAGAGAGATGGAGTGATAGTAGGAAGCAAGGAATTTACTTATTAGGTAAGAGTTAAGAAGTAAGAAAAACGCGAAAGGTCATAGAGTTATGCTATGACCTTTCGCGTTTTTAGAGATTCGGAGTTAGGAGACAGGTAATGACTGACTTGATAGTGTATTTTCTATAGGGTAATACATATCTTCATAGGCTTCTACAAGATCTGTAAGAATCATTAATTCTATATAATCAGGGTTACTTTCGTGAGTATTATCATCTACTATTTGCAAAAGCTCACCTATGCGTTTCATTATAGCGTTGTATTGCATTTCATTTTTTATCATAATGTTATATTTTATCTATATTTTCAATTCTATCATATTCTTTATGAGTACCGATAAAACGGATATATATTATTTTAGGTACAAATAGTATATGTACTACTATTCTAAAGTGGTTGCCTTTGATATTGAAAACAAATCTACCATTTCCTACAGCATCTACACTATTGAAGTCTTTTTTAATATCTGCAAAACAAGACCATTCGGCAACAATAGTTTTTCTATACCAATCTTCCAAAGGAAATTTAGCTTCGGAATGTTGTGTGTAAAATTCAACAATGGTTTTTTTAGCTATAATTCTCATTTGAGTGGTTATAAAGTTATGGCAAAAGTAATAAATAATTTTCAATTAACAATGAACTATAAAAAACTTTGCCAAAGGTCATAGTGTTATGCTATGACCTTTGGCGTTTTTAGAGGGTTAGTACACTAAGTAAATTATACTACTACAATTTGTCCTACGCCTAAAAGTATGAGTTCTTTGCCTTTGGCTTTGAAGCTACGTACGGCGGCATCTTTATCTATTTTGATATGCGACATTGTATTGTAGTGATATCCTAATATTTTATTACACTTTACGAAATCGGAAGCCATAATAGCATCTTCTACGTCCATAGTGAAGTTACCACCTACAGGTAATACAGCTAAATCAAGCTTGTAACGCACTGGAATAAGTTGCATATCGAAATGCAAGGCGGTACTGCCCGCAATGTAAATTGTTTTATCGGGGGTTTTGATCACAAATCCACAAGCAGCACCTCCATCACTACCATTTTCAAAGGTAGAAGAGTGCAACGCCGATACCATTTTCACAGAACCAAAAGGGAAATTGAAAGTTCCACCTAAATCCATAGGGTGGCTGTTCTCAATACCAAGATTGAAAAAGTAGCGAGCAATCTCGAAATTAGAGATGATTTGAGCTTTAGTGCGCTTGGCAATCTTCTCTACATCCCAAGTATGATCTTGCCCAGCCGTAGTGATGAGGATATAATCAGCTTTTATTTGATTGATATCGATATCACTCGCTAAAGGGTTTTCGGAAATAAAAGGATCGACGAGTAAGTGAGTTTCACCTATTTTTATCCCTATGCTGGCGTGTCCGTAAAAAGTAATTTCCATAGTAATTAGATAATTCTTTAAGTATGAGTATTTTATTTACTGATATATATTCCTATAAAAAAGAGTACTGAGAGCAAAAAGGTGCTCAGAGCGACTACTTTTAGTTCTTTGTCCAAAAGCTTAAGATCGTTGTTGCGCTTTACTGAAAGCAAATGTACTACCAAAGGAAAGAAAGCTAACAGATAGAGCAATTCCCAACGCATTTGGAGGCGCAGTACTGAAAAACTGAGTAGGGCAAGCATTGCCAACACCACTAAATAGTAATGATAGTACTTAGCAAGCGAAATTCCCATTTTCACTACTAAAGTGTGTTTGCCTGAACGCTGGTCGTTCTCGTAGTCACGCATATTGTTGAGGTTCAACACTGCTACACTTAACAATCCTATAGAGATAGCAGGCAGAAAAGTAATCCATTGGAGGGTTTGTGAGTAGAGAAACTCACTGCCTACCACGCTCACCAATCCAAAGAATACGAACACAAAGAGGTCGCCTAAACCGCAATAGCCATAAGCTGAACTTCCTACTGTGTATTTGATAGCTGCTACTACACACAATAATCCTAACACAAAGAATATCACTATATAGAGCAGGTTTTCCCAACCAAAAGCTAAGTAGATAAGTATTAATGCTGAGAGTATAGAGAGTCCTGCGGTAATGAGTATAATGCGCTTGAGTTGCAAGCGACTTATAGCTCCGCTTTGTAAAGCGCGCTGAGGCCCTAAACGATGTTCATTATCGGTGCCTTTCACACCATCGCCATAGTCATTAGCAAAATTAGAAAGCACTTGAAACAGTATAGTTGTAAGCAATGCCCAAGCGAATATTTGCCAGCTAAACGCCGAAGGGTCATAGCGATAAGCTAACGCACTCCCTGTGATAATTCCTGCTACTGAAAGGGGCAAAGTGCGGAGTCGCGCTGCTTTGATGAGTGTAATTACTTTCATTTAAGGCACAAAAGTATAAATAATTTGCCAATTAGCAAATTTGTAGCTATGATAATTAACAATTTTAACAAAAAACGTCTATTTTAAGTAGGTAGGTTCGAAGTAAGCAATATCTTCAAAGTCTTGAGCGTTGTATTTTGCGATAGCAAAAGGGAGCATATCTTTGGCTTGAGGAAAAGCATTGGGAATAAAAACGGCATTGGGATGTTTACAAATAGCAGCGAATTTATTACTTCCATCACCTAAGAAAGTTACTTTTCCTTTATTTAATTCTTCTTGATAACTGTGTTCATCGAGGATTTTGGCTTCGGTGGGGGTTACGAACTCATATTGGCTATTAAAGACTGCACTATACACTTCCATACGGCGGGCATCGAGCATTGCGATAATGCAATCGGCTTGGGCTTGATGAGCGAGAATCTGGAGGGTAGGAATTGCTATAAGGGGTTTCTCTAAGGCAAAACAGAGACCTTTAGCAGTAGCAATCCCTATGCGTAAACCGGTATATGAACCTGCTCCAGCACTTACCGCTATTGCATCTAAGGCGGTGAGGGGCAATGAGGCTTGTTGCATCACGGCTTCTATAAAGAGGTGTAGATTCTCAGAGTGAGTAAATTTACCCGTATTCTCGGACTTTCCAGCGAGAATATGATTATCCTTTGACAAGGCTACAGAACAGTTAAGTCCTGAGGTTTCTATAGATAATAAAAGCATTTTTTTGAATAATATCTAATAAAACAACTACAATGTTTTTTTCTCGTTTCAATTCCTCTATTAAAAAACGAATGAAAGTTAATCCATATTTTTGGATTTTTATCTTCTACATATCTAAAATTGTGAATATATTATGTTACAAAGCTGTAAATCAATATTCTTTTATATCGAATTGATGCAAAAGCGACACTGTTACTTGTTAGCTGAAACAATCATCACTATTTCACCTTTTACGTTTTTATCTTTATAAAAATCCAACAATTCTTGAAGGGTTCCGCGTTTGGTTTCCTCGTGGACTTTGGTGAGTTCACGCGATAGACTTGCGGGGCGGTTGGCACCGAAAGTAGCGATAAAATCGGTGAGGGTTTTGAGGAGTTTGTGAGGGGAAACGTAGAAAATCATTGTTTTGGTTTCGGTGGCGAGCTGTGAGAGTCGAGTTTGGCGACCTTTTTTATCGGGTAGGAAACCTTCAAACACAAAGCGGTCGTTGGGCAATCCACTATTTACTAAGGCGGGGACAAAAGCTGTAGCACCTGGCAAGCATTCCACATCCACTCCCTCAGCAATACAAGCGCGAGAGAGCAGAAATCCAGGGTCGGAAATGGCAGGGGTACCGGCATCGGTAATGAGGGCGACAGTTGTTCCTCCTTTGATACGCTGCACCCAACTATCTACCACCTTATGTTCGTTGAACAGGTGGTAGCTTTGCATAGGGGTGTGAATATTGTAGTGTTTGAGGAGCTTGCTACTGGTGCGAGTATCTTCGGCTAAGATGACATCTACTTCTTTGAGTAAATTGAGGGCACGCAGTGTTATATCCTCTAAATTTCCAATAGGGGTAGGAATCAAATAGAGTTTGCTCATTAGACTTCAAAACGTTTAAGAACGAGGTCGAGGAAGCGTTGTTCGTACTCTTCTTTGCCTTTCCAATAGTTGTAAGTAGGTTTTACTTGTTGCTCGATATAGAGAACGGCGTCTTGCATAGAGTTTAATTCGCCCAAGTGTTTTACTACCTTATTATACTCACTTTCACTACCGAAGAAGAGTCTTTGCACAAAGGCTAACTTATCATTCAAACCTATTTGGAGAGTTTTTCCAAACTTATCATTGAGTGATTGTGTGGGTTTCACATCATCGGTAGTATCTTTTTTATCGAAAACAGTGTTTTTGCTTTGAGAGATGAACTCTTCTAAGGAAGGAGTTTGCTTAAGGAGGCGTTGCTCATCGGTATACTGAGGTTGCTGGATAAACTGTTCAGATTGTTCGATGGCGGGTTGCTCGATTTCAAATGCTACTGCAGCAGTTTCGACAGGTTTTGGTTTTTCAATTGGTTGAGGTTTTTCAATTGGTTGAGGTTTTTCAATTGGTTGATCGGCTGTTGCAGTTTGTAATCGACTTGTTGGCTTTGCCCAATTAGGTTCTGAATAGGATTCCTCTTGCAAAATGCGTTTAACAATAGGTTTCTCGACAGGAGCTGATTTTTCCTCTTTTGTGATAGGGGCAGGCTCCATTGCCACAAAGGCAGGTTGAGAAGCGGGTTCTTTTTTAGGAGTTTCTTTAGCGGCTGTTTCAGGGGCAGTGAGAGGGTGCACTTCGGAAGCTTCTACTTGTATATCAAAGATATCTTCTTCTTGATTTTCATCGATAAAATCGGATACTTTTCGCATAGTGCGGTGCATACGGTCTTCTGAAGCTCCAAGTGTTTGATAGTATTTTTCCACAAAAGTGAGAATAGCGATTTTCTCGGTAATTTTGTGAGCTTGTTTGTTTAGTTGAGCGAGGTTCCACTCACCTTCGTTAGCGAGGATTTCGGTAGCTAAAGTGATGAGGTCGTGTTCTAATGCTTCTTTCATTCGCGTTACTATTTTAGTTTTGATATTATTTCACAGAGGCTTCGTAAATTCCTTCGACGGTGTGAGCTAAGGTGTTGTTGAACTGCTCATCGGTTTGAGTTGCTGAGAGCCCCTCGGTAAGGGCGCGAGAGAAACTTGCAATTACCCCTTTGTTTTCGGCGAGGATGGCATTGGCTTTTTCACGTGGATAACCTCCTGAAAGAGCTACTACGCGCACTACACGGGGGTGGTGAGTAAACTCTTTGTACAAATTGTTGATGGTAGGCAAAGAGAGTTTGAGCATCACATTGGCAGTGGCGGGGAGGGTATTTAAATGTTTTCTAATTTCGTCGCGCAAGATAGCCTCGGCGGGAGATTTATCGGGGATGTTGATATCTACTTCGGGTTCTATGATAGGCACCAAACCAGCGGCTATTATTTGCTTAGCGACCTCGAATTGTTGGTCAACCACTCGTGCGATACCTTCGGAAGAAGCTTTTTTAATCACTGATCGCATTTTAGTTCCAAAGATATGGCGTTCGTTAGCGCGGGTTAATAGTTCGGCGAGTCCTGTGATAGGTTTCATCAGTTGAACGCCGTCGTTATCGAGGGGTTCCAATCCTTTGTCTACTTTTAGGAAAGGAACGACTTGTTTTTCGTCCCAAAGATAGTCGGCGGTGTATTTACCATCGATTTGTCTATCCATAGTTTGCTCAAACAAGATAGCGCCTATAATTTTTTTGTGAGAAAAGGCGGGGCTTTTGATAATTCGTGTTCTCATTTGGTGAATGAGGTCGAACATTTGTTCCTCGTTGCTGTATTGGTCTTCAGTTACGCCATAGAGTTTAAGGGCTTTAGGGGTACTACCACCACTTTGGTCAAGAGCTGCAATAAAGCCCTTGCTATTTTTCATTTGTTCAAATTGTTTTGCGTTCATTGTTATTAAGTTTTTAAAATTATGCTACAAAGGTACAACTTATTTTTCAAATAAAAAAAATTAATCCAACAACTTGTTTTAAAATGACTACTTCCGTTCCCCTCCCAAAGGGAAGAGGCAAGCCGCAAAAGCAATTCTTTTGATGAGGGAACATATATTGATATTTGTAAGGGCGTTTACAAAACGCCCCTACACAACATTCTCTAAAAGTAATTGATTATCAAATGCCTACCCCGTTTCCCTCGCAAAGGGAAGCGGCAAGCCGCAAAAGCGACTTTTTTGATGAGGGAACATATATTGATATTTGTAAGGGCGTTTGGAAAACGTCCGTACACAAGATAGTTCAAAAAACAATTGATTATTAAATGCCTACCTCGTTCCCCTCCCGAAGGGAAGGGGCAAGCCGCAAAAGTGACTTTTTTGATGAGGGAACATATAGTGTTTTGTGCAATTAGGGTTTAGGGGTAATTGCTTTTTGATAGAGTTGTTCGGCTACATCCCAATCGATTACGTTGAAAAAGTTATTGATGTAATCGCCACGGCGGTTTTGATATTTCAAGTAATAAGCGTGTTCCCATACATCCATTGCTAATATAGGAATACCTGATACACCTAAACCTGGCATCAATGGGTTATCTTGATTGGCAGTGCTCACGACTTGTAATTTACCGTTATTGACTACTAACCAAGCCCAACCAGAACCAAAACGTTTGGCACCTGCTTCGGCAAAGGCTTTTTTGAAGTTATCAAAGCTGCCAAAATCGCGATCGATAGCGGCTGCTAAGGCTCCTTTAGGGTTTCCGCCACTGGGTGACATCCCTGCAAAGTACATATTGTGATTGAAGTAACCACCGGCATTGTTGCGCAAGGTTGCGTTGTTCATATCAAGCGTGCGAAGGAGTTCCTCGATGCTCATTTGCGCTTGAGGAGTACCTGCTACTGCCTTGTTGAGGTTGTTTAAATAAGCTACATAGTGTTTAGAGAAATGGATGAACATTGTTTCCTCATCGATATATTCTTCTAAACCGAAATATTTGTACTTTAGAGGTACAATAGCAAAGGCACCTGCTTCGGCTTTTACATCTTTAGGGTCACCGTAGTTAGAGCCTCTTTGGATGCCTATAACAGTCTCTTCCTGTGCTTTTTTAGTTTTTGATTTTTTCTTCTGAGCGTAAAGGTCACCAGAAGTGAAGGCTGTAGCCAAAGCTACGGCGCTGAGTGTGATTGCGTTTTTGAGTTTCATATAATAAATTAATTTATTGAGGTGTCTATTTAGCTACATACTAATTGACTTTGGGAAACGGGAGAACGTTCTACAATTCTTTTCATTAATTTGTTAAAGATAGTATCTTTATTTTGTGAGCGATTAATTCTAAAACTGTATTCCGCTAAATATCGGTCTATGTTAAATTCTGATACCCAAGAATATATACCTCGTATCCAAGACTTTACTTGATGTATTACCTTATGTAATGTAGGAAAATTCTTTTTGCATAAAATAATGTGCAGTCTGACGACTAATTTCATAACGACGAGCAACTTGTGAGGCTGATAGACCTTTAGTTGTAGTTGTCATTTCAAAACATATAAAAAATGCTTTACATAACCCAAATTTTAGTCTATGAAATAGTGATCCAACAGCACGTGCATCTTTACCGAATCACCAGCCATAGGCTGTAAGCCATAGTTAAGGTCTGTGGTTTGCAGGGCTATGGCATCTCTAATACTATCAGTTACAAAGTCCTGCACAGCAATAAAATGGCTGCTGCTTAGCTTCATTCCGTCTATCCAATTCACAGGATAATGGGTGAGTAGGTTGTTCATTGTTCTATCTTGTTTATTTGTTTTGCAAAGGTAAGGTTTTTTTTATTTAAGGTTTATAGTAGTCTTCCCAGCCATATTTTTTATATTCAGGAGCAGGAAAAAATTCAGCTGCACCTATATCTAAGTCTCCTGAGCAAGGAATTCGACAAATGCCCCAATTAGCTACTTTTTTAACTCCTGTCTTATAACTTGTCCAAGTCCCTACAAATTGGTTGTTGCTATAGTCATCTGAATATTCTTCAATATCATCAAATAAAAACACTCCTTTATTGTTAATATACCATCTTAATAAAACCTTTCCTTCAAAGATACCCGTAGCTGATAATTTTTTATCTTCTCTAAAATAATAATCAGTAATGATAATTCCTCGTGATTTTATTTTCCCCACCATATCATCCTCTAAACCTTTAGAATGCTCTGCAAAAAAATATACATGTTTGATTTTTATATCTCCTTCAAACAATCTTACATTTTTACCAACTTTTGTTTTCCCTTTTGCTATATAAAGACTATCATTTGTTGTTGATTTTTCTATTTTTAGAAAATTAATCTCTAATCTTCTTTTAATCTTTATATCAATAAACCCAATATAAGGAAAAGATGGTTTAGAGAGCATTGAACTTATATTAATGTTCCCTAAATCAAGTCTTCCTTTGCTATTAAAACCGCCATTTAAATAGCCAATCTCTTCCTTAATAAAATCTTCAAAATCACAATGTTCTTGTGCATTAGATATGGTATCAGATTTGGTATCAGATATGGTATCAGATTTGGTATCAGATATGGTATCAGATTCGATACTTAATAATTCATTTTGTGGATCTTTTTCAGTGTTATTATTAACAACATTTTCACAAGAACTCACTGTCCCTATTAAAAATAAACTAATAAGTAATAATTTCATATATTGTTTTATTTGTTTTTTCATTTGTTTTTTAAGATATTTATGCAATATAAAATAGAATTTACCTTTGTGTTATTATTTTTATTCCATTAACTTGATAATCAAAAAATTTAATTGAGGTGTCAAAGTATTTTCAGAGTGCAAATATATGAAATTATTTTGACACCTCAAAAGATTTATTTAGGTGTTAGGAGTTAGGATTTTTAGTTGTAATTAACGGTTTTTACGATATTGTCGTGGTCGTAAGTTTCTTCAGAGGTGAGTCGGCCGGCTTGGTTATAGTATTTCCAAACACCCTCTTTTCTGTTGTTTTTATAAGTACCTTCTTCGGTAATTTTACCATTAGGATAATAGATAACGTTTTTTCCGTTTTTCTTACCATCCTTATAGGGCATTTCAGAATATAACTTACCATTGGAATGATAGGTTTTATACAAAACGAGCTCACCATTTTCTTTCAAAAGTTCTTTTGACAAATAGCCTTCTCTTTGGTAATACTTTTGAGAGCCATCTTCTTTACCTTCTTTGTAAGTGTGTTCTTCGGAGAGTTTGCCATTATCGTAATATATGCGCAGGGTGTAATTTTTTTCGCCTTTGTAATCAGATTCTGACTGCAACCACTCGGCATCGTCATCCCAAAGTTGCCATTTGCCCCAAGGCTTTCCATCCTTGTAATTTTTGAGGGATATGAGTTTTCCTTTATCGTTGTAATATTTCCAAGTACCGTCGTTTTTACCGTTCTTGTAGTGTTCCTCGGTGGTGAGTTTACCCTCACCATTATAGCGTTTGTAAGCACCATTGATACGCCCCTCTACAAAAGTAGCTTCATAATAGGCGCCACCGCTCATCACTACTTTGTAAGTCCCATCAAGAGGTTCATCGGTAGTGTAGAGTTTGAAAAACTTCTCACCTGCAAATACTTGCTGACGGACATCTCTTTCAGGGAGTAGTTTTTGGGCGAATGAAGTGCTGACAAACAGCAAACTAATGGATAAAAATAGAGATTTCATATTTCAATTAACAATTAACAATTAACAATTAACAATCAGTAAATATGTTGTACTGAGATTATCTTACCATTATATCAATTTTCCCTTTCAATTTCTTAGTCTTAGCCTCTATGTTTATTACACCTGCTTTTTCACCTGCTTGTATCATCATCACTAATTTCCCGTTGAAAAGGTGCATTTTAGGTAAGTGGAATTGGTCGGTGCAAGTAGGGTCACCATTAGCACCTGCTTTATAAAAGCCAGCACCTTTAACGCTGAACTGCACAAGGTCATTCACTGTTGGGCATAGATTGCCGTCCTTATCTACTGCCTCCACAGTGATAAAAGCGAGGTCTTTGCTATTAGGGGTAAGCACTGTTTTGTGTTCACTGCTAAGACGCAAGGCATAAGGCTTACCCGCGGTACGGATTTCTTTTTCGGCTACTGCCTTACCATTAGTATCGTAAGCTACTACTTTTACAGTACCAGGTTCGTACTTAGTATCCATCCACATTAGGCGGTAACGTTTCTGGCGTTCTAAATCTGAAGGATTGCCGTCTTTTTCTTCCTCTTCTAATTTTATAGAAAGGTCTTTAGAGCGTTTGCCTTGACTTTTGCCATTGATAAACAATTCGGCAGAAGGATAATTAGTATAAACGAATATAGGAGTTACTTCACCCTCGCGCCCTTCCCAATTCCAATGAGGGAGGATATGCAAGGTTTCGGCTTCCTTATTCCAATGCGAGCGGTAGAGATAGAAGCGGTCTTTGGGTAGCCCAGCCAAATCTACTGCTCCAAAATAGGAACTATGGGATGGCCATTCTACATAGTAAGGAGTAGGTTCGCCGAGATAGTCGAAGCCTGTCCAGATGAACTCTCCTACGGTATAAGGCAAATCCTCTTGATGTATCCAGTCGTCTTCGGGCAAGTTTGACCAACCGCAGTGTTCTACGTCATAAGACGACGATTGCATATCGGGGTATTTAGCCATTGATTTGCGCTCTACGGGGAACTTATACACGCCGCGCGAGCTCACCGTTGAAGCGGTTTCACTACCCAAAATAAGCTGTTGTGGCAACTTGCGGTAAGCCTCTTTGTACTTAAACGGACGGTAGTTGAAGCCCATTAGCTGCATCGTTGCTGCCATATTGTTTTTAAGCACATCGTGGGGTCTATCCATACCATTACTCACAGGGCGGGTAGTATCGTATTTTTTGATGATATCTTGCAAATAGCGCGCTACTTGCGAACCACTTTCTACGCTCTGTTCTTCTACCTCATTACCGATGAACCACATCAGCACGCTAGGGTTGTTGCGGTAGTGTTTTACGAGGTTTGTAAGGTCTTTTTCAGCCCATTCTTTGAAGTACAAATGATAACCGTTTTCCACTTTGGGGATAGCCCATTCGTCGAAACTCTCTACGGCGAGTAGCATACCCATTTCATCGGCAGCGCGCACATATTCAGGGGCGGGCATATTGTGCGAAGTGCGGATAGCATTCACCCCCATATCTCTCAAGATTACCATTTGTCGGCGTATAGCACTCTCGTTTACGGCAGCGCCCAGCGCCCCTAAATCGTGGTGCATACACACCCCTTGTATTTTGATTTTGCGTCCGTTGAGGTATAGCCCATCATTAGGCTTGAGTTCGATAGAGCGAACCCCAAAAGTAGTGGTTACCTCATCTTTTACAGTATCGCCTTCATAGAGTTTGGTAACCGCTTTATAGAGGTAAGGTTTACCGATGTCCCACAAGCGAGGATTATCAATATACAGTTCTGCTGAAATCTTATCGGTAGTGTAAGGAGTCGCTTTGGTATTAGCATACGCTACTCTTTCACCTCGCTCGTCGAAAATAACAGTCTCTGCTGCAACTGAAGTCTTCTTATCAGCTACAAACTCAGTATTTACTACTACTTTGGCGAAGTTATTTGTTATTTCGGGGGTGGTAATCTGTACGCCCCAAATAGGGATATGCGTCTTATTTTTAGTGATGATATGCACATTGCGGTACAAGCCTGCCCCTGGATACCAACGCGACATCTGGGTAAGGTTGTTGAGACGCACTGCCAAAGTGTTGTTATTAGCTTTTACGTAAGGAGTGATATCCAAGAAGAAAGTGTTGTAGCCGTTGTGCCATTCGCCGGCTTTTTGTCCGTTTACAAACACCTCGGGGTTACTCATCGCTCCGTCAAACTGTACAAACACTTGCTTATCAGACGTAAGTTCAGGCACGTTGAACTGCGTGCGATACCAGCCTACACCTACAAAAGGCAACCCACCTGTGCGCCCTGTGTGTTCAATAGCTGCTTTTTGTCCGTCCTGCTTGATGGCAGTGCGCTGGATATCGTTTTCGATATCAAAAGGACCATAGATAGCCCAATCGTGAGGCACGGTTACGCGTTGCCATTTGGCATCGTTGTAGTTAGTTTGCGAGAACACCGGTTTGTCCTCACGGGTAAATTTCCACCCTTTTTCGAGGGTTTGCTGTTGTTGCGCCCAGCTTGTAGCGACAACGCCTAATAAAAGTAAAAGGTTGATTTTATTCATTTTTATAAATCAGTAGTTTTTAATCGGAGTTCTGGAAGCTTCTTATAGCTTTCGTTTATCTTTTCACTCCTCGCTTAATTTGAATACACCTCAATTTTTGAAATAGTTACAGAGTTTGCTTTCATTTGTTTCCCGTTGAGGAGGGAAAATGAAAATTCAAGGTGGTGTTCATTTCCAATCCAACGACTTCCAAATTCTGCGCCTTGCCCTTCAACACCATTGCTCCAAGATTGCAAAACTTGTCCATCGGTAGTTCTCGCTTGCACATAAACTTTTCCTGTTGGTTTGGAGTTGGCATCAGACTTTGTCAATAACAAGTTTACATACAACACCGTGTTACCTCCATCTCCTCCCCATCGCTCTTGATCTATTTTGGCAGTAATTCCATTTTGGGTGAGTTCTCGAGTGCCTTCTGGGGCTTCACTTCCGCCTTTTTTATCATCGTCTTTTCCACAAGAAACTAAGGTAACTGCTGAGCAGAGTAGCAATAATGCAAACGTTACGCTTATCAGCTTTTTCATTTTTATGATGTTTTTAAATTATTAATTCTCCAAATATAAGGATTTATTTTTTACTTACAAGTTTTTGATTTTTGCTTTCTCGCATAAAATCACAAATTTTTATAAAAGTCGCCATTCCTCACTACCTCTAAAAATTGTGGTATGTTATGATACCAAAAAGCTACTTTATGTCCTCTAAACGTTATTTCGATATTGCCATCATCAGTGGTGCGTGCTGAAAGTAGAGCTTTACGTATATCTTTCTCAAATGTAGCGTGAGATGATTTTTCATTAGGAATATAAGCTATTAATTTTTCATTGCTTTTCTTTTCATAATAATATGATGCTAAGAGAGGCAACAAGTGAGCAATCGCAGCATCTGTTTTGTTTTGTGCTTCATAAATATCCACTAAATCGAGGAAAATGCGTTCGTTATCTTTTTTTACGGTGGTAGCACTTCTGTCTTCATAAGGGGCATCGTACAAGGCTTTCAAGAAATACTTTTCAGCCATTGGGTAGTCCTTATTACCATAGTAGATATCAGCTAATGAGTGGGCTGCCAAATGGGCGATATTGCGCAAATCGTATACGTACCACTTATTTTCTGAGGTTTCTTTTATTTTCAAATCAGCGAGGTAAACAAGGTCATTTTGTACTAACCTAATATTCTCTCTATCTAAAGGTTCTTCTTCCTTCAGTTTGTTATAAATACCTACCAGTTTTTGGTCTTTTTTATAGGTAGGGTCGCTTTTGAGAAGGTCTTTGAGCAGCGTAATTAATTCGTTTATACGTTTGTCGTGATACAGAGGGAAATCGGTTTTGTCAACTGTAGAAGAGGTGTTTCGTTTTTGCTGAATTTCACTTTGGGCTTCAGGAGAAAGTAGTTTTTTATCAAAGATATACAATTTGAAAATAGCCTTACCCATATTGCCGAGGTGTGTATTAGCTACGGCTAATCCATAAACATAGTCGCCTTTGCTTCTAAAAAAAGTACTATGGCGTTTATTTTCAATCAAAATATCACCTGTATTAATTTCAAATTTCTTAGTTTTATAGTTTAAATATTGGTATTTTACGTGGTTAAAGTAGGCCGATTTCTGTATCTTGCTTCTTTCGTTTTTCAGAAATTGTTGTATATATTGTTCTCTTCCTGCAGGGTCTTCTTGGTCTTCTATGCTAAAAGCATTGAAACTTATATTGATATAACTTACATCAAACTTTGCGGGATAATATACCACACGGTTTTTCTCATTAAGTACATCCATACAAATACCTACTTTGTCTTCCCATAATTCACCCTCACTAATAGGTTTGGCACTGAGGTAATTAGCAAAAAATTCATCAACAGGGGCTTTAATTTTTGGGTCGTCAATACGTGCTTTGATGAACTTCTGAATGGTATCCAAGATTACTTTCCGTTGTCCCCAACTAAAAGAACAACAAAATAGTGCTAAGAAAATGATGCATTTTTTCATATCGTTTATTTGTATTATTTATGTTTGTTTGTCGTGCTACGACCTACCGCTTTCAGTTTCTTAAAAAACGCTTCCTCTCTCTCGGCTATAGCGTACAACTGCTGTGAGAGGGCATTATAGACATCGGCTTGGGTGCTGCGGTTCTTGTATACGCGGGCTATGGCTACTGCAAAATCGCGCCACGCATCGCCGATATCGGTAATTTCTTTAGAGAGTTCTATTAAGGCATCGTTTTTCAGGAGTTTGCCGGCTTCTTGCAAGAAAGCGCCATAGATAAATCTAAAACCTGCACCCCCAGTGCCTATCTCTTCCTGCATACGTATCAGCTGGGCGAGGTAGTGATTGGTAGTTTTCGCACCTTTCTTGCGGTACCATTTCAGTATATCCTTGCTAACCGTCTTAATGCCCGCCACACCCACTATAGGCACGGGAGCGAGCATCGTACTGCACGTTTGCTTGATACCCTTCCATATTGCCTTTTCTAACTGAAGTTCTTTAGGCAGATGAGTGGGATAATACAAATGTCCTTTAGGAGCTAACACTCCACTGGGGAAGCGCACTTTGGTGAGTTCTTCGGGGGTAAGCGTGGTAACGTGTGGAATCACGGGATCGCTGATGAGGTACTTGCCGTCTTCTTTGCCATAAACCACTAAGTTGTGAGCATTGAAGTGAAAACGGTATTCATCGGGGAAATAAGGCAAGTTGAACACTCCTACTTGCAAACCCGTAGGGATACCCTTTGCCAGATTGTCGTCGAGGGCTTGTTGTGCTTTTTCGGGGGAAGAAAACTTTTGGCGTTTCACCTTAAAACCTAATCTTTTAGCTACTTTACTAAAAATATGCCCCGGCATCGTGCGGTAGCTAATAGCGGGAGCTTCATTGACTTTTATCCAAGGAAAATAGAAGAACAAGAGTCCGGAGCCAATACCAAAAACCATAGGCTCACTTAGCTGAACGCCATTGAAATATAACAAATTAGAGGCTACACCATTCTCACAGTGTGCCGATTGTCGATGTTTAAAATCTATTGTTGCCATATAAAATCGGGCAAAGATAGGAGATAATTAGCAAATTAGCAAATTAGTAAATTAGCAAATGGAAAAACGCCCATTCTACCATCAAGTGCTTTTTTTTAAAAAATCTATCCTTTTTTATCAAAAACACCTATTACAATCCCTATAAAAATCTATAATAATTAACATTTCCTTTAGTCTCTCTTCCTGAAAAACCGCATTTTACAACCTATAAACTTAAAATTATAAAAAAAATTCTCAGAAAAATTTGGTAGTATTCAAAAAAATATATTAATTTTACGCCGAATTTAATTGACTTACCTAAAAGCCAACAACTTGACTTTTCCGTAGCCAGAATACCAAACATTATGAACGACCCACTTTTACTACCCTACCTCCCTGTTATTCAGGGAAGACATCAGCACTTTATCGATGTCCTTCATAGAGTGCAAGGGGACGCTTCGCGCCTCGCCGATGCTTGTAATTCGCACCTCTATTACGGTCTGCACCGTACTCATACAGAATGGGTGCTACGTGAGTGGGCTCCAAATGCAACAGCTATCTTTCTTCTTTGCGATAGCAACGACTGGCAAAAAAACAATCACTTTTCATTTACTAAAATCAACGATCAAGACTGGGAATTGCGTCTCCCTGCCAATATCCTCCGCCACAAAATGCTCTACAAACTACTTGTGGAATGGGAAGGAGGCAGTGGTGAGCGACTTCCTTCACATACTACCCGCGCTGTGCAGGACGATTATACCAAAGTGTTTTCTGCCCAAGTGTGGTGCCCCGAGCACCCCTACCAATGGCAACACCCGCGCCCCAAAGCTGCTCCACATCCGCTTATCTACGAAGCACATATCGGGATGAGTACTGAGCACCAGCGCGTGAGTACCTTTATAGAGTTCCGCCTCTATGTACTCCCCCGTATCGCTGCTTTGGGCTATAACACCCTCCAGCTGATGGCAATACAAGAACACCCTTACTACGGTTCTTTTGGCTATCAGGTGGCTAACTTCTTTGCGGTGAGTTCCCGCTTTGGCACCCCCGAAGAACTCAAAGAACTCATCGATACTGCCCACGGCTTAGGCATACGTGTACTGCTTGATATTGTACACTCGCATTCGGTGAGCAATGAGGCAGAAGGGCTCAGCCTCTTCGATGGTACCGACTATCTTTACTTCCACCGCGGTGAGCGCGGTAAACACCCCGCTTGGGATTCTCGCTGTTTCGACTATGGTAAGCCCCAAGTACTCAACTTCTTACTCTCTAACTGCAAATACTGGCTTGAAGAGTTCCGCTTCGACGGTTTCCGCTTCGACGGCGTTACCAGTATGATTTATTACGATCACGGTTTAGGCAAAGCCTTTACCAATTATAGTTTCTATTATGATGGCAATGAGGACGACGACGCTTTGGTGTATCTTGCTCTCGCTAACCAACTTATACACGAGCTCTACCCCGAAGCGCTCACCATTGCCGAAGAAATGAGCGGATTGCCAGGCCTTGCCTCGCCTATTGCTGAAAAAGGCGTAGGCTTCGACTACAAACTGAGTATGGGTATTCCCGATTATTGGATTAAGCTCCTCAAAGAAGTCCCCGATGAGCAGTGGCACGTAGGCAATATCTATTACGAACTGACTAACAAACGCGCCGAAGAACGCACCATCAGTTATGCCGAAAGCCACGATCAAGCCCTCGTAGGTGATAAAACGATATTTTTCTGGCTCACTGATAAGGAAGTGTATACGGGTATGAGCGTGTTCGACCACAGTCTCATCATCGACCGTGCAATGGCTTTGCACAAGATGATACGTTTAGTAACTCTTGGCACCGCAGGTGGGGGATACCTCAACTTTATGGGCAACGAATGGGGACACCCTGAGTGGATTGACTTTCCTCGCCAAGGTAATGGTTGGAGTTATGCCCACGCACGCAGGCTATGGAGTTTGGTAGACAATACCGACTTGAAGTTTAAATACCTCAACGCTTTTGATAGCGCGATGATACACTTTGCCGCCGATAGTAAGTTCCTAGACCGAGAACCTCATATATTGGTGCGCGACATCGAGCGACAGCTACTCATATTCGAGCGCAGTGGTTATTTATTTGTTTTCAGCTTCAACCCCACCACCTCTTACACCGATTATCAGTTTGATGTGCCAGCAGGCAAGTACACCACCATACTCAACACCGATAACCCCGCCTTTGGAGGTGATAACCGCATTGATGAGAGCGTAGAGCATTTTACGCAGTACACCGGCAAAGAGAATTTGCTGTCGTTGTATATACCAGCGAGAATTGGTTTTGTGTTGAAATTAGTAGATTAGCAAATTTGTAAATTAGCAAAGGTGTACAACCTATTATTAAAAATTATTCATTGTCAATTGTCAATTACATATTGCTCTTATTAGCTGTTTTGTGCTTCAGTTGTGAGCAAAAAACGACAGAGAAAGCTACTTTTACTATAAAAGGAAAACTTAGCCCTGATATGATCAGTATGTATCGGTATAGCGTAGACCTCTATACCAACGAAGAGCTTTATGGAAAAAAATATACTTTCTTTAAAGATAGTGTTTTCTACAGAAGAGAAGATACTTTAGTATGCAATGAGCTCCGCCAATATTATTACCCTAATGGCAAATTGTATAGAGAAGAGCTTTACAATCGTGAATCGTGGGGATTACAACCTTTAGTAGAATATTGGTACAATACCGAGGGAAAACTATCAGAATATATCTATTATTTCAGCAAAAAAGATAGCATCATTTACGACTGTGACACAGTAAGATGTCATAGTTTGCATATATCGTACGACAACAATGGCAAAATAGAAGAACGCACTTGTATGGGTGACGAATGCAATAAAGATGTATGCACAGGAATAGGCGTTGGCACTCGCTTTTTCTATAAAGACGGCAAACTTGTAGAAACAAAATACTATCACAATGATATTTTTGGTAGAGACTATATCATCCACCGCACTTATAACAACAGAGGGGGGTATTGCGATATCATTACCAACAATTATGATTTGTTCGAAACTGACAAGAAGATACTTTCACCCCGAGAGGCAAAAAGACGTTTGCGAGAGAGCAGTTATCATTGTAAGGTAAAGAACATTTTATCATTAAAAAACAAAACCTTGCAAGCCGAGCTCTTTAGAAAGATTAATTCAACAACCGCAGAACAATACGCTGAAAGAAACCGAGATGAAACGGTGAATATCACCCCAGCGATACTCAACAAGTATTTAAGTGATATTGAGAAAGACCTCAGCACACAAGTCGCTGATACAACAACTTTTGAAAGAACATACCATTACAAGTTAGTACCTCCAGAGTTTGCCAAGCAAGCCAGCAATGCAAAAAACAAAATCTATTTGAGTTTTTACCCCAAAAGCTGTGATTTCACGCTGCATCTGCTGTACTCCTACTACTTAAAAGAACACGATGTAGTAGTAGAATCATCGGTAATCTATTACTTTACAATCATCGATGGAAAGATTGCAAATTTTGGGAGAGACGAAAGTTAAATTATCAATGAACAATTAATAATGAACAATTAACAAGGTTTGTAGTGTAAACGCACCGCTGGCGCGAGCTTGTGAATGGTCTATTTGTGATTTTTCTCAAAATGAAGTTCGAAAAGAAGTAATGAAAAAATTTCTACCAACTCTTGAACAAAAAGGCATTATCAAAATGATAACAGATGAAAGATTTGAAATCATTGATTTACCATCTAATCAATTAACAAGTGAGTAACAGTTTTTTTAGACAAGAGCTCTAATATCCTATATATTTTTTCACAGCTCTAAGTAATCAAAAAACAAGAAAATGGAAATCATAAGTTCAAAAAACCAACAACTCATCAAAGATTTATGTGATTGGAAAATCAATAGAGAAAAGTTTATAGAAAAAACTGCTTTTAAAGCTAATTATGAGCAGTTAAAATATTTGCTTTTGAGTGTTAAGGATTATCTAAACGAGAATGATTACAATCAGTATTTTGCTACCATTCTTTGGGATTTACCTAATAGTATGAGTAAAGAAGAAGATGAAGCTTTATTTCAAGAGTTTTTATTATGTGATTTTCACTCTGAACACGAGAATATGGCAAGTGCTTTTCAGTCGACTTTTAACAATAATATAGAAAACATTCCTATCTTACTAAAAGCAATAGACAACGTTCCTAAATATTTAGAACCAGAATATTTTAAGTATCCTTATGTCCGAAAAATCATTTATGCTATAGGTGCCCAGCCACAACCTGAGAGTTTTTTAGCTTTAGAGCAATTAGTTTCTCAAACTAACGATGTAGAAATAAAAAAATTAGCCTTGCACCAACTTGAGAAACGAAAAGAATTAGGGCGATGGGAGTATAAAAGAAAAAATAAATAATAAGAGCTACAAGCTCTTTGTGTGTTAGGCACGAGCTACAAGCTCGCGCTATCGGTGAAATCTGTGCGAGACACTCCAGCGAAGCTGGCAAAGTATATACTACAACCTAAATTGTTAATTATTAATCGTAAATTGTTAATTGAAATATGTGTTATCTATCATTCAAAAAAGACCAGTTAATTAACCTTGAGTATTCTCTCGATAGAGAGTTTCTCGGTACTAACCGCGGTGGAGGTTACTGCTCCTCTACCCTCGTATTTTGCAACACCCGTAAATACCACGGGTTACTCGTCGTACCTATCGAAAAGTTCAGAGGTAAAAACTATGTGATGCTCTCATCACTCGACGAAACAATCCTACAACACGGACGCGACTTCAACTTTGGCGTTCATAAGTACGAAGGCACTTATGAACCGCGCGGACATAAGTATATCGTGGATATTTCTTACGAAAAAGCCTTTGCCATCACTTATCAAGTAGGTGGTGTCGTGCTCAAAAAAGAAATCTTGATGGTACACAATGCTCCACAAGTACTCATCCGCTATACTTTGGAAGACGCTCATTCAGCTACACTCTTGCGCCTGAACCCCCTATTGGCATTCCGCGATATCCATTCGCTTAGTAAGCAAAACCCCGTAGCCAATACCCAAGTGGAAGTGGTTGATGGTGGCGTACGTGCCAAATTATATCCTGAATTTCCTTACTTGTATATGCAGCTCAGCAAACCCGCTAATTTTGGTGGCGCTGCCTACTGGAACAACAACATCTATTACACCAAAGAAAAAGAACGCGGCTACGACTTCCAAGAAGATTTGTTGAGTGTCGGAGCTTTTGAGGTAAGTCTCAAAAAAGGCGAAAGCATTGTCTTCTCTGCCAGCTTAGAGGAAGCCAATCCTAAAAACCTCGCAAAGGACTTTACCAAATTCCTCAAAGAACGCGCCGACCGCAATTCGTTTGAAGAATGCTTGCAATACACCGCCTCTCAGTTTATCATTCACAAGGCAGGCGAAACACGCATCAAGGCGGGTTATCACTGGTACGACAGCACCACCCGCGATACCTTTATCGCACTCCCTGGTATCGCTCTTTCTGGCAGTACCGCCAAAATATTTGAAGAAGTACTACAATCAGCCCTCAAATATTGCTATAACGGACGTTTTGCCCGCGACATCAGCACCCACGTGGTGAACCCTGTGTTTGATGCCGACACCTCGTTGTGGTTCTTCTGGACACTCCAACAATACGAAAAAGAAACCACAAGAACAAAAAAACAAATCTGGAAAGAGTACGGCGAAACCCTCAAAGCTATCCTCAACACCTTCAAAAGTCGTGAGCACAAAACAATGCGTATGGACGACAACGGACTTATATGGAGTGACGACCTCAGCCGTCCGCTTACTTGGTTCAACGCCGAAAACAACTACGGAGCTATCGTACCCCGCAATGGGTATGTAGTGGAGGTGAATGCCTTGTGGTACAATGCCGTATGTTATGCTTTGGCTTTAGCCGAAGATGTAAAGGACAAAACTTTCTTATCCGAATGGGGCACTATGCCCGAAACTATTGCCGAGAGCTTCAATCAAATATTTTGGATTGAAAGCGAAAAATACTTAGCCGATTACGCTAACCGCACTCACCAAAACACCGAAGTACGCCCTAATCAGCTACTCGCTTGTGCCCTCGATTATTCACCACTTACCGAAAAACGCCAACGCAAAGTGTTAGCGATTATCACTCAAGAGTTGCTCACTCCCAAAGGCTTGCGCAGTTTGTCACCCGAGAGTCCACGTTACGAAGGTGAGAGTGTAGGAAATGTATTTGTGAGAGATAAAGCCACTTTCAACGGTTCAGTACATCCTTGGTTTGTAGGGTTCTATGTAGAAGCGAACCTCAAACTCTTTGGCGATAGCTACATCCCTGATGGCAAAGCTTTCTTAGAAAATTTTGAAGAAGAAATCAACACTCACGGTGTCGGACTCATTTCTGCCATTTACGACGGTAATCCACCATTCCACCCTCGTGGTTGTATTTCCAACGCCAAAAACGTTGCCGAAATATTGCGTGCACAATGGCTACTTACAGATAAGAAGTAAGAGGTATGGCAAAAAATAAAACTATTAGTGTACAAGGATTTGATATTGTATGGTATGAAGCTAATTACAACGACTATATTTCTCTTACTGATATAGCTCGCTATAAAGATGCTGAACATACAGACGATATCATAAAGAATTGGCTTAGAAATCGCAACACGATTGAACTATTGGGTTTTTGGGAAAGCATTTACAATCCTAATTTTAAACCCGTCGAATTCGACGGGTTTAGAAAACAAGCTGGACTAAATAGCTTTGTAATGACACCTAAAAAATGGATAGAGAGTACCAATGCTATTGGTATTGTATCCAAATCAGGAAGATACGGAGGAACATTTGCCCATAAAGATATTGCTTTAGAATTTGCTTCGTGGATTTCAATTGAATTTAAACTCTATATTATCAAAGAGTTTCAACGTTTAAAAGAAGACGAAACAAGTCAGTTAAAATTAGAATGGAATTTACAACGAACCTTATCTAAAATCAATTATCATATTCACACTGACGCTATTAGAGATAATTTGATTCCAAAAGAAATTACTAAACAGCAAGCTAATTTTGTTTATGCTGACGAAGCCGATTTACTGAATGTAGCCCTTTTTGGACTTACCGCTAAAGAATGGAGAGAAAGTAATCCTGACAAAAAAGGAAATGTACGAGATTATGCTTCTTTAGAACAATTAGTAGTTTTAAGTAATATGGAAAGTATTAATGCCTTACTTATAGAACAAGGAATTGTTCCTTCGGAAAGACTTAAAGAACTCAATAAAGTTGCTATTACTCAAATGAAATCTTTAGTAAAGAACAAAGCAATTAAACAGTTGAATTAAAACAACACCCTTCTTGTCCCCTCCATAGAGGAGAGTTGGGAAAAGATAAATTAAAAGCGTATGAAGAATGCAAGAGTATTAATGTTTGGATGGGAATTCCCCCCTCATATCAGCGGGGGATTAGGAACTGCCTGCTTGGGTATCGCCCAAGGATTGGCTAAAAACGGCGTGAAAGTGCTGTTTGTAATGCCAAAAGCCTCTGGTGATGAGGACGGCAATGTGGCAAAAATTATCAACGCCAGCGATGTAGAGATGTTGCAAAACACCGAAAAAATCGAAGATTTCTGGAAACACATCAACTTTATGGAGATAGGCTCAAACCTCGTGCCTTACCTCGACCCCGAAACCTTCGCCCGCGAACGCGATGCCTACCTCAAAGAGGGCGAACACCGCAAGCGCATTTCGTATCACAACAAATTTCAGTTTTCGGGTAAATACGGCGCCAACCTAATGGAAGAAGTGTACCGTTATGCCTTAGTAGCAGGCACTGTTGCCCAACGCTATGAGTTCGACGTAATTCACGCCCACGACTGGCTTACTTATAGTGCGGGTATCATCGCCAAGAAGATTTCGGGAAAACCCCTTATCGTACACGTACACGCTACCGAGTACGACCGCGGGGGCGAGTACAACCGTAATACTTTGGTTTACGACATCGAAAAACGCGGTATGGAAGCTGCCGATAGGGTGGTAACCGTGAGTAACTGGACACGCAATATCGTCATTGAAAAATACGGTATCCCTGCCGAAAAAGTGATTACCGTACACAATGCTGTTGATTTCAAAACCGAAACCGATGCCAAAGAAGAACGCGGCGTGAAAGATAAAATTGTTACTTTCTTAGGGCGTATCACCCTGCAAAAAGGCCCTGAGTACTTTGTAGAGGCAGCTGCCAAAGTGATGAAACGTATGCCTAACGTGCGCTTTGTAATGGCTGGTAGTGGTGAAAAGATGAACCCCTTAGTGCGCCGTATAGCACAATTAGGATTGGGCACCCGCTTCCACTTTACAGGGTTCCTCAGAGGTAACGATGTACAGCGTATGTTCCAATACAGCGATGTATATGTAATGCCCTCAGTATCCGAGCCTTTTGGAATTTCTCCTTTGGAAGCAATGCGCTCAGGCGTGCCTACAATTATCTCCAAACAATCGGGGGTAGCTGAGGTTTTACACCACGCTATCAAAGTAGATTATTGGGATATCAACGCCCTTGCGGATGCTATCTATGGCATTTTAGCTTACCCTACACTTGCTCATTATATGCAACGCGAGGGCTACGACGAGGTAAACCGACTCAAATGGGAAAATGCCTCTTTAAAACTTAAAAACATTTACGAATCTTTAATATAAAACCAACGATGAAAAAGTCTATTTGTATCTATTTCCAAATCCATCACCCCGAACGTCTTAGAAAATATCAATTCTTTGACATAGGTAAGAAACACAACTATTTCGATAATTACGCCAATCGTTCAGAGCTTGAAGATTTAGCCGAACATTGCTATTTGCCTGCCAATGCCCTCTTGTTAGAACTCATCAAAAAACACGAAGGCAAGTTCAAAGTTGCGTTTTCTATCACAGGAAGTGCTATCGACCAGCTCGAAATGCACACACCTGAGGTGATACGCTCTTTCCAAGAACTCGCCCAAACCGGTAGTGTAGAGTTTCTGGCAGAGACTTATTCGCATTCGTTGGCTTCACTTTCTGAAGATACCGATGAGTTTGAGCAACAGGTAAAACGCCACAGCACTACTATCAAACAGCTTTTTGGCAAAAAACCTGTAACATTCCGCAATACTTCTCTTATCTATTCCGATAAAATAGGTGAACGGGTAGCAAAACTTGGTTTTAAAACAATACTCACCGATGGCGCTAAGCACGTATTAGGTTGGAAGAGCCCCAATTTCGTTTATAAAAATGCTCTCGACGAAAATCTCAACCTCTTGCTCAAAAACAGCAAGCTAAGTGATGATATCGCCAATCGTTTTTCTGATAGAAACTGGAGTGAATACCCCCTCACTTCCGAAAAATACGTCTCTTGGGTAGAAAGCAGTTTGCAAGATACTGAAGTGCTCAACCTCTTTATGAACTACGAAGTTATAGGGTATTACAACAATGCTCAAAGCGGCATTTTCGACTTCTTGCGTTACTTCATAGAAAATATGTTAGCAAACCCTAACTATCAGTTTTTGTTACCTAAAGAAGTAGCCAAAAAGCACCCCGCTAAAGATGTATTGCCTGTGCCCTACCCTATTTCGTGGACAGACGAAGAGCGCGACACCACCTCTTGGCTCGGTAACGAATTGCAAAAAGAAGCTTTTAACGAGCTCTTTAAAGTACAACCTTTGGTAAGAAAGAAAAAGAATGCCGACCTCATTGAAGATTACAGTCGATTGCAAGGTAGCGAGCATTTCTATTTTATGCGTACCAAACTCTTTTCAGGCGCCGATTATCACAAGTACCTCCTACCTTACGATTCGCCCTACGAAGCTTTCATCAATTATATGAATGTGCTCAGCGATTTTATTGAAAGAGTAAAAAATTAGGTATTAGGACAGCTGAAAGATTTAATAATAATTTAAAAACAGACAAAATGAAAAATGCAGAAAAGAAGAGGAAAAGCAATTTCTTTGAAGGGATTGTTTCAGAAGAATTGAATGAACTGTCTGGAACTACAAGAGTTGCCGAGACAAACCCCGACGAAATGTCTACTGGACATTTAGGCAGTGAAGATTTTCTTTACTCGACCCCATTTAATGAGAAAGCGAATTCTATCACTAAAAACGTCGATAGCGACTTGGTGGAGAATCTTATCTTCACCCCATAGTAAAAAGCCCCTCGCGCAAGCAGGGGCTTTTTTATGATAAAAAACTTCGTCAAAGTTTGTAGCTCAAAAGGCTTTTAGAACTCTGACGAAGTTAAAATTGTAATTAAGTTTGAGAGCGATACTTTTAGTAATGTTGTTATAGTAAGCTATAGGTTATCACTCTATTGACCTATATACCTACGTTTATAGTGTGTTTCATAGGCAAACCATTTATCATTTTTGCGCTACAAAGGTAATACTTTCTTATTTACTTGTCAAGAGAATTAACATTTTTAACCTTCTGTATGGATAATATTAAGAAGACTTCGAGGTGTCCTTCTGTTAGTAGTTGTCTTGTGAGAAAAATAGCAAATTAGCAAAATTGGTAGAAAACTTAGCGGAAGTTTGTGAAATTCATTTAATTTTCTTTCTTTTGCGGTGAAAAGCTATTAAAACTCTAATTGGTATCGCAGTGAAGCCTATCACAATTTTCTTTCTCAAAATGTGTGGTAATATATTCTATCGGGTGAAATGAGGTAGGCAACAAAGCTATAAATGAATGATAGCCAGCGGAGGTGCTTATTAAAAATTAGAAAAACAAAACATCATTAAATATGAATATAGATAAAACCATTGAAAATTTAGGTGGAATAGTTCCTCTTTACCCTAAAAAACAAACTTACCCCAATGAGGAGTATTGGGCAAAAGTAGAAAAATTAGTTGGAGAGCAAATACCTATTGTTTATAAGAATTTTGCTACTAAATACGGAGTATCAACACCTAATAACCTATTAAAAGTAGTGCCCTTTACAGAAGAAGCTGAATATCAACATCCAGAAAGTGTAGGTATTCCTAATTACACTTTTGAAGAAACAAGTTTGAGTGTTTTTTTTTGGAAAAGGAACTGACTACGACCTTGTTAAAACATTGAAAGAATTTAAAAAGAGAATGCCTGCCAAATTCTTGCCAATAGCAGATGATGGAATGGGGAATCTAATTGTTTTGTGTTTAGATTCAACAAACTTTGGGAAAGTATATTTTTGGGATGCTAATGTAGAATGGGATGAAGAAGATTATTTAGAAGAAACAGGCAAGATGATGCCCGAAGAAGCTAAATTTCAAAATTTATGGCTTATAGGCTTGAGTTTTGAGGATTTTTGGGAACGACTTTCCATTGATGAATGGGAGTAGTATTGGATATGTTCTAAAAATGGCTATCTCACGATAATAGAAAAAGTTATGGATGAAAAAGTTAAAGTCTCTTTACAGATTGAAATCCCTCGTTTGAGTGAGGATGTGGATATAGATTCTGTGCGAGAGGGATTAAATGAGTATGTAAAAACTGTTATTTCGGGGATTAATGTTGCAGATTTAGAGGATTGGAAGCTTTTGATAAGGGTAACTTTACGCTCTACTAATGGAATAGGCGTCTTTAAACGGGCAATGCGCTACCCTTCGGATAAAGAATTTGAGTTTTCTATTTCTGTTGCCATACCTAATGAAAAGGAAGCTTTGTATGGGGTTTCTAAAAAAGTAGAAGAGGCTTTTTATGTACCACTGAATGATAAGAACTTTTATGTATTAGAGCCTAATTTTGAGAATTATAGCAATCTGTATGAATATATATTAGAGAGTAGTAAGCTTGCCATTCATTTGGCTTTTACAAAAGGTATTAGTTGTAATGGGAAAAAGATTATATTTCTAAAAGATGTCAGCAATAAAAGAATATTCAAAAGTGCGATTCGCATAAGCAATTAATATAATGAGTAAATTAAGAGAATAGAAACGGAGATATAGAAATCAGGTAATTAAGCTAACAAACAAGAACTTAAGCCTAAAATCCAAAAACATTTAGCCTTAGAATATACAATTAAAACATAGACTATGATTCATATCGAAAAAGGGAAGATTGACACATTTCAAGTGGGAGATTTTTCCGATATAACAAGGGTAGAAACTAACACTCTTACATTTTTCTTTGAAATAGAAAACAAACGTATTCAAACTATTTCTGTTCGTGATGTAAAAGAGATGGAAGTATATAGCAAAGTGGTTACAGTAGCTACTCTTGATACGATTGCACAAGAGAAGCCTATTATAGATGGAGACTTCTATATTTATCCAAACTTACAGCTGTCTTTATACATTGATTTTAAAAACAAAATCTTTGCACAAGTATTAGTTTTTGATAGTTCATTAGTAAATTTATACATTCCAAAAGAAAATAAACTGATAGAAGATAGCTTGCTGAGGTGTTCTAACATATTGAAATTAAATCCTTTTAAAGCGGTTAATCAATTTGTATTTAATACTACCTTAGAGGATTTTCAAAAGGAATACCACCTTACCTCAACACCTGTTGAAGGAATAGGAGGGAAGAAAATATTTGAAAGTGCCTCTTTTTTATTTGAATTTTACAACCAACTGCTTTGTAGTATATATGTAAAAACGCCTCATTTATTTGATAAAATACTCGTAAAAGATTATGATTTGAATAATGATAAAGACATAAAAAGACTTATAAGCACTGAAAAAGTATTATATCACGCTCATTGGATAGTTATACCTGCTTTAGGAATTAGTTTTGAAAGAGATAACTTAACAAAGTTGTGTTTTTACAATCAATATGTAGCTCCTTTTTGGGAAAACATACACCGACCGATTACAAGTTGGTAATGTGTCAAAAAAATCTTTAGTACATTCAAAATATTGTACTTTAAAGAGAAGCGTTTTTAAAATCATTGATAAGGCACAAGTGACACGCTCTTATTATAGTAGAGGCTGTCCGAAAAGTCTAAAAATTGCTTTTGCATCATAAACTTTGTCAAAGTCCCAAAACTTTGAAAAAGTCTATAATCCTGATAATCAATCACTTTTAGAGTATGTTATGTAGGAAAGCCAGCGATAGCTGGGTATGTGCTGCAAACGTCCCCTCAAGAAAAACTTTTAGAACAGCCCCCAGCAGAGAGTTGAATACAATTGAAATATAATTAATAAATAAAAAAATGGAAAATTTTAGTTCGTATTTTAAGGAAATTGATAAAAAAACCTCAGAAATACCCGAAAATAATTTACTTTTTTGGGGTAGTTGGTTTTGTGAAGGTTTATATCAAAAATGTAAAAATCATATTCAAGTTTTTTTGACAAATGAAGAGGTTTCATTGATAAATGAAATCATAAGTTATTTGTGGGATCTTGTCGATGAAAAAGAACAAATCGATAGGAGTAAAATTAATTTGTTGTATGAAAAGCTCAACGACATAGATGAAACAGATTTAGATGAAACAGATTGTCAACAAAAAGAAATATATGAGTTAATAGTTTCTTTAGATGAAGTTTTAAGCTATTGTCAGTCAGGCGAAAGAGGATTTGAATTTAGTATCTCCCAATCAATTATAAATGTAATTGATATAATGCTACAAGATGAAGATAAGGATATTTTATCAAAAGAAGGATTTCAAGATGCTTTGGTTCAAAATGAGATTAATGCCCAATTTGAAATGATATCTCTGCTCAAAGAGAAAAAATTAACAAGTGAATTTAAACATTATTTACGCAAGTAAGGAGGAAGTAATTGATAAGACACAAGCTAAAGTCGCTGAATACCTGTAAGTGAGTATGTGAATCACGCCAGCAGGGGTTACAAAATCTTGACTTGTAACATTGAGGCAACTTGTTGCAGTGCCTTGATTGCAACTGAGTTCTGCAGTATCAGTGATGATTTGTGGCATAATGATTAAGTTTTAAATTAACTTAGGAATAACCTTTCCCAACAAGGGTGAGATTTTACATATAGTGCCCATTACTCTTTGTTGTAGGCTCTGCCGTTATAGAGTTGGTAAGTGCTAGGAGGATAATAACCGCCTTGTTTATAAGGTACACCTAATTCTTTGGGAGATGTGGTTTCTTCTATGAAGAGGGAAGTTGAATTTTCTTGCTGTTCTTTGCTGTTTTTTAATGGAGGCAATTCAAATCCTCCAGCAGCATTATTATATCTTTCATACTCTTTCCGGACATATTTTCCACTTGTACAATCAAAAGTATATTCATAATAAACATCAATAATATCATGTAAAACTTTCTTAACAACAGTTACTGTCCATATATGTTTTATTTTA
>NZ_JAESPJ010000043.1:0-1866 GCF_016806945.1 Capnocytophaga genosp. AHN8471
AAAAAAGAGCCTGTCCGAAAAGTTTTAACAGGCTGATTATCAGCAATGAATAAAAAAGAGGCTATCTGGCAAAAGATAGCCTCTTATTATTTGGTGTTTTACCACAAAAGTTGTATCTTTGTGGTTCCTAAAAAAACACAATGGCAAAAGTATCATTTAAATCTGAACCTCACAAATTTTTAACACTTTTCCCCGAGAATATTTTTGATAAGTTAGATAGTAACCACCCTGCTAAATTAGTAGAAATGGTTGTTAATCAGTTAGATATAACTGATATTATTCAAAAATATAAGGGTGGAGGCTGTTCTGCATACCACCCTCGTACAATGATAAAAATAATCTTCTATAGCTATCTTTCTAACATTTATTCTTGCCGCAAAATGGCTATTGCTGTCAAAGAAAATCTCCCCCTTATGTATCTTGCAGGAGGTACAACTCCTGATTTTAGAACAATCAATGACTTTAGAGGTAAAATTTTGAAAGATTCTTTGCAAAAACTTTTTGCTGAAATAGTAAAACTCTTAGTAAAAGAGGGTTATCTAAGCCTTGATGTACAGTATATTGACGGTACAAAAATAGAATCAGCTGCTAACAAATATACTTTTGTGTGGAGAGGTTCTGTAGAGAAGTACAAGGAGAAGTTAGAGGCTAAAATAAATAAAGTGCTCTCTGATATAGAAGATAGCATACAATCAGATAATCAAGAGATTACTAAGCAAGAACTTCCTAAAGAAATCAATACCAAAGAGCTTAAAGAGAAATTAGCTGAGATTAATAAAAGGCTAAAAGAACCTACTAAAAAACAAGCTAAGGAGTTAGAAAAACTTCAAAATGAGCATCTTCCAAAGTTAGAAAAATATGAAGAAAGTCTAAAAATAATGGAAGATAGAAATTCTTATAGCAAAACAGATACAGATGCAACTTTTATGCGAATGAAAGATGACCATATGAAAAACGGTCAGCTCAAACCAGCTTATAATGCTCAAATATCCACTGAAAATCAGTTTATTACTCACGTTAGTATACATCAAACACCAGGCGATACCAATACTTTAGAGAGCCATTTAGATGGTTTTGAAAAGAGCTATCAGAAACAAAGCAAAGAGGTATGTGCCGATGCAGGTTATGGTAGTGAAGAGAACTACGAAATGCTGAAAAAGAAAGAAATAGAGGCTTATGTGAAGTACAATTATTTTCATAAAGAGCAGAAGAAAAAACAAAAAGAAGATCCTTTTTCGGTTCAGAATATGTACTATAATCTAAAAGAGGATTATTATGTATGCCCAATGGGACAGAAATTGAGCAATGTAGGGAAAGGAAAACGGACTTCAAGTAATGGATATGAATCAAAAGTCACTTATTATCAAGCACAAAGGTGTGAAGGGTGTCCACTAAGAGGCTTATGTCATAAGGCAAAAGGCAACCGAAGGATAGAGGTCAATTATCGATTAAATCACTTAAAAACAGAAGCAAGAACCTTATTAATGAGTGAAAAAGGGCGGTATCATTGCAGTAAGCGACCGATAGAAGTAGAAGCAGTATTTGGTCAACTAAAAAGTAATAATAAGTTCAATCGGTTTACACATAGAGGCAAAGAAAAGGTAGAAATGGAGTTTTTACTAATGGCAGTTGGGCATAATTTTAGAAAATTAGTATCCAATAAGGCGATTACTACCAAAAAAGAAGCAAAAAGCAATGAAAATATGGTAAAAACACCTCAAAATGCTACTTTTTCATTTTTTTACCTTGCCCAATCTGCTTAGGAACTCTAAAAACAATCTTTTTTAGCCAACCATAGAGTAATCCTCAAAAAAAAGAGGCTGTCCTTAAAAGTTTAAACTAAACTTTTTGGACAGCCTCTTTTTT
>NZ_JAESPJ010000044.1:0-1879 GCF_016806945.1 Capnocytophaga genosp. AHN8471
TTTGCCTATCCCCCAAGTAAACCAAATAGGAGATTATGACTGTACTTATGCTTGTGCTGAGAGTATAGATAAGTATTATGGTAATAGTAGAACTCAAAGTTATTTTACTTCTTCTAACCCAAGTTCCACAGGACAAGGACTAACTAATCGAGAAATAGGTAGGATGTATGCTAATGCTGGTTATCGAACAGGTTCAATCTCTATAGATAAAGCTAACCCTGTAAATACAATTAGAGAAATAGCAAACAATATGAGCCAAAGAACAGCCGTATCACTAACTTACGATACGGGAATAAAGGCAATAGGAATGGGAGGACAGAAGTTTATTTTTGCACATGCTACGGTAATTAATAGAGTGAGACTTTATGATAGCGGTCGATTTATTATTAATGTTATGAACCCATCGTCTAATAGTAGTACAAATTCTTTTAGAACTCTTAATAATATGTTTTTAATTTTCAGTATACGTTGATATGCAAATAAAAATTACCTTTATACTATCTTTTGTTATCAATATCCTCTCTTTCTCACAAGAGAGCAATCCTTTTCATTATGACAAAAATATATATAAGGATTCTGCCCTTATATATCTAAAAAAAAATAATATAATAGATATTAATAAAGAAGATATCCTCTCAATTCCAGTTTTAGACCTACAAGGGAAAAAATATAAGTGTGGAGATATGATAGAAAAACTTATTTCTCTAAAAAAAGCTCCTAATTTTCAAATGCTTATAATAAAAAACAAGAATGAATTTCAATTTTTCCAGATGTTTGACTCATATTATAAACTAATGAATAATATTTCTTCTATATATGACCCTCCTATTATATTTGATTCAGAAAACATTGAAAAGAAGTTGATGGATTATCAATGTAAAAATCCTAATAATTTTATTTTTATTATACAACATTTTCACGGTTATTGGGTAATGAAAGAAGGTAAAATATTTAAGATTATAAATAGTAAATGGGGAATTAAAGAAATTGATGGAGATATTTTTTGGTGTGAGAACTATGGAGAAGAACTTACTAATGATATTACTCTCAATGGAGGAATAAAAGTAGGTAAGAAATATTTAACCTGTCCAAATTGTAAAATTAGAAAGAAAAGATAATTGAAAAAATGTATCTTTGCACCGTGATTTAAGTACATTGAAATATTATAGACACTAACTAAGCAAGGCACTTTGATGCTTGGGGCAAGGTGCTAAGCATCACTGACGGCAACGGCAACAAGTTAGAAAATTTATTGTTAGATCGCGGCTATACAGGACACGAGCATTTAGCAAGTGTAGGGCTTATTCATATGAATGGTAGACTTTACGACCCTGTGCTACACCGCTTCTTACAACCCGATAACTTTGTACAAGACCCTTTTAACACCCAAAACTTTAATAGATATGGATATTGTTTGAATAACCCATTACTTTATACTGACCCTACAGGAGAATGGTTTGTAATAGATGATGCTATTGCGATGTTAGTAGGAGGGGTTGCAAACCTAACTATAAATGCTATACAAGGAAATGTAACTTCTTTTTGGAGTGGTCTTGGTTACTTTGCGGTAGGAGTAGGAGCTGGAGCTGCTAGTTTATATGGAGGACCATTGGCGGCTGGAGCTGTATTAGGTTTAGGAAATAATATTACCTCACAAGTTTCGCAGAATGGATGGAGTAATATCAGTTTAACAAGTGCTATAATAGACACAGGAATAGGAATGGGAAGTGCTTATTTAGGAGGGCAAATATCATCAAAATTTTCAGGAGTATTTTCAAAAGTTTTTAACTCTATCTCAAGTCCAATTCTTAAAAATGTATTGATAAGTAGTACTAGTAATGCAGCTTCTGGTTTTCTTCTTTCAGCAGGAATTTCTTTT
>NZ_JAESPJ010000045.1:0-1858 GCF_016806945.1 Capnocytophaga genosp. AHN8471
GAGCCTGTCCGAAAAGTTTTAACAGGCTGATTATCAGCAATGAATAAAAAAGAGGCTATCTTTTGCCAGATAGCCTCTTATTATTTGGTGTTTTACCACAAAAGTTGTATCTTTGTGGTTCCTAAAAAAAACACAATGACAAAAGTATCATTTAAATCTGAACCTTACAAATTTTTAACACTTTTCCCCGAGAATATTTTTGATAAGTTAGATAGTAACCACCCTGCTAAATTAGTAGAAATGGTTGTTAATCAGTTAGATATAACTGATATTATTCAAAAATATAAGGGTGGAGGCTGTTCTGCATACCACCCTCGTACAATGATAAAAATAATCTTCTATAGCTATCTTTCTAACATTTATTCTTGCCGCAAAATGGCTATTGCTGTCAAAGAAAATCTCCCCCTTATGTATCTTGCAGGAGGTACAACTCCTGATTTTAGAACAATCAATGACTTTAGAGGTAAAATTTTGAAAGATTCTTTGCAAAAACTTTTTGCTGAAATAGTAAAACTCTTAGTAAAAGAGGGTTATCTAAGCCTTGATGTACAGTATATTGACGGTACAAAAATAGAATCAGCTGCTAACAAATATACTTTTGTGTGGAGAGGTTCTGTAGAGAAGTACAAGGAGAAGTTAGAGGCTAAAATAAATAAAGTGCTCTCTGATATAGAAGATAGCATACAATCAGATAATCAAGAGATTACTAAGCAAGAACTTCCTAAAGAAATCAATACCAAAGAGCTTAAAGAGAAATTAGCTGAGATTAATAAAAGGCTAAAAGAACCTACTAAAAAACAAGCTAAGGAGTTAGAAAAACTTCAAAATGAGCATCTTCCAAAGTTAGAAAAATATGAAGAAAGTCTAAAAATAATGGGAGATAGAAATTCTTATAGCAAAACAGATACAGATGCAACTTTTATGCGAATGAAAGATGACCATATGAAAAACGGTCAGCTCAAACCAGCTTATAATACTCAGATATCCACTGAAAATCAGTTTATTACTCACGTTAGTATACACCAAACACCAGGCGATACCAATACTTTAGAGAGCCATTTAGATGGTTTTGAAAAGAGCTATCAGAAACAAAGCAAAGAGGTATGTGCCGATGCAGGTTATGGTAGTGAAGAGAACTACGAAATGCTGAAAAAGAAAGAAATAGAGGCTTATGTGAAGTATAATTATTTTCATAAAGAGCAGAAGAAAAAACAAAAAGAAGATCCTTTTTCGGTTCAGAATATGTACTATAATCTAAAAGAGGATTATTATGTATGCCCAATGGGACAGAAATTGAGCAATGTAGGGAAAGGAAAACGGACTTCAAGTAATGGATATGAATCAAAAGTTACTTATTATCAAGCACAAAGGTGTGAGGGGTGTCCACTAAGAGGCTTATGTCATAAGGCAAAAGGCAACCGAAGGATAGAGGTCAATTATCGATTAAATCACTTAAAAATAGAAGCAAGAACCTTATTAATGAGTGAAAAAGGGCGGTATCATCGCAGTAAGCGACCGATAGAAGTAGAAGCAGTATTTGGTCAACTAAAAAGTAATAATAAGTTCAATCGGTTTACACATAGAGGCAAAGAAAAGGTAGAAATGGAGTTTTTACTAATGGCAGTTGGGCATAATTTTAGAAAATTAGTATCCAATAAGGCGACTACTACCAAAAAAGAAGCAAAAAGCAATGAAAATGTGGTAAAAACACCTCAAAATGCTACTTTTTCATTTTTTTACCTTGCCCAATCTGCTTAGGAACTCTAAAAACAATCTTTTTTTAGCCAACCATAGAGTAATCCTCAAAAAAAAGAGGCTGTCCTTAAAAGTTTAAACTAAACTTTTCGGACAGCCTCTT
>NZ_JAESPJ010000046.1:0-2376 GCF_016806945.1 Capnocytophaga genosp. AHN8471
ATTGTTATTGGAAACCCACCATATGGAGCGAAGATCGATAACAACCAAAAAACTATCATTAAGAGAAATTATACTGTTGCCAATACGAGTAATGGTATCAAAGGATCAACTGACACCTTTTGTGTATTCATAGAGAAAGGTTTTAACTTACTCAGAAAGGATGGAACCCTAACTTATATTATACCTATGTCTTTCACTTCAAGCGATGCTATGGGGCAGGTTCATCGCTTGTTATTTGGAAATTGTGACACCCTAAAGGTTTCTTCTTTCTCTAATCGCCCAAAACAAATTTTTGAGGATGCTGGATTACGTGTGTCAATCATCTCGTTTACCAGAACAGAAACTCCTATGAAGCATCTCCTTACAACTAAAATGATGAGAAGAAGAAAAGAAGAGTCTATGAAGCAGTTGATGGACAATCTGCAATTCGCAGAATCTTTACCATACGTCCTGCCAGCAAGACTACCAAAAGTTGGTTCAAATAATGAAATGCAAGTATTAAATAAAATTTTAGAATTACCCCACAGGGTCAAGTCTTTTTTTGTTAATGATGGTAAACCTTTGTATTACAGAGCAGCAGGAGGAAGATACTTTAATGTTGTTACCGATTATAGTACATTCACATCAGCAGAAAAGCAACTAAATTTAAGGTATCATAGACAAATTGGATTATGTCTTTCTTCAACATTATTTTGGTTTTATCAGCAAGTTTATACTGATGGATTAAATTTAAAACAATCAGAAATAAAGAACTTCCCTCTTCCTAATTTTGACAAAATGCCGAAAGAAATACTTTCAGAACTCAACAAATTGTATAGCCGTTATCTTGAAGATATTGAGACTAAGGCAAACCGACGTATTGCCTCTGGTGATTCCAGCTACAATGTTGATTCATTCAAAGAATACAAGATTGTACGATCTAAAAGAATCATTGATGAGATAGATGATTATATCTGCCCACTATACGGCTTGACTCAGGAAGAAACAGACTTCATAAAGAACTATGAATTGGAGTTTAGGTTGGCTGGAGAATAATGATGACTGGAGGTGCTATCCTCCAATTATCATTTGGTCTTACTTTTCTTCATACGTCTAAACACCATGTCTTGAAGCATGCTTACAATATATGATTCTTCTTTCTCTAATCTAAAGAATTTAAGTACTATGGCATCTATCATCTTATGTTGATTATCATTAAGCGTTATTGAGATACTCGTATCTATAACTTTATCTTTAACCGCCATATACAGAGCTAATATTTCAGAAGGTCTCTTAAAATTGTAGCAAATAGGTATGCTCTTCAAGTCTGTCGCCTCTGCTTTTAACATACCTCCTCCCAAGTTTGTCCTACCTGTTATTTCTCTTAAAAGCCAGAACAATGATGAGTTACAAAAGAGCCAAATGTTTAAGGTTTCTTCTTGTGACAAGTCACCATAAACCTCAACGTAACTTGATGTATAACCAGAGCAATCGTTTATACTACAGAAATGTGTCCCGATTCCTCTTGGCATTATAAGAAGAGGTCTTTTTCTACTACTAGAAATATCATCTCTACTGATATAGCAAGACGAATTATTCCAACTATAGGTTGGTCCAATTTCAGATGTATAAAATGGATATGTTCGAGAAGATTGGTCATAAACAATATTGTTTTTTCTAAGATTAAGTCCTTGCCCAATACTAATTTTTGAAGAAAGATTTTTATCTTCAAGTTTGCTTATGATTTCTATAATTTGTAATAGTTTCTGCTCCGCCCTTATGATAACTCCCCACTTGTAGTTATGTAATAATTGGTTGCTTGATAAAAACAATTTTAGAGAAACATTCTCCGTATTATGGATGGAGAATGTATTGCATGGGTATTTTTCAAGGCTCCCATCACAATGAAAGAACTTAACAGGAAGATTATTATTGTTCTCGTTTCTGTTCCTAAAGATGGTTATGATAGTGTTAATATCAGCGGTTTCAAAGTACTTGTACTCCGAGTCAATTATTGCATGAATTTCACACTTCTTCAACAAAAATTTCTGAAACAGTTTCCCATAATCTGTGGAAAGCCAAGAGTTTTCAGTGATAAAGACGTTGTATCCATTTTGGTTCAATAGCCTCAGTGATAATTCATAGAAGAAAATCAATAAATCTGCTCCACGAGGAAAGGCTCCCGAATCTGACATTCTTCTCTTTTGAATTTCATTCTGCAAACTTATCTTTAATGATTCAGGGAAATTGGGACTTCTAGATTCTAAATACGGTGGGTTTCCAATAACAATGTCGAAGCCCTCTTTAGAGGGGCGATCTCACAAGAATCAATGGTATATCCCATATTCTTTCCATCCTTCTTGTTGACAATTGATTGGGGTATGTAACCCTGTATAT
>NZ_JAESPJ010000047.1:0-30679 GCF_016806945.1 Capnocytophaga genosp. AHN8471
TAGTGGTAAAGGCATTGTCACTTCCTTTTATCTCATAGCGCAATGGTGTACCTGCTATATAAGTAGGCGTAGCGGTTACACTGATGTTGATCATCTCGTCTACAGCGCAAGTAGCTGATGTTGTTGTGGTGATACTGAGTGTTTGCAACTCGAAGGCTGGTTCTACTGTTACGCTTGTGGTGCTCGTAGCACAAGTACCTGAAGCGTCTTTTATCATAGCGTAGAAAGTACCTCCATTCAAGTTCGAAAGTGTGTACTCTGTACCATTTCCTAAACTATTTCCTCCATTATCAAAAAACTCAATGGTATAAGGTGGTATTCCTCCATGTATCTTGCTCGTATCAACACTTACTCTTGGAGTTGATAAGCCTTTATTGCCCTCACAAACATATTGTGTCGCACTAATCACTCCCGTTTGTAACTCTAATGGTTCTGGAGAGGTGATTTCAGCTGTAAAATTAGCTGTACAACCTGTTGAGTTTACTGTAAGTTGTAATACATACAATACTCCTATAGGTGTTCCGTGCAACTGAGTAAAGGTAGCGTTGTGTGTTCCTGCACTGCTTGGTGTAGGCGTAAATGGAACAGCTAAGCCTGTAGTACGATCGGTAGCGCTTAGGATACGGAATGTATAACTATCACTATCGGTAGGCATTGCTACTTCTATAACCCCCGTACCCGTAGCAGTGAGTCCTAAATTACATTTTTCGTGGTAAGGTTGTACCACTAAATCATCGATATTAGGCCATATAGGAACAGGAAGAATTACTTCTTTTACTATAGGACAATTTATTGTTTCGGCATCGTAAATAGTGATGCGGTAAGTACCTTCATCGGCAGGTGCTGGAATTGTAATGGTAGTAGTTCCTGCTGACAAAGCTTGGTTTTGAGCAATGATTTGTCCAGCAGAGCTACCATTATCTATATGTTCTAAAGTATAACTATAGGTACCTGTTCCTCCAGCTACTGTTACACTGATTGCTGCAGTAGGTGATGCACAAGTTTTAAGTTTGCTGAGTGTAGCTGAAGCAGTAATAATAGCTGTAGTACTGAAAGTAGCTGTAGTCACACAGCCATTTACATCTTTTACAGTAATGGTGTGTGTTATTATAGGATCTACTTCTACCTCAAACGCTTGGTTCGCTATTGTCCAAGCAATCACTTTTTCAGCACTGCCATCTAAGCTATAGTAATGAGCTCCTTGACCTATCTTATCAAGAGTTACTTTCACTGGGACTTTACCATTAAGGTTGTTATATGCTTGACAAGCCAAAGTAGTTACAGTTACAATGTTAGGTGTATCAAAAATATCAATAGTAACTGTAGTAGATTGCAAGCAACCATAAGCATCAAGTACATATACATCCCAATTACCTGCAGGCAATTTGATATAATCTGAGGCTTGAAGCGTACGAGTCATTACAGATGATGTGTAGGCTGTTCCTGAAGCTACATATCCATAAGTATAAGTAGCTGTACCTCCTGTGATATTCAACCACGCTTCTCCCTGAGTATTACAAGAAGCTTTTTGGGTAGCTGTTGCAGATATCTGCATTTGCAAATGAGATTTTTTTACTTCGAAGTGAAGTACTTGCGTACAATTGCTTGGGCTTTCGGTAAATACAATATAGTAATGACCTGCTGCTAAAGCACTTCCGGCTGTTTGTGGCGTAGTTACTGCTGCCGCCGTACCTGTATCTACTTGCTGATGGGTACTATTATTGAATATTTTCCAGCTAATAGTGCTACCTGCTTGCCAACCGCTAAGGGTGTAATTTACTTTACCATCATTACCTTCAGCACAAGAGGTTGTAGGCGTTTGAGATAAAGTTACCGCTAAGGTAGAAAGTGTAGGCACTGGTATAGTAGCCTCATGTGTATAACGGCAACCTGTATCGGCATTGTATACTACAAAGGTATAACGTACCCCTGAAGTAAGGTTAGGTATATTAGCTTCCACACCTCCTGTTACCGGATTACCTTTGTACCAAGTATCACTACCTCCTGTACTATTAGGAACAACCTTAGGTGTTATCCAAGGAGCTATTGGATTTTGGATACCTGTGCGATATACAGCAAAGTAAGCATTAGCAGTAGTAGTGAATGAGGCTGTACTTGCTGCTTTTACGTAAGCATTATGGGTAGTACTACAATTTGTAGGTGTATCATAACGTACCGTAATAGAGGTTGTATTTGCATTCACTACCGTTTGCAAGTGAGTTTCACAACCATTAGCATCGACGATAGTAATATTGTAATTACCATAGTTCAATCCTGTAAATGGCAGTGTAGTATTAGCGGCCTGACTATTGTGAGTAGCACTTTGCGTAGTGTTATGAGTTGTATTTTCAACCTTAACTGTATAAGGAGCTTTACCTCCTGTAATCAATTTTACTGCTAAATCGGCAGTAGGGGAGTTACAGCTAATTTGTTTAGTAACTGTGACTGTAGCGGTAAGTTGAGGCACTCCATTTACAGTAAAGTTTTGTGTAAACTCACAACCTCTATCGTCAGTGATTTTTAAGGTATAAACTCCTGGAGCTAAAGCCGTCATTGTTTGTACTGCATTAGAAGCATCTAACACTTGTACTGTGTGTGAAGAGGTTCCAACGTGATAATCGGACGGGGAGAGCAATAAAGCTCCATTAGCACGACCACAAGTAGCTGCTGTAACGGTGAGTGTACCTACAAGCAAACGCGGAGGATCACTACGCAAGGTTATATACTGTTCAGCTTTACACTCGCTACCATCAGGATAGTAACGCACTTGGAATTTGAAATCGGTATGAGTAGTAGCATTGGCACCATATTCGACTTGGCTTGTTGCCGAACCTATCGTACTATAAGTAGCTCCACTATCGGTGCTCACTCTAAATTCTTTGATAGCGGCTGGGTCTCCACCTTTTGTTGTAAGCGTATAGGTTACTAAATTACCTTTACAATTTGCATACTGTTGATAGGTAGGCGATACTTGCAAGCTAAGTGCCTCAAACACTTTAGTAGTTACACTTGTTGTACAACCATAACCATCGGTAATCATAAAGGTGTGAGTACCTGAAGCTACTTCTTCAGGGTAAGTGAAGCTACCTGAAGAGAACGCATAAATGCTTGTACTACCTTGTTTTTGTACTTTGTAGTTGCCATTACCACTCAAGATATTAATTACTACATATTTGGCATCACTAAATTGATAGCAATATGAAGCCGGTTCGGCAGTAGCCGAAATAGTATCAGGAGCTACAATCTCGAAAGTAGTTTGAGTAGTACAATTGTTATTATCGGTTACTACCAAACTATAAGTGCCAGGTGATAGGTTAGAGAACTCTATCGGGTTAATAGAAGGAACTGACATCGCACTAAGGGTACCTGTTACGAGTCCTACTTGGAAACGATAGTTAGGAGTACCCCCTGTAGCCGAAACTCTCACTTTTGCTTTTTGATTATTGAAACAAGTAGCTTTATCGGTTACTATTACAGTAGGTGTAATCACTCCAGGTTCACCTATTTTATAACCACCTGCAAGAGATACCACACAAGTATTTTGAGTAGCATCTTGTACGGTAAGTACTCCGTTTTGAGTAGCTGAGAGCCCCGTTATTGTAAAGACCCCTTGAGCGTTGAGTGTAGTGGTTGTCCAAGTAGTTTGATAAGGATCGGTAGTGTATTTCACTTGATTAGAAACAGGATTTACGACCCTTATAGCTACAGCACCATCGTGGTTACCATAACAACTTACATTTTTCTCGGCTCCGTATTTTTCAACACGCATTTGCTTATTAGCTTCTATATTGATGAGCTGAGTGATACTATTGTCACAGATTTTAGGTTGTTGGAATACTGTTATATTATCGATTACATAGTCGTTGCCTAAATTGTTATAGGTATTAACTGCTATATTTACGATTCTTATAATAAGTTGATTATCGCTAAATCCAGTTATTTCGGTAGCTAAGAAATCTGCTTTTAGGCTTGTCCACCCTGCTCCATTAGTAGCCGTACCTGCATATCTGCTAAGGAGTAGCGAACCATCACTTTTACGAACTTCTATATTAAAGCGCGGTGCAATTCCTGCTGTAGGAATCAAGCTCATTGCATCTAAACTCACAGAAAGTGGTTTGTTAGGTTCTATTCCGTTCAAACGTTTTTCATATACCATTTCATTACCTCCGCTACCTGCTATCGCCATATAGCGACCACCTGAAGCATCGGTAGGAGGAGTTGTTACCCAACCAGATTGGAGGGTTACTGCTTTAGTGAGGATATAGTTACCATCGGAAAGGGTTCCCGTAGCTGCACAAGTGAACGCTGTGGTAGCATCAGAGAGACAACCATTGTTTCCTGTTCCAAAATCTCCTCTAAAGAGCACATTGTTAGTAGTATCGGTCACTACAGTTTTGTAATATATTGTGAGTGAGTGTACCCCAGGTGTAAGCTCACGCACTACGGTGGTTCCACTCATCGATTGAGGAGTTTCACCATCAATGCTATATTCGTAAGTTTGTGAAGCAGTAGCTGAAACTGTGAGGGTTACAACCCCATTGCCACTATCACAACGATAGGTAATAGAGCTTATTCCTACTGAAGGAATTACATCAGGAGCCACCTTGATAGGCAATGAGATACGACATCCTTTGCTATCTTCAACAAATATATTACCTGAAGCTCCCATATAACCTATAGCAGTTGAACCAAAAGTAGCTCCTCCATCAAAACTATAACGATAAGGAGTCGTTCCGCCTGAAATATTAGCTACAGCTACTTTGTACTGTTTAGGGTTGTTTGTATCACAAGACTTATCGGCTAGTATGGTAGCAAAGCCTTGTAATGGTTTTTGAGTAGGAAGAATTACTATAGGTTTTTTGCTATAAGTACAAGTAGTAACTCCTACTTTTGCTTCGATGAATATTTCGTAAGTACCGGCAGTTAGGCCAGTGAACAGGCCACCTACACTGGTACGTGGATTAGGCAAGCGGTTACCATTAGCATCGAGTGTATAAAGGGTTACTTTGCGTTTTTGATTAGGAACACCAAATATAGTATTGATGATTCCGGTATTAGATTGGGTTGCACAAGCAATTTCGGTAGTTGCCGATACAGTAAAGTTATGTGGATTAGGAGGTGTAACTGTCACCTTATTAGAAAGAGCAAATGCTCCGTTACGTGCATCACCTACTAAGAATACATATTCCCCTACTTGAGTGATATTAGGCACATCTATGGTTTTAGAACTTTCACTCACGCTTTGAGTAGCAATAGGGGTGGAATTCAAAGCTGCAGACTCATTAGCATGCTGTTGTACGCCATCTATCGACCATAAGAAGAAATGATAAGGTGCTTCGCCCCCTTCGGCTTTAAGCTCAAAGGTTGCTGTATTACACTGTTTGAAACCTTTGAAAGTAGCCGTCATTGTCATCTTATTGAGTTTTTTAATCTCAAAAGAGTCGTTGAGTTCACAACCTACTACTTGAGGAGAGGTTACTTTTACGGTATAAGTACCTTGTGAAAGTCCATCTACAAGAGTTTCACTATTAGAAGTAGTGATATTTTTGACTCTTGTATCACTTGCATCAAATATCTGTATATTATAATTGATTCCATTAGTATTCATTGATATTTTCACGGAACCTTGTGTAAAATCAGTTTGATGAATTACATCAGTTACAGTACCTCCTAAGCCAGCTGTAAAGGCTTCGAAATAGAAGAAATTAGCACAGCTACCACTTTGTACTTTTAAGCGGTATTTACCTGAGGTATTGAGTTGGAAAATACTATTGGAGTGCAAAGGTGTCCAACATTGGTCGTCTGAATTTCTACAATCAGAAGAGGATTCGGTACAAGAGCCATTCCATTGTTGCCATTGGAAAGTAGTGTTCACATAGTTCACACTAATAGTTTTGCTTTTGCCATCACACAAATAGAAGTGGCTTGTCCAAGTATTATTATCGGCACAGGTTACTCCAACATTGTTTGCTTGAGATCGGATAGGATCGGTAGCCGTAGTAGCTGTTTGGAAGTTGATTACCTCTTCACTTGTGATTTGTACGCCATCGCAGATTTTAGTTTTTTCTACTCTGTAAGTGCCAGCAGTTCCTGCACCTGTATATTGATAGGTAGTATAAGTAGGTTGGAGCGTGCCATTAACAAACCATTTATAGGTATCAAAACCTTGTTCTGCAGTGAGGTTGAGTGTACTACCTACACAGAACACTTCTTGGCGAGAACAACCTGCTGTATTGATAGTCATAGAGTGAGTTCCTTCTTTAGCTTGAGGTGCTATATTACAACCAGGAGTTATACTACCATAATTCATTTGGTAGCTCATAGTGAAGTAATTGCCACAAGGTTTAGACGCTTCGGCACATCCTCCTATATGTTTCATTGGGATTTTGATTACCTTAGTAGCTCCACCCAAAGGAATAGTAGTACCAGGTATATTAAATAGGTAGGTTTTAGTGATAGGGTCATAGCTTTGTCCTGGAGCAATTCCTCCTTGGGTAGCTCCTGTTAGAATAGGATTACCATTGGTGATTACTCTTGCATTTGCGGGCAATTTCACGGTGAGAGAAGCTGTACTAATAGCATTCTGACCTGTATTTTGATAAGAAATTTCGTATATAAACTCATCATTAGGATTGAGTTGTGTTACTGCTACCCCTGCGTTATTGGTATAGCGAGCATTTACAGTCATTTCCAAAGCACGCGATTTTACAATTACTTTGAAAGTACAAGTGCTGGTATTACCATAAATATCGGAGAAAGTATACACTACGGTATGTGTACCTATACCAAATTCGGTATTAGGAGTATGAGAACGTGTAGTGCGAGTTGTATCAAAACAAGTATCGGTAGCAGTAGGTTCAATCCACGATACTTTTTTACTACATTTGCCAGCATCGGCTATTACCGTAATATCAGAAGGGCAGCCTGAAATTACTGGGGGTGTTGTATCCTTAGGCAGAGAAACTGTTACGGTTTTGGTCATAGGGGCAGTAGAACCACCACAGCCTATATTACTTTTGAGTTGGTACTCTACCTCAAAAGTAGTAGTTTCGGAGATAGCACGAGAAAAAGTACGCTGTGTACCAAGAGGAGTGCTGGTAGTACGTTGTCCTGCTGCATTGAGTTGATACCAACGAATATCGAATAAAAAATCAGATAGACTAAAGTATAATTTAGCTTGATCTCCGCGACAATTGGCTGCAGCTGTTATCACCACATTAGGAGTAAAAGCAGTATTGATTTTCACCTCAATATCGTTTTGCACTGACTGACAGGCGTGAGTAGTACGCACCATATAACTACCATCGTCCAAATTATTAAAGACAGCATAAGTGTTGTTAGGATCAGTAGCTTGGAAAGTGATCGTTCTCACTGGAGTGGTGAGATTAGGTTTTTTAAATAGTGTAAAGGTAAGTGGATAAGAAATTTGCTGTCCTGTTAGATCTACAGAAATGATACCAGAACCGCTTGAAGCACTACAAGCAGAAGCCGAGAGCACAGGATCTAAAGAAGGTTGAGGTTTTACTGTAAATGGATGGTAATAGATTTGGCTATGAGGGTATTTACCCGCCGCAGTGGGTAAAGCAGTCTCTACCTGCCAATGGACTGGGCTATTGTCTGTAGCTTGGTAATATAAATTCCTATATTTCAAGGCGTAATTACCTGGAAATAAGTTAGAAAAACTTCCTACAGGCTGTTGACTATATCCTTTTGGGGTTTTTGTATCGATATCTACATAATTTCCAGGAAAAGTTTCACGAGTCAAGTACACTTTAGGAGTTGAGCCATACATTTCACCTAAATCATAAGTCACTTTTCCGCTATTACAAGTTGTTTCTACTTTAATGGAATCAGTAATTTTGCGCAGTAAAGCGATTTGAACAGTTGTGGTAGCTATATTGCCGCAAGCATCGGTGATAGAAAGGGAGTAAGTACCTGCTGGCAAATCGCCCCAACCATAATAATGTTCATCATTCCAAGTCTGTACCAAAGGGAAAACTACAGTTTTAGTATAAGTAGCGGTTTCAAAAGGCAAGCGTGTTTGGAAAGAAATTGCAGAACGACCATCGGTAGGAGTCAATTTCACTGTAATTGGAAAGATTACTTCTTTGTTACGACGGTAAATATATCTATAGAACGCCCCTGTATTTTCATAAACACCATAGGCATACCTTATATTTCTAAAAGCCTGAGCAGGGTCAATGCTTGCAGGAGGCGTTAATTCCACTGTTCTACAGAGTTCAGAGCAACCATTAGGGTGTTGGTAACGGATACGGTATTTACCAGAAGAGGGAAGATTTACTCTGGCACTATTGTTATCAGCTGCAAAGGTATGCCAAGCAGGTGTAATGGTAGACCAAACCCCTGGAGACGTTTCTTTTTCTACAATAAATGTAGGCTTTACTTGTTCATTATTATATTTGACTTGTATTCTCCTTGTACCTCCATTGATTACATCTTTAACTTGACGATCTGCATATTGAAAATACATATACAATGTATAGGAAGCAGTACCACACTGATAAGTAGAAGCATCATTGTGATACAATCCTATTTGATAGCGGGGGTCAGAAGGACATTGGGGTATATCAATACCATTATCTAATTCAACAGTTTGGACTATTGTATTTTTACCTCCATTTACGGTTATGCGTATTTGGTCACCTTTTTGGAAGATATAATCATCTACATAGAAGTTTTCATCTACAAAACGAGGTGTAGCAACAGGTTGAACTCTATTGAGAATCTCTACTTTTGCTTTTCCTTTAAAATAATTGTTTGCTGCTGCTCGATAAGGTTCAGCAAATACATACCCCCCATCTTTTTTTCTAATTATAAAATAGAGTTTGAACTTACAATTAGCCCCCATAGAAAAACGGGTCTGATACATTTGAATTTCAAAACAAGAAGGATCCTCAGGTTCTTTTATTTCTACAGGGACGTATTGTGTTTCTCCACAAACATTACTTATATTTGTTTTGTCGTGCACTACTAATACTACATTACCTGTGCGCAATTCTTTACCAGGGCCTCCTTGTATGGTAATAAATTTCGTAGCAGGTGAAGGACGATTGAAAGTTTGCATAGGAATTAATATATTTCCACTTTCATCAGTAACTGTTACTTCAAAAGGACCTGTACCACCAGAAGGAATTTTGAACTGTATTTGTCCATCAATCACTCCCGCACAAGTAGGTGCTATACCTTCAGCTGTGATATTCATAGTTTTATAGGTAGTAGTAATGGTAACAGTTCTTACAATTGGTTTTACCCCTACTGCGTTGTTATCATAGACTGTAACCGTATAAACTCCTGGTTGCAAATCGGCAAACTCATAGGAGGCTGGAGTACCCGAAAGGGCTTGTAGACTTGGGCTTCCTGAAGGTTTTGTCAGTTCAACAGAGTAGTTACCTGAAGAAGTACAACCTGCAGGCATAGGTGATTTAGGCTGTGCTGTCACACGTAACTTCGCATCCGACTTACACTGCCCAGCGGTAGGAGTTAGTTGGACATCAAAACATTCTTGTGCTGATACTGATAAACCTACCACAAATAATACAATTGCTATTAGAAACTTTTTCATAATTGAAATGAGTACTTTTGTTCTGAAAAAACGTAAAATGATTCACAAAAGTATATTTTTTTTATGAAAGTAACAATAGTTTTACACATACTTAGCATTACAGAAGAATTTTTCTTAAACAAATATTTGTTTATCAGCGTTTTATAACAAAGTTAAATCTTGTTAATACATTGTTAAATAACAATAATTAGCAAATATAAATGATTTTTACAATTGAGTTTTTAGAAAATCTTTTAGTTAAACACCTTTAGAAAAGATTTCTTTTACATTTTTGTAATACGATATTTATCCATTGCATACCCTCCATTAAGGGGTTTAAAGGATTGAGGATTGGCGTTTGCAATAGGTGCATTTTCAAAGAAGACGTGTTATAATATGTAAAGCTACCAATTCAATAGTTGCAAGAATACTATGAATTGCTAGCAAATATTGTAACAAATAATTTATTGATTGATCACAAGAATATCAAGACGACCTGTATTAATCCTTATTATTTTATAAATTCTTTGATAGGTATTTTCTGGAAGAGCAAATCACCGTCACCTTCGTAAAGAATACCTATGTATTTATTATCTATTACCGTAAGACAAGAATAGCCCATAGCTGCTTGTTCATACAACAATATTGAAGGTAGTTTATCCCAAGTATTACCTTCGTCGTTACTTGTTTTGATAGTCATATTTACTCTATTCTTTGCATCATTAGGATTAGAGAAGAATAAATACTGTTTTCCCTTTTTGTCTTTATAAGAAATGATACTTGCCATACAATTAGGTTCGGTGAGGGCAGTGCGAGAGGTGTTGTGCTCTATCCACGTTTTGCCCATATCGGCAGTAACGGCTACGGAACGACCGTGATAGTTATCAGAGAGCTTATAGTTGGTGCGATTGCGGTCGTCGCGCATATTGAGCATTAGTGTACCATCGGAAAGTTCTACCACTTGCGCCTCAGTAGTGTGTGTTTTAGCTCCTGTACCTACGTGCCACGTCTTGCCGTGGTCTTTACTGTAAATAATAGTAGAATGAGGCACTTGGTCTTTATCTTTAAACTGACCTGCAAACACCAAGGTACCATTACTCATCGAGATACCTCTGCCAGGTCCTTGGAAAAATAGCCTCCATTCAGGATTTTTGATTTGAGAGGTGATATTAATAGGTTCACTCCACGTTTTGCCATCGTCTTCACTTTTCACTACTACTATTTGTCCTGTTTCCTCAGGAGTCATTCCACTTTTAGAGCCCCACCAACTCATTGTTTGAGGATCTAAGCCGTGCTGCCACAAGCCCATCACCCAAATAGTGTTGGTTTGCTCATCTACCAAAACTGCGGGATCTCCCACCCCATTAAGGCGGTTAGGTTTTCCTCCCCATTCACCCATATCAATCACTTTTTTCATTGGCTCCCACGTTTGTCCGCCATCAGTACTACGACTCATTCCTACATCGATATCTTCTTGCAAATCCTTGCAGTTGTTGTAACGATTGTCGTAAACGGCTATCAGCGTACCTTTATTAGTGGTTACAAGCCCTGGTATACGGTAGCATTCTATGCCGTCTTGCTTACGCTGACGAAGAGCAATAGCAAAACGTTGTCCTTCTTTTTTAGCATTGTTGAGCGTGAATATAGCCTCATTAGTGGTGAGTTTTATCTTTGATAAGTAGAGTTTTTGTAAGAGGTCTGGTTTTTGAGTAGTGCGGGCAGAAACCCAAACAAAAAGGCTATCATTAGTAGATTTAAAATTTCCTTGTAGTTTGGTGTTACAACTGAGATTTGAAGTTTTAGCAAAAAGTGTTGCTTGTTCTCTTTTAGCGTTAGCACCTACATAAACAGAGAGTTCAGATAGATTAAGCTTTTTACTTTTAAACTGCAAAGAGAGTTCTTTTACCTCTGTTCCTTGCTTTACAGGCAGTACAAATGAGGTAACAGGATTATCTTTATCAGTAGCCAAAGGCATTTGTGCTTGAGTAAAAGTCATTCCCTTTTGGGCATAGCCAAAGCTAAGGAAGCATAATGCAATAATGGTAAATAGTTGTTTCATAAGAAATTAATATATTAATTTTCCAATATATAGATTTATCAATTCAAAGTTATTTACAAAAAATATTTAGTAATTTCTCTGCAAAGGTATAATTTTATTTTTAAACTACCAAATAAAAAATATGTCTATTTATTAAATTTCTCATTAACAAATAGACACATTCTGGTGTAATCAGCTTAGTCAAAGATATAAGTCATATAAACATTAGAGATTTTGGCTAAGTGTGTGATATAAAATTATTAGGCTTTTTTCACGTATTGAGTGAGGATAACGATTTGTTGTCCATCAACTTTACCTTCTATATATTCAGCGTTTTCGGGATCGAGAGTGATTTTGCGCACAACAGTACCTTGTTTAGCTGTCATACTTGTACCTTTTACTTTCAGGTCTTTGATAAGTACAACGTTATCACCATTAGCGAGTACTGCCCCATTGCTATCTTTGTGAATTACCTTTTCGCTCTCTTCCAAATGGTCGTCGGAAGCTTGGGCAAAAGCCAATTCTTCCTCATCTAAATACATCATATTTAGAAGGTCGAGCGACCAGCCTTCGTTTTTGAGTCGGTTGAGGAGACGCCACGCCATTATCTTTACAGGGCGGTGTTCGCTCCACATACTATCGTTGAGGCAACGCCAATGGTTACTATCCATCGTTTCGGGATTTTGTATTTGACTAAGGCAAGTAGCACATACTAAAAGGCTATCATCTGTACTTTCGTTTCTAGCAGGAGGCACTGTATATACACTTAGGCTTTCAGTCGCTCCACAGAGCTCACAACAATTACCACTACGAGATTTTAGTTCTTGTAACATCTTAATTTAATTTGTCGATTCTCAATTAATTAATGTGCAAATATAGAGAGTTTTCTCCTAACTACACAAATTTATTCTTTTATTAATCTATCTTTTTCTGAATTATCTACTTGTATTTCATTTGTTTTAGATTGATTATTACCAAACTTATAGATTACAGAAAAATGTACACTGCGATTATCGTTGAAAATTCTATTTCTAAATTTATAAGTGCTATAATCGACGCTATTCCTTGCTATTGTTGTGTTAAAAGGGTCGGTTAAGTAGACATTCAGATTCAATTTCTGTTGTAAGAACGATAGAGAAGCTCCTAACCGCATTAGGAAAGTGTTCTTAGAGACATACATTTCTTCAACTCCTTTGGTGTTGTACAGCATATTCAAAAACAGTTTATTAGTTTTATTCTCATTCAAGGTTATGGTGAAATTTGATAACAAAGTGCCGTGTATTCCTCTTAAATTCTTATCAAGCAAACTTTCCTCTGCCGATTTAGATTGTTGATAGGATACATTAGCACTACTATAGTTAGATATACAATTAGAAATCTCCCAATTATAAGCCAACTCAGAACCTACACTATAAGTAGTTAATACATTCTTTGGTTGTGTTACTACTACATTGTTATTATTTTCAGTAGAAACTACAAAAGCCCAATTATCAGCTATTTTAGAACCATATAGAGAAAACGATAGGTTTCCTTTATACACATAACCAAACTCTATATTGGTGGTAATATTAGGCAATAAATCTGGATTGCCTATTTCGTAATTATTGGCGTCTTTGTAATTCCTAAAAGGATTCAAATCATATAAACTTGGTCTTGCAATTCGTTGGTTGAAAGAGAGAGCATAAGAATGATTATTATTTGGCTCATAAGAAAGAGATACGGTAGGAAACCAATTGTAATAACGTTTTTCATTGGTAATATTTTGGGTTATTAATGTTTCTTCTGTTTGGGTATGCTCATATCTTATACCAGCACTTAAAAAGAGTTTTTCAGTAAGATTGCGAGAGAGATTCAAATACATTGCCCATAAGCGTTCTTTGTAAAGAAAATCATTGGATTTTGAGGTATCAAAAACATCTAATCCGCCTATTTTATTGTAGAATTTCACTCCGTTATCATTACTGAAATAAGTACCTTTACCACCTATTTCAATTTTTGTATTCAAAAAAGTTGTTTCTAAGTCGGTACCAAAAGCATTGATTTTGAAAGTATAGTCTATATTATTCTTATTTTCAAAAGAACTTTCTAATATTTGTCCATCTCCTCTGTAATTATTAGCTCTGAATACAGAGGTAGAATTATTAGTATTTCTATTATGATTGAAATAAAACTTTAATTGGCTACCCAAAGTATCTAATTTGATATCTAAGTAAGGAGAAAATGAGAGACCTTTATTATTACCCAAAGTATTAGTAGGCAATTGTTGAGTTTTTAATACACTTTGGACATTATTGTAGAATTTAACCTCAGAATGCCCGTAAGCATTATTATCCCAGTTGCTGTAATTGAGGTAGAAACCCAAATTAATAGCTTTTACTAACTGATAGTCGGCATTGAGCTGATGACTTAATCCTTTGTCTATTCTCTCAGTATTTTCAACGGACTCTCTTTGCTCATCGGTGAAAAGTAGTTTGTTTTTATTCTCAAAATTCCTATTTTCATCACCATAAAACAAATTGTAATTGAGAATTAGCTTCTCGTTGGAATAATTGAGTGTTAAAGTGTTATTTACGCTTGCTTTGGTTCTGAGTATAGAAGTTGAAGAGATATTGGCATCAAAACCTGTATTTAGTTTTTTCTTTAGCTTAATATTAATAAGACCTGTATTTCCTGCCGCATCGTACTTTGCTGATGGGTTAGTAATAATCTCTATTTTGTCGATATTCTCAGACCTTAATGTTTTTAAGTAGTTCTTTAAATCATCACCCGAAATATTGAGCGGTCTATCGTCTAACATTACTAATACATTGCTTTTCCCGATAATTTTTAGTCCGTCGCTGGTGGGGTCGATTCGAGGAATGTTTTTAAGCAATTCATCACTACTGACCCCTGTAGAAAGTAAACTATTCTGTACATTATACACCAACCTATCCGACTTCTTTTCAATTAGTTGTTTCTTTGCTGTAAGGATTACTTCTGATAACTGATGTGCATTATCAACCTTCAACACCCCTAAGTCTATATTTTCATTAAGTACTATTGTTTTTTGGTATAGTATCTCACCTAAATATCTTATCACAAGGGTAAAGTTCCCTTTCTTATTTACAGACAATGTAAAATCACCTTTATTTCCCGATAATTCACTTAAAAAAGGTTTATTATTCTCATATAGTATCACTTCAGCAAATTCAATAGGGAGCTGGTACATATCAGTAACTTTCCCTTTTATTGACTGAGAAAAAAGAGGATAACTGAATAAGAAAAAGGAATATAGAAGTAAAGGCTTCTTCATAATAGTTTATCGTATATTCTCTGCAAAAATAAAGTTTTTCTTAGAAACTACAAAAAAAGAGGCACGAGCTACAAGCTCGCGCCAGCGTATGATGATTTTTATTATAAAAACTCTACTTTTAAATAATTGATTTTACCTTCTGAATTTAGTTTTGCTGTATCTTTACCTTTAAAGGCAAAGAAAGTACCATCTTTTCGTTTCCCTGAGACAGCCCAATGAGTCTCAAGAGTATTTTCAGCAACTTTAATGGTTTCCCAAAGGTGTTTTGTAGTTTTATTTCTTTCAAAAAATTGTTTAAAAAAGGAGATTACTGCAGTTTTCCCTTTCATTTGTGAGCCATCAGCACTTAACATTGTAATATCTTCAGAAAACAAAGCTATTAACTTATCAAAGTCTGCTACACTATTTCCTGCATAATCTGACAAATAGAAATACTCATCGAGAACTGTCCAACTTTTAACTTCAAAAGGCAATTTATCAAATATTTTTTCCTCAGTACCGAGCCACATTACAGAGTTTGCCATATCTACAAATTTGAGTTCATCGGCACGGAGGTCGGCTAAGGCTTTTTGCCCCTCAGGAGTGTTACGGGCTCTGAGAAAATCGTCTTTACTTTCATACCACAATTCACCCATAGCATCAAAGGTAAAAGGGAGGGTTTCTCGCTGTGTAGACGATTTTTCATCAGTAGGTTGAAAAGGAAATGTTTTAGCATAATCCTTTATCAACAGGGCTTCTTTATAGTTTATTACTTTTTGAGAATGTGCTTCCCATAGTTTTATAAATTCTTCTGTGCTAAGATGCTGTTTCTTGCGCACAAACATTATAATCTTAAACATATCAATATAAGTTATCAGAATAATTAAAAGATTGTCTAAAAAAGATTGTAAGGAATTTTACAAAACGTTTCTACAAAATATATTGTAAAAATACCTGATTATCATTATATTCAACTTTGCCAAAGGTCGTAGCACGACAAGCTACTAAAACCTTTGGCAAAGTGTAATGGTGTTTATTTACTAATTTGCTAATTTGTTAATTTCCCAATTTCTTTTTACAAAGTCGGCAAGTTCTTTACCTTTGAGGAGACCTTGTGAGAGTCGTGCTAAATCAAAGGCTTGCTTGATAAGGCTTTCTTTTTGAACTTCGTCTTTAGAGTGGAGGATAGCATCGGCTAAAGGAGAATTGCTATTTACCACTACGTGATATACTTCGGGGAAGCCTCCCATAGCGAACATACCACCTCCTCCGGTAGCACTCATTTCCTTCATACGGCGCATAAACTCGGGTTGATTGATAACGAATGGCGTATCATCGCTGTCTAAGTCTTCTAACTGCACCATATAGCCTTCTTTGGGAATTACCTTTTCGATTTCAGCTTTCAGCGTGTTTTTCTCTTCGTCAGAAAGTTTGGCAATAATAGGTTCTTCTTTTTGTATCAGCTTAGCTACAGGAGCAGCATCTACACGGGTGAAAGTAAGTTTCTCATTATCACTCTCTAACTTCTGTATCAAGTGCGATACAATAGGGCTATCCAACAACAACACTTCGTAGCCTTTTTCTTTGGCTTGCTCAATAGCTGTATATTGTTGTTCTTTATTTTGAGCATATAACACTACCAAAGTACCATTTTTGTCGGTTTGTTCAGCTTTTATTGCTTCTTTTAGTTCTGCCAAAGTGTAATACTTGCCATCGGTAGTGGGGTACAACATAAAATCGGCTGCTTTTTCGTAGAATTTATCATCGGTAAGCATACCATATTCGAGCACTATCTTAATGTCGTTCCACTTGTTTTGGAAGTCGTCGCGATTATTAGTAAAGAGTGATTTCAGCTTATCAGCTACCTTACGAGTGATGTAATTGGCAATCTTCTTTACATTACCATCGGATTGGAGGTAAGAACGCGATACGTTTAGCGGAATATCTGGCGAATCTATCACCCCTTTGAGCATTGTTAAGAACTCGGGCACTATACCTTCGACGTTATCGGTAACAAATACTTGGTTTTGATACAACTGTATGCGGTCTTTCTGTAACTGCATATCGTTAGTAAGCTTAGGGAAATAGAGAATACCGGTAAGGTGGAACGGATAATCTACGTTCAGATGAATGTAGAAAAGAGGTTCATCGAACTGCATTGGGTAGAGTTCGTGATAGAACGCCTTATAATCCTCATCTTTTAAATCGGCTGGCTGTTTCGTCCAAGCAGGATTAGGGTTATTTACAATATTATCAACCGTTACATATTCCGTTTTATAGTCGTCAGGGGCATTTTCAGGACGAGGTAACGGCTCTTGTTTCGTACCAAATTTAATTGGGATAGGCATAAAGCGGTTGTACTTGCGCAACAACTCTTCGATACGGAAGTCTTCCAAAAACTCAGTAGAATCATCGGCGATGTGCAAGATAATTTCAGTACCGCGTTCGGTGCGTAGGTCGGTTTCCTCTAAGGTAAATTCAGGACTACCATCGCATACCCAACGCACGGCTGGAGCATCGGTATAGGATTTGGTGATGATTTCCACTTGTTTGGCTACCATAAAAGCAGAGTAGAAGCCCAATCCAAAATGACCTATCACTCCGGCGTCTTTGGCAGTATCTTTATATTTCTCCAAAAACTCCTCAGCTCCTGAAAAAGCAATTTGGTTGATGTACTTTTCGACCTCTTCAGCGGTCATACCGATACCTTGGTCGATTATATGGAGGGTTTTATTTTCCTTATCGACCTTCACTTCGATGATAGGGTTCCCATATTCCACTTTTGCCTCGCCTATAGTAGTGAGGTGTTTCAGTTTAAGGGTTGCATCGGTAGCGTTGGAGATAAGTTCACGCAAGAATATCTCGTGATCGCTGTACAAGAATTTTTTAATAAGTGGAAAGATGTTTTCCACAGAGACGTTTATATTTCCTTTCATTTTTATTTAATTTTTTAATGTTAGCGTAATAGCGAAAAGAGTACCAAAGTAGGGGAAGGTGACAAAATGGCAGACTCCCTATACTAATACCAAAATAATAAAACCTTTCCTCCATTCGAACACACATCGAACACGTATCGAACACGTATCGAACAAAACACCAACTCTTAATCATTAATATTGGTACAAATTTTGTGCATCTCTTCACCACCAATTCACCAAATCAGAAAATCAACTCATTATGATTATCATTCCTAAAAACTACTCATCGCCTTATGGCATTATGGACACTGAGCGCGCGATCAAGCTCATCAAAGATACTTTCGAAAAAGCTTTAGCTGAAGCCTTACACCTCACTCGTATCTCCGCCCCTCTATTCGTGAAACGCAATACAGGTCTCAACGACGACCTCAACGGAGTAGAACGACCCGTGAGTTTCGAAATGAAAGACGCCGAAGGTCAAACTATCGAAATCATTCACTCTCTTGCCAAATGGAAACGCTTGGCACTGAAACGCTATGGCATCGCACTACACGAAGGCATCTATACCGATATGAACGCCATCCGTCGCGATGAAACTTTAGATAATACCCATTCTATTTACGTTGACCAATGGGATTGGGAAAAAGTTATCGCTCCTTCCGACCGTTCCTTGGAATACTTACAACAAACAGTCAACCAGCTTTATAACGCATTTTTAGAAACTGAAGCCGCTCTCGTTGCTCACTACCCTAAATGTAAGGCTTTTTTGCCCAAAGAAATAACCTTCATCAGTTCGCAGGAGTTAGAAGACCGCTACCCTACTCTATCGCCTCAAAAACGCGAAGAAGTATTTGCCAAAGAAAAAGGGGCTATTTTTATCACTCAGATAGGTAAAACCTTGCGCTCAGGTAAAAAACACGACAACCGTGCCCCCGATTATGACGATTGGGAACTCAACGGCGACCTTATCATCTGGAATCCCTTGTTAAACAGCGCGTTAGAACTCTCGTCTATGGGTATACGAGTAGACGAAAAATCATTAGCACACCAATTGCAACTCGCTAATGCCGAACACCGCAAAACCTTAGACTATCACCAAATGTTGCTCAAAGGTGAACTCCCGCTCACCATCGGTGGGGGGATCGGTCAGTCGCGTATTTGTATGCTACTGATGCAAAAAGCGCATATAGGCGAAGTTCAAGCCTCTATCTGGACAGACGATATGCTGCAACTTTGCGAAGAAAACGGCATTCAGCTATTGTAATTCAATAATTTATTGTACTTTTGCAGTTGAAAAATTGAAAAAGAAGATGGCTAAAAAGATAAAATGCTTCAAGAATTTATACAAAACATAAAAACATATCGAAAAATTCCTATAACAGATGAACATATACAATACGATGCTGATAAAGGAAGTGTTGAAGTAACTTTTCAAACCAATAAAACGCATTTAAAACGATTTACTGCCTATAACAGTGGCAGTAGCACTTATGAAGTTTTCAATACAGAAACTCAAAAAACAGACGTTTCAGAAACTACAGAATTTCAGACTTTCAATAGTTTAACAAGTATTTTTCATCGTTTTTACTATGCCGATTTTTCTGAAATAAGCACTTTTATTGATACGCTTTTTACTGAAGGTTTTGAAAGATTTAAAGGAAGAGAAGAAATACAAGGTTTTGACTCTGGAGATTTCTTTCAGAAAGAAGAAGAAGAGACTATGTATTTCAAATACTTTCAAATCGTATGGAAAGATGCTTATTTAAATGAAAGAGATATGGATTTGTGTGATATAGAAGTATCTTACAAATTTTTAGACAACAAGAAGATAAAAGTATGGGTAGAATTGTGTGGAGGTGCTGATGGTATCATCTATAAAGAATTTTCAGCTGAAGGGCGCTTTGAAGAACTCAAACCTCAAATAACTACCTTTGTATATGAGTGTTACAATCATTATAACGAAGTGATGAAAGAATATATTGCATTCCCTATTACTTCAAATCAATAAAGTGTATTCATTACTATGAAAAACAATATCTTTTGTACTATTTCCTTATTAATAAGCAGTGTAACTCTTACCGCTCAAGAGTTGCTCCCTCTGCCTTTACGCCAAAAAGAAGAACTCAAAGCGCGTTCGTGGGTGCGTGAAACGCCTTTTGAACAGGTAATCGTAAAAGAAATAGGCAACCGCATCAGTACGCTGAATGTAAACCCTAAAAACAGTAACGAGTTTCTCGTCGCTCCTGAAAACGGAGGTATCTGGCTCACCCAAAATGGCGGCGAAACCTATACCCCCCTCTGCCCTACCCTTCCTACCCAATCTATCAGCGCTATCGCTATGGACTGGACTTCAGGCACTTTAGCACTTGCTACCCCCTACGGTATCTTCATCTCTGCTGATAAAGGCAAAACAACCAAATTCAGCGGATTGGCTAACACACAGCACATCAGCAGTTTGTATATCAATCCTCTCAACCCTCAAGAAATTATCGCCGGAATATTAGGCAACCCCTACAAAGCCGACGAAAAACGCGGTATCTTCAAAACCACCGACGGTGGTAAAACTTGGCAACAAAAGCTATTTGTGAGCACTCGTGCTGGTATCAGCCAAATCAACTCCTCCCCCGATGGCAGTGTGCTTTTAGCCGTTGCTTGGGACGTGAACAGCAGTCAGTGGGACGACCTCCCTTATGGCAGCTATAGCGCTGTTTACAAGAGTGTTGATGGTGGAAATTCGTGGACAAAAATCACTGCAAACAACGGATTTATCAAAGGAAATAACATCGGCAAAATAGGGGTTACTTGTTTCAATTCGCAAATTTATTATGCCGTGGTTGATAACCGCAATCCTAAGAAAAAAGAAAACAATAACAGTCTGCAAAAAACAGCACGTATCCACCTTACTGCTCAGGATTTCGATGCGATGAGCAAAGCCGATTTTCTTGCTTTAGACAACAACCGATTGAACATCTTCCTGCATAATATCGGTCAGGATAAGAAATATACTGCACAAAACCTCAAGGATATGATAGCTGCCGAGGTTACTTCGCCTGCTAAAATTCTCAGTTATTTAGGCGTTAGCACTCAAGAGATTATAGGTGCTGAAGTCTATATAACTAACGACGGCGGTAACTCTTGGCAAAAAGCTAACAGCCAACCTCTCAACGATATGTATTACCAAAATGGAGAACAATTCGGAGGCATTGCCGTAAACCTTACCAATAAAAACCACTTGTTTATAGGAGGTTATCCTCTGCTCGAATCTGACGACGGTGGTAAAACGTGGAGAAGCAAACAGCCGCTCTCTTTACAAAATAGTTATGAACAACTCTACTTACAACAAGGCACTTTGTTCTGTACTACCCCTAACGGACTACAACTCTCTTACGACAATGGTAAAAGTTTTGCCACTAAAAACGTATCTCAAGCTATAGCCTTCAATCAGTTGTGTTATGACCAAGCAAGCAAAACGCCTTATTATGTGAGTGATCAAGCCGTATTAGCTCAGAACAACAGCCATTGGAATACTTTCAAAAGAAACATACATTTACTTTCGTTTGGCAACGACAGCTATGCCGCTGAACCTTATGGCAAATTCTTCACTTTTTTCCCCGATAGAGACCAACTTTTCCCTCTCGGAAGTGCTTACTATGGCGAGAATAAAGCCCCTTTGCGCTTTGGTGAAAAAGCACCACTGCTCATATCCCCTCAAAATAAAGATATCATCTACATCGGGAGCAACAAGCTACATATCTCAATGGACAAAGGTCGCAATTGGCGCACTATTTCCGACGATGTAACTAATGGTAACAAGCAAGGTAACAAGGCTTATGGCACTATTTCGGCTATTGCCGAATCGCCTTTTATGTTTGGCCTGCTCTATACAGGTAGTGATGACGGTATGATTTACACCACCGATAATGGGGGCGTATCGTGGAAACAGATATACAACGCCTTCCCTCGCGCCCTAAAAGTGAACAATCTGATTGCCTCTAAGCACCAACGCAACCGCGTATTGGCAACCCTCATCAGCACCGATGAAACTCAAGGCGACCCCATTATTTTTATGAGTAACGACAACGGAAAAAGCTGGACAGACATTCACTCTAACCTCCCCGATGCCAAAGTGAACGTTCTCAAAGAAGACCCTAAGAACGAGCAAATTCTGTATGCCGGAACCGATAACGGCTTGTATATCACCTTCAATTTAGGCGAAAGCTGGCAACCGTTCAGCCAAGGACTCCCCGAAACAGGTGTGAATGATATTTATATCGATGACTCAAACGGTGAAATGACCGTCGCTACTTTAGGACGTGGCATCTATCGCACTTCAGTGAAAATGATGCAAGAGCTCCGTGCTGCCATTGTAACTCAAGCCTTTTTCCCGTTAGAAACCCCCATCACAATCCCCTATTCACCCAATTGGGGCAATGCTACAAGTGAATGGGATGACCCCGTACAACCTAAAGTGTATTTCTATGCTTTTGCTGCCAACGACAATGTGGAAGTGCCTATTAAAATAATGAAAGGCAGAGTAACACTTCAAACTTTCAACTACAAAAGTAACAAAGGTTTTAACTATATTCCTTACGACCTAAGCATCTCGCCCGAAGGTAAATTAGCTTATGAAAAAAGCCTCCAAAAGATATTCCTATCCACCGCTACCGATGGCAAAGTATATCTCCCAAAAGGGCGCTACACTGTAGTTTTCACCCTCCCCGATGGCTTTGAGGAAGAGAGAACTCTCGATATATTCTAATGAAACGATATACCGAAAAACATATTATTCTTTGGAAAGACGACACTTGGGTAACCTGTCCCGAGTGCCAAAAAATCGCCGTTGTTACCAATTGTCAAGTACATTGCCAGCACTGCGGTTTTGAAAAGAAAGCTGAAGAATTAGAGTTGTTTGCAGCTATCGTAAAACTCAACTGCCCCAATTGTGGCACACTTATTGAGCAACGACAAGGCGGACTAAAAGAAACCAATGAATTCCGGCAAGTAAAATGCCCCAAATGCAACGAAGAATATCTCGTAAAACCCCAATACGAATCCTACCGACAGCCCAACCCCACTCCCTCTAACGGACTGAAATGCGATAGTACTTTCGGGTTGCCCTATTTTTTTCAAGAGAATGTGCGCGGCAACCTATTTTGGGCAAGAAATATGAGCCATTTAGAGGTAATGGAAGATTACATCGCCTCTGACCTACGCGAACGTGAGGGAATGACAATGGTAGCCAAGCTCCCCACCTTTGTAAAAAGCAAAAAGAACCGTGACTTAATACTAAAAATCTTGCACAAATGGAAAGAAAAAATCTCAACCCCCGATTATAAGCTCCCTCCTTCCATTGCTACCGAGCAAATTCACTTGTTTTTTGCCAATGATAAAGTAACTATTAGCGATTATTTAAAAAATATTTCTCACAAAATAACAAGTTCGGTAAATTACACCCGAGTATATTCGCATAAAAACGGTTATCAATGGGTGTGTTTCTACAAATACAATCGTATAAAGAGAGCATTTACTAAGGAATGGTTAGCGCAAATCCCTTTTGAAGTAAAAACCATCTACCTATATCATTACTACGATACTTTCAACGATGTCCAAAACATACTAAAAACCTTTCTACAACACTATCTACAAGAAAACACTCCCAACAGTCTATACATCAGCTTTGGCGAAAAGTTACTCCCCGCCAATGAATTTCTTAATTTACTAATTATCTCATAACTCACCACTTGGCAAAGTTTTTGTTTGTTATTCATTGTTAATTATTAATTGTTTTATATCTTTGCGCGCAAGAATAAATAAATTACCAAATAATGAACCTACCACAATATGAAGTTACTCCTGATGAGAATTTATATAAATTTACTTTTATAAGTGAGGGAAAGAATGGAAAAGTAGAAAAGATAGTGCTTTATGAGGAAATTAATGAAGGCGTTTTTAATTTAGCGTTTGGAGATAAAGATATTACCACAGGACATATCAATGATAGGATTGTAACAAACAATGGTGACACCGAAAAAGTATTGGCTACCGTTATTTCTACTGTATATACTTTTTTTGACAAAAACCCTAATGCTTATATATTTGCAACTGGAAGTACTCACACTCGCAATAGATTATATAGACGCGGGATTACAAAGTACTTACAAGAAGCTCTTGAATCCTTTAAAATTTATGGAATGTTACCTAGTGAAAAGTTTGAAATATTCAATCCAAATACTGACTATGTAGGATTCCTAATTCATTTAAAAAAAATATAAAAAACAATGACAACAAAAGAAAAAAAAGATTTAGAAAAAAAGATGTGGGACAAACATCGTATTAAAATTAAATTTAAGGATAGTGTAGAATCTTATAGTGATGAAAAATATTTATCTGAAAAAGCAATAGCTGCTAAAGCTTTGTTCAACAGAATAGGGCACCCTAAAGATTTTCTACAAGGAATAAATTAATTATTAGAATCAATCTTATTTATATCGTTAAAAAAAAGAAAAAATCACTATGGCAAACATCGAAAAAATAAAATGCCTCATTATAGGCTCAGGGCCTGCGGGCTATACCGCGGCTATCTATGCCTCTCGCGCTAACCTTAATCCTGTTATCTACCAAGGAGAACAACCTGGCGGACAGCTCACTACTACCAACGAGGTAGAAAACTTCCCCGGCTATCCTGAGGGGGTAATGGGTACAGAAATGATGATGCAATTAGAGCAACAAGCTAAACGTTTTGGCGCTGATATTCGCAACGGTTGGGTAACTAAAGTAGACTTCTCTGCTCACCCTCACAAAGTATGGGTAAACGACCAAGAACTCCACGCCGATGCCGTGATTATCGCTACAGGTGCTTCAGCTAAATACTTAGGGTTACCCTCCGAACAACACTACCTCCAAACAGGAGGCGGCGTATCGGCTTGTGCTGTGTGCGATGGTTTCTTCTACCGCAATCAACACGTGGCTATTGTAGGAGCAGGCGACTCAGCTTGTGAAGAAGCGCTTTACTTGGCAAACCTTTGTTCAAAAGTAACTATGCTCGTGCGTCGTGATGAGTTCCGCGCTTCGCAAATTATGAAAGAACGCGTACTCAATTCACCTAAAATAGAAGTGCTTTTCAATACCGAAACTGAAGAAATTCTCGGTGACGGACAAGTTGTTACGGGTATGAAAGTCCGCAACAACAAAACGGGAGAAATAAGCGAAATAGATATCACAGGTTTCTTTGTAGCTATCGGTCACAAACCTAATACCGATGTTTTTAAACCTTATATTGATACTGATGAAGTAGGCTATATCAAAAACGTAGCAGGCACTTCGCTCACTAATGTAGCAGGAGTATTTGTTGCAGGTGATGCCGCCGATACTCGCTACCGCCAAGCCATTACTGCTGCCGGTTCAGGTTGTATGGCGGCGTTGGACGCAGAGAAATACCTTCTTACTCTTGAATAGCTAAGAGGTAAGAGATAAGAAAGCGCGATGTTTATCATTGGAAACATCGCGCTTTCTCTTTTGCTAATTTATTTGCTTGTGCCGCTGGCACCTAATTTGCTAATTATTCAATTTGTGATTGATAATCCTATCCATATAATCCTGCATAAAGGCTTTTAAATCTTTGATACCTTTTTGTATTTCAGCATTATCTTCTTTACCTAAAAGATTATTTTTCAGAGCTCCATCTTCTTTTTTATACACCCCATTTACTTTGCCTGTCTCGTCTACGATATAAGTATAATTACCTTGCATCATTTGATACATCAGCGCATCCGAAATGAAAGCACGTGGTGTTTCATCAGGACGATTGGCAAACACACTGCGTCCCCAAGAGCGGAAAGGTTTTTTATACCCTATCAAATCTACTAACGAAGGATAGATGTCTATTTGTTGAGCGATATCCGAATTTACCCCTTTAGGCACTAAATTAGGATTCGGACTGTAAAACATTATCGCCGCTCCTCTACCTGTAATAGGCTCTTTATAAAGGTCGTAATAAGTTTGGTTAGGGTGATCATTCACAAAAGCAAAAATCGTATTGTTATACCAAGGTTGTTTTTTAGCACACTCAAAAAATCGTTTGATGGCATAATCGGTATAGCCAATACATTGGTGAATCTCTAAATTCCCTTTAGGAAATTTACCCTCATATTGTTTAGGAATTTGAAAAGGGTGGTGGGAGGAGAGCGTGAAAATAGTGCCTAAAAAAGGTTGTTTCTTTTCGGAATAAGTTCTGCACATATATTGGAAGAAAGGTTCATCCCAAATCCCCCAGTGTCCATCGTCATCAGCATCGTTATTGTACTCATTTTTACCGTAGTAATGGTCAAAACCTAAGATATTAGAAAAACCTAAGAATCCCATAGACCCATTAGGAGCTGAATGGAAGAAAGAAGTATCGTACCCCATTTCTTTGGCAATAGAAACCAATGATTGTGTAGGTTGTTTCACATAAGGTGATGAGGTATAAGCCACTTGAAAAGAGGGTATTCCCGCTAACATTGACGACATTCCGTGTATCGACTGGCGACCTGTGCAATAAGCGTTATCGAGCACATAAGAATGTTGAGAGAGCGAGTCTAAAAAAGGCGTATACGATTTAAAATCAGGAATATGCGTTTTAGTGTTCATACAACCCCAGTACTCTTTGCCAAAACTTTCTAAAATAAAGAGAACCACATTGGGTTGGGTAGTTACTTCGCGGTTATATTGTTTAATAGGTTTTAAATTCTCATTAATGTAAGCTTCATCTACAAAGTGATATTCTTTAAAACCTTTATTTTTGCCCATACTGCGAATAAGGCAAAAAGGCGTGTTGAGAATTGCATCAGCCTGTGCTGTAATATTCACGTGTCGGCTAGCATCAAGCATATTGATAGGACGAGTATCCGAGGTAAAACCTCCTCCGCGAATAGCCATCATTATCAGAGTGCCAAAACCTAAGAAAAATACGATTGACCACCCAAAGTAAGATTTCTTTTGAGCGATAGTCGTTTCAGTAATCTTCACGCGTTTATAGAGAAAAACCCAAAGTGCTATCAACAAAAAGAAGCCCACAAATAAATACCAATAGTCTATTAAAAAACTACCGAATAATTTCATCTTGTTGTTTTCGTGTTCAATAACAGCAAACGATGCCGAGGTAAGACGGGACTTGCTAAAAGGATAATATGCCATATCGATAAAGTTAGTAGTATAAGCAATCGTATTAGGTATAAAATACGACCAAAACACCACTTTTTGAAACTTTTTATGGGTATTTATCCACAAAGGGAGTAAACTGAGCAGTATAAACAGCAAGTTAGTATACATTATAGCACAGTTATCAAACGCTAATCCATAATAAAAAAGGTCTGATAAGTTATAATCACCCATTTCTCCGTGATTGAAATAGATAAACAAACCACGGGCAATAGCATAAAACAAATATACCAAGAAGATACGGTATAAAAAAACTATATATTCTCTAATTCTCATTGTATTTAGTTTTTTAAATGAATTGTAATATTAAAATAATGATGGTAAGCACTGCCGAAGCGATAAGCACCCCTCTGGCGCGTTCGTTTTCATAACGATTGATAAAAAAGAAGAAAACAGCAAGGTCTAACAAGGCTCCCAACAGAATGAGTTTTCCTAAATAGCCTCTGTAGTAAGCATCTTGAAGGGTTACACCAATACTGTTTTTAGAAAAAATAAGGATATAAGCTAATATCCCAATCGCATTAGCCAATATCCCTATTGTAAAACCTATAAGTTGATTTTTTCGGTTGTAGTTCATTTCTATAAATCCCATTGTTTTAGCGGTTCAATATTTTGGTGAGCAGTAAGGTCAAACTGAATAGGTACAACCGATATATAGCCATTTTCAAGCGCCCATTGGTCAGTATCAGTACCTTCATCTTCATTCACAAAAGTACCTGTCATCCAATAGTACACTCTTCCCTGTGGGTTCACGCGTTTGTCAAAACTCTCTATCCATCGAGAACGTGCTTGTCGGCATATTTTCACCCCTTTAATTTCTTCCTTCTTGATATTAGGGATGTTTACGTTCAGCACTGTTCCTTTAGGCAAGCCATTAGCAAGCACCTTCTCAGCAATATTTTTGATATAAGAGCGCGCTTGAGAGAAATCAGCATTCCAACTCGGGTCTAACAACGAAAAACCAATAGCAGGAATGCCCTCAGTACCCGCCTCAATAGCCGCACTCATCGTTCCTGAATATATCACGTTGATAGAAGCATTAGAACCGTGATTGATACCACTCACACACAAATCGGGCAGACGACCGTTCAGCACTTCGTGTTTGGCTATTTTCACACAATCAGCAGGGGTACCGCTACAAGCGTATTCGCGAGTAGCTCCGTTATGTGACGGCACAGGGTCGCAGTACATCGTTGTATCGAGGGTAACGGCGTGCCCTTTACCACTCTGTGGTGAATCAGGAGCTACTACCACCACTTCACCTAATTCTTTCATTATGTCTATCAGATAACGGATACCAGGAGCGGTAATACCATCGTCGTTTGTTACTAATATCAAAGGTTTTTGCATATTCAAAAAAAACGTAAAAAATATTAAGCGCACAAAAGTACAAAATAATTAACAATTTACAACCAACAATTTACAACTATTCAAAAAAAGATGTAATTTTGCTATTCCAACAAACATCCTAACCAAAGATAAAAAGTAATTACCGACATTTAAAAATCCTTATTTTTTGTATCTATCAAAATCGTTACTGGTCCATCGTTACAGAGATTTACCTGCATCATCGCTCCAAATTGCCCCGTAGGCACTCGTTTGCCAAGCAATATTTCCACTTGCTTTACAAACGCCTCATAGATAGGAATTGCCACCTCAGGACGCGCCGCCCTGATATAGCTGGGGCGATTGCCTTTTTTAGTAGCTGCGTGCAAAGTGAATTGCGACACAACAAGCACCTCGCCATCCACATCCTTCACCGAGAGGTTCATCACACCATTTTCATCTTCAAAAACGCGTAAATTCACTATCTTTGCTGATAGCCACGCAATATCCTCATCGCTATCGCTATCTTCTATCCCTACCAATACTAATAAGCCTTTATTGATAGAGGCTACCGTTTGCTTTTCTATATCCACTGAAGCGTGGTTTACTTTTTGAATAACTACTCTCATAAAAATCTTTCTTTAAGTCCTAATGCTAAAACTCTTTCTTTAAAATTAGTCCTCACTTGTGATGGTATTTGAGATTCATACTTAACATTCAAATTTAGTTTTGTGATTTCGTTTTCAGAAATATCACCCCCATCCTCCTTATAAGCATAAATCCACAAGCAGAAACCTTTATACTTTAAAGTAAACTCATCATACTGTTTATCAAAACTAATAAGCTCTTCTTTAAAAAGTTCTTTAAGAACGTTTAAAAACGTTTCTATGCTAAAAAATCCTTCTTTTGCCATAAAAATTAATCTGAATTAGAACTACCAAAATAAGCCACAAAAAGCATACCACCAAAAGAACAACGCAATATTATTCAATCTGTTACAAAAAATACGGTTGTGAATTGATAAATTATTAGTATTTTTGCAAAAAAAATAAATGGACTTAAGTAATTATCGAAAAACCTATAACAAACGGGAACTTTTAGAGAAAGACGCACCCGAAAACCCAATGCAGCTCTTTCAAACGTGGTTTTATGAAGCCGATGAAGCTGATAGCATTGACGAAGCTAACGCTATGTCGGTCAGCACCATAGGGCTTGATGGATTTCCAAAAACACGCGTTGTACTACTCAAACAATACACTTACGAAGGGTTTATATTCTACACCAACTACCACAGCGAAAAAGGTAGAGCTATAGAAGCCAATCCGCACTTGTGCTTATCGTTTTTTTGGCCATCTCTTGAGCGACAAATTATTATCAAAGGTATCGCCGAACGTGTAGCTGCCAATACCTCTGATGGTTATTTCGAATCGCGTCCGTTAGGCAGTCAGTTAGGAGCAGTGGTATCGCCACAGAGCGAAGTAATCCCCACACGTGAGTACTTAGAAGAACGACTACACACCTTAGAAGCCCAATACGAAGGCAAAGAAGTACCACGCCCTCCTCATTGGGGTGGCTACTTAGTGCGCCCTCTGAGCATAGAGTTCTGGCAAGGACGTCCCAACCGCCTACACGACCGCCTGCGCTACACCCTCACTGAAGATTACGACTGGAAAATAGAGCGATTAGCCCCGTGATGAACTGAAACATTATCCCCTACCCTACTCTTCTATTTTAGGGTTGTCTCTCAATTATTCTTGAATATTTTTTGCTTCATCTCCATCTTCCACATTGAGAAGATTTAAGATATGTATTTAATAAATTTCGAACAAGATTATAACTTAAAATCTCACAATTAATGTATTAAAAATTGCATAAAGCTTTCCAATGGTATAATTATTGCATCAAACTTTAATATTAATTTTTTAAATTGAATCAAGTATGAAAAAAACTATTGCTTTAGTATCGGTGATTTGTTTATCACTAATAGCCTTTTCTTGTATATCTTGCAGCAAGAATGATGACCCAGCAGACAATGACCTTTTTGTAGGAACCTATAAAGGTAAAATCTCTTATTCAAATGGAGATGAAAAAAAATCTGCTGATAACGGAGCTGTGACAGTTGTTAAAACAGGAAATGACTATTATTTCCGTTTTTCAGACGGCATTCCTGACCTTAAAGGTGTTAGCTTCAAAAAAGAAGGAGATAACACTTTAGTAAACATCGACTTGAAAGATGGTGTGAAAATCATTAGAATCAACGCCTCTTCATTGAACATTTTGTATACTACAGATGGAAAGACCTGGATTGCTAACGCAAGTAGGTGATAATTCTAAAAAAGAAGCACTAAAAAAGAGCCTGTCCGAAA
>NZ_JAESPJ010000048.1:0-1008 GCF_016806945.1 Capnocytophaga genosp. AHN8471
CCCTACCAGCCTATTACCATTACTTTTATGATTATTATGAAAATGGTAATCTTAAAGCCTATGGTAAATACGCAGGTATGCAGGTAGTAAAAATAGGTGTTTGGCATTACTTTGATGAGAAAGGCAAAGAAACTCAAGTGAATGAAGAAGCAAAATTAGGTAAATGGACATTTAATGCTATTTTAGAGGTATTGCATAAAGATGGCGTTATTGATCTCTACACAGGTAAAAATAGGGATTGGAATAAATTATATATTGAATTTAAAAATAATAATAGAGAGGTAGCTGTTATCGTTTTTAAAGAAAGAATAGATATATTGATAGATACTTATTACGAATATATATTTAACTGCAAAACAGGAAAGTACACTCGTAAAGAGTACGAACGTTATAACGAAAAAGCTAAGGATATGCCTACACTGCCTCCTTTGAAAAACAGCAAAGAGAATAAACGTAAAAGAAAAAATAGTATATCAATAAGTGAGGAAGAGTACCAAGACCTTCAGATTTTACAATGCAAAACAATTAATAATAACAATAAAGCTGAATGTTTAAACGATAGAGTTATGTTTGAATATTTTGATTTTGAATTACACAATAGAAACTATGAGGGATATGATAAGGAAATCGGAAATCCTCATTTCTATAAAGCAAAAGATGGTAATTTATTTAAAGGGGTAGACTTTGGAGGAGAAAACATATACTACATAGTAATCCCCAAAAAACCAGCTTATTATAGGTATATGTATTATTACTACCCTAATGGGAAACTACGAAAGTATGGAAAATATGCTGGGATGGGAGGAAATACTATGATTGGAACATGGTGTTATTATGATGAAAATGGAAAATTGGAACAAATAGATGAAGAGAGAAAATTTGGTAAATGGAGTTTTGAAAAAATATTAGGTATATTAAACAACGACTCTTCTATTAATTTAGAGACAGGAAAAAATAGAGAGGCTGACAAGCTATATTTTGAATTTGATAAAATAAAACATATATGGA
>NZ_JAESPJ010000049.1:0-2239 GCF_016806945.1 Capnocytophaga genosp. AHN8471
GGAATCCTCCGTATGGAGCTGACATTGATAAATTGGTTCCTATATTTAAAAAAATATATCCTGAAACTACTAAGAGTTTTACTGAAATATATAAAATATTTTTCGATAAAGGAATAGAGCTTTTAAATAAAAAAGGTATATTAGCTTATATCACTCCTAATACATATTTATTACAACCAAGATATAAAGATTTACGCAAATTTTTATTACAATATAAACTGAATATAATCATTAATTTAGGTGAAAATGTGTTTGATAATGCAGTAGTTTCTACTGCTATTATAATTCTTGAAAAGAAACAAGAAAGTAGTAAAATAAAAATAGCAGATCTTTCTGCAAACTCAAGATTTTTAGGTTCACTTGATAAAGTAGTTTTCTCAGAGATAGTACAAGTAACTTTTTATGATACAGAGAGCAATATATTTGTTACGAATATTAGAAAAAAAGCAGAAAATGAATATTCTTTAGGTGAGATAATGGAGCTAAAAGATGCAGGATTTAAGTATCAACGGAAAAATGTAGGTTTGTCTAAAAAAGGTAATAATAATTTAGCTGAACGAATATTTTATGAAGGTAGCATTGAAAATAAAGAGGATATTCCTATTTTAATAGGTAAAGATATTAATGCTTATTATCATTCAGATGCCCCTAATAAAAAGCTAAGGAAAGAATATAAAAATCTTTTAAAAGATAATGAAAGTACCTATTATAACAAAGAAATTATGGATAGTAGAGAAAAATTAATATGGAGACAAACAGCTCCTTATTTTATAGGGACTATCTTAAGAGACAAAAATTATTTTGGAAATACAATACAAGCAGGAATTATAAAAGATTCTTTTGTTAATAAAATATCATATGAATATCTTTGTGGTTTATTAAATTCTAAATACTTAAGATATCTATATGAAAATAATGTAAGAGAAATAGGAAAGACCTTTCCTCAAGTAAAATTAGAAAAATTAAGACCATTACCTATTATTATATCTGAAAATCAATCATTTATTTTTGATCTTGTAAATGAAGCTGTTAAAACAAAAAGAGATAATCCTAAAGCTGATATTACAAATATAGAAAATCAAATAGATATTTTAGTCTATAAACTTTATAACCTAACGTATGAAGAGGTAAAAGTAATAGATCCTAATATTGAGAGTATTATATCAAAAGAAGAATATGAAACAAAAAAGTGAGTTAAAAAACTCACTTTTTTGTTAATCATTATCAGATAGTCTAAATTCAATTTCATAGTTTTTTATAAAATCTATTTCCTCTTGTGTAAGACCATACAAAGGACAAATAAGATCATCTATTTGGTCTATGATATGTTTTGATTTCTGAATTTTATATTCTTTAAATTCACTGATATGATAGCTTGAATCTTCTGTTACAGTCCTATTCCTAGCATTATTTTCTATATCAGCTAAGTATTTTTGATAAAGTTTTTCTAATGCTACAATATCTTTATCACTAAGATAGGGTATTGTAAAATTCTCTATTTCATAACTTTTCCAATTAAGATTGTCAGAATAAATTTGATAAAACCAAAAAGAAAGATTACTACTTAGTATTCCTCCAATAGAATTAGATAATTTAGAAGAAAATAACAGCATTTTTTCCGCAGAAGAACCTGTTGAATAATTTGTGACAACTTTAAAATATCTTCCTCCTGCAGCTCTATAATATATAGGACTTCCTTTCTCTGAAAAACATTGATATATAGTTTTTTGATTTAATATTTTTGTTAAAATATTTCTTTCTATATTATAACTGATCTTTGGAATGCGTCCTAATAACATTAGATCTTTTGTTTCAACAAATTCTAAGTTATTAATAAGCTGTTCAAGATTAAAGTTTTTTCCTCTTCTATACATTTTAGTAGATAAAATGCTCTCACAAGGTGTATTTGTTTTTACAAATTGAATAATAGAAGTATTTACCATAGCATTTTCAAAAACAGGTTTAGGACGAACCGCATAAGAGGATAGTTTTATTGCACTACAATTATTGCTTAATAGTTTATGAATTCCTGTTACAGCTTCGCTTGATGTAATGGATATGGGCACTATAAAACCTAAATTTCCTCTTTTCTTTAATAAATTATAGCCTAATTCAATGAAAAGTGTATATGTGTCTAATGAACCTTTTTGTACCCCTTTAATAGTTTGAGCTGATATATATTTCTTCTTTAAAATCTCTTTATCTCCTTGTGAAAGCTTAGCTCCATACGGAGGATTCC
>NZ_JAESPJ010000050.1:0-7236 GCF_016806945.1 Capnocytophaga genosp. AHN8471
CATACAGGTAAGATTACCGTACCTAACAACACTCCAGCAGGTACATATACGATTGTATACCAAATCTGTGAGAAACTCAACCCAAGCAATTGCAGTACCGCCACGGTAACTATAGTAGTTCACAGAACGCCAGCGCCAATTCCAGCAGCTGCAAATGATGAGGCAACAACCCCTATTAACACCCCTATTGTAATAGATGTGTTGCACAACGATACCCCTCACGGTACGGTTACCCCTCATATTACAACTATACCAACAAATGGCACAGCTGTAGTAAATCACGACAATACAGTAACATATACTCCAAATACTAATTTTGTAGGTATAGATACTTTTGTGTATGAAATCTGTAATACCGATGGAGTATGTGTGAGCGCTACTGTAACCGTAAAAGTGACTAACGGTTTAACCATTTATAATGCTATAAGTATCAGTGGAAATTCTCAAAATGATCACTTCCACATCGGTGGTATTGAAAACTATCCTAATAATACAGTACGTATTTTCAACCGTTGGGGCGTAAAAGTATTTGATACAGAAGGTTACGACAATGTGCGCAATGTATTCAAAGGCTTCTCTAATGGTAGAGTAACGGTAGAAGGTAGTGAAAATCTTCCACAAGGTACTTACTATTATATCATCGAATATATAGATGAAAATGGTCAAAAAGAATCTAAAGTAGGTTGGTTATACCTCAAGAAATAGAAATTAGAAATTAAAAAATAGAAAATAGTAGTTGGTTATCAAAAAAACTAACTACTATTTTTTATTTTGTGTAATAAGAGGTTTTTTTATTTGTGTAATATGATTATTTTTTATACTTTTGTGCCCTAAATAAAAATGTTTTTCTATGAGCAAGTTTCTTCAAAAGGTAATTTTTATTATTATATCAGTAATAGTCGGCAATACTTATGCACAAAACTGTGATGTAAATACGCAAAAATCGTTAGAGCAAACCCAAGTGTCATATTTTAATAAAGTAACACAAGGTGATAATGCTGTTTTTACGATACGATATCCTTTGATAGGTACTACCTACATCATCTCCGATAACCTTGGAGCTACTTATTCATTCACTTACACTTCAGGCACTGATGAATTTATCAATGTGAATGCAGGAGCTGTAAATAATGAACGTAGATTTTCACTCAAAGCTCAAAAAGGGACTTGTGTATACCAAACAGGATTCAACTACACTGTAACACCTGCTACCTCGCTTCAACTCGTTACAAGAGTAGAACACGAACGCTGTGGTAATGGGGGAGCTATTCGCTTTACCTTTGTAGGACCTGGTGCCAATAACAACAATTACAACTTCTATATTAAAAAAGATACTGATGCTAATTTTGATACTTCTACCCCTCTTCCTCTTACGGGGGCTCAATCACGCGCTGCTGGTAAATATTATATTATGGCACGCCCTAAAGTAGGAACAGGAGATATAATAACTCCTGTTATTGAAATCAAAAAAGATATAAAAAACCTCGATTATACAATAGCCCCTATACCTGTTACTTGTGCTTCACCTAATTTAGGCATTAAAGCCGAAATAAAAGTAGACCAATGGGGCAACCACAGTGCCAATTACCCTGTGTATTATTCATTATTAGATGCTTCTGATAACCCTATCGCTGGCAAACAACGCCAAACTTCTAATATCTTTACCAATCTAACCCCCGGTACTTATAAGGTAAAAGTAGAAGATTTTTGTGGCTCAAGCCCAACGCCTCAGGCAATTACGCTCACCAATGCAACACTTACCTTTACCCATCTTCAATTAACCTCTGTAAGAGAGTTTAGCTGCGATTATGCCGATTTTAACAAATTGTATTTGTACGGAACGAACATTACGGAAGCTACTAAATCGGATGCTTTCCCTTATCCCTTTACTATAAAATTTGGAATTACAGCTCCCTCAGGAATCGTGTATTCTGCTACCTATACAATTACTGATAGAACAGACCTCGATACTTATATAGGTAAATATGCTTATGGTGAGGCTTTGGTACTAACCAATAACCTGAGAGAACAGCGCATCCCCAAAGAATATGGAGTGTGGACAGTAACTGCCCAAATAACCGTATGTAGTACAACTACTACTATCGGCACAGCTACTAGTACGCTTTATAACCCTATTGAAAATGCAAGAGTAGTGCAAACCGCAGGAGGTAACTCACTTATTGCCTGCCATAAAGAACGACTCATCCTCACTAATAAATACAGAAGAGATACTTCTCCTATACTCAATACCTATTTGGTGGTAGAGCAAGCCCCTACTAACTTTAAGTATGCCGAAGCTGGCTTCTACCAAATCAATACTACAAACCCTTTGCTCAGTGGTAAATACCTAAAACAGGTACTCTATGATCCTTGGCAAGATACCGAGGTGGTAGCTCCTGACTTTATACACGCAGGTGATGTTTTTCAGTTCCGCTTAGTAGATGCTACTTGTAGCAGTACCCGCAGTAGCCTAATGGATACCATTACCATTACTATAGCTAGTGTTGCACAGCCCACTGAAATAACTATAGATAATATAGCTAGTTGTAAAGATGCCACTAAAGAGATCGCGCCTTATGCCTCTATGCGCATCAGGAAAGGAAGCGGTAGCCCAATCGAAAAAATTCAAATACTAGCCTTCAATGGCCGAACAATAGGAAGTATACCAAGTACTACTCTTTCCTTACCCTATACACTCACTGAAAACAACCGCGCCGATGAAACTAATTGGTATGTACGCGATTTACCCGCAGGTAGCTATACGGTGGTCGTCACCAATATATGTGGAGGTGTAGTAACTAAAACCAAAGTGCTTTCGGGGCAAACCTATACACTTACTTTTGCCCCTGGTTGTGACCCCAGAGTAGTAGGTCAAATCAACTTGGCAGCTACTGATGATTGGCGCTACACTCAGTCCGAATTTATCATTCAACATTTCAACGAAACTACCCAAAGATGGGATGAGTGGATGTATGCCGGTTTAAACTTTAATACCCCTATCAGTAGAAAAACTGAAGATGAAAGTCTGGGGAAAGAAGGTAAGTTTAGGGTAATACGCCGTATACAAAACTTAGCAGGTGCTTATGAGTGTGTATTAGTACTTGATGAAAAAGAATTTGGCGGCGACCTAAAAAAACCTGACCTCGTAGGCTTTGGCTGTGGCGGTGGTCAATATCACATTGCTGTAATACCTAAAGGCGGCACCGGTCCTTTTACCTATAAATTGGTGCATAAAGTGCCTGGAGGTAGTACTACGCCTATCCCTATAAACCAAACACAATCAGGTAATAACTTCTTTATAGGATTAGACGGTAGCAATCCTAACACCGCCTATAAATTTACAATTACTGATGCTTGCCCACGCACAGAAGATAGAGAGGTTACTATTGCCAATGTAACTACCCCTACTATCATTGCAACTAAACGCTATCACTGCGTGGGACAACCCGCACAACTCTCCGTCCCCAATTTAGGACCTTCTGTAACCATAGAATGGTATCGTTCCGATGCCCCTACTACTCTTGTAGCAACGGGCACTACCCTTAATATAACCTCATTAACAACTGCCGATTTCACCAATAGCTATAGCGTACAACTCAAAATACCTTCTCAACCTACTATAGAAACCTGCATTTCAAATGCGATTGCTGCTTATCAATTCCAGCAGTTAGCAGTCTCTATACCTACAATACCTGCTAACAATGGCGAAACCTATAAATGTATAGCACAAGATGAGGAGATTGATTTGAATACCATATTCAATATTCCTGCCTTACCTACAGGGGTAGCTACACGCATCACCGAAACCACAGGCGAAATTACTGTACCAAGAGATGGCAAACTGAAACTCATCCTTAGAGGTGGTTATAACAAACCTCAAGGAATAGGTTCCTACACCTTCCGTTATGAACTACTTTCTCCTTGTGGAGAAGTAGAGCGATACCAAGAAGCCAAACTAACCGTAAAACGCTATATGAATTACAACCCTAAAACCACTATAAAGGTATGTAATGCTACTGTCTCTTTGAATGAAATAAAGAACTTGGTTACAGCAGGAACTCCCACTATAACCACCGTACAACCTGAGTTCCACTGGTACACTTCGTATGCCGATGCCTTAGCAGAAACCTCAGAATTAGCGGGGGCTACCCTCCTTAGTACCCCCAGTGGTAGCAGTCAGATACGCTATTTACGCTTGAGTAAAGCTAATTATTGTAATGATGGAATCTATACTATTACCATACAAGCAGAAACCTCAGTAACTGCTAAAACACTTACCAATGCAGGCTGCGATGTAACCACCATAGCCCAGCTAAAAAACTTAGTAGACCCCGCTGATGCCGAAAATGTAATCATCTATAAAAATGGCATCGCTCAAGCTAATGAAGCTACCATAGAAACCAATACAGGCTATACCTATGCCAAAAATGTATATGAATGTGTAACAGCACCCGCTGCTCTTACCTTTAATCTGACCCCTCGGGTGCAGGCACAAAGTGAGCAGGCAAAAGTATGTACCTATATAGGTTATTATGCTGGCTTGATTACTAAAGTTATCGATGTAAAAAATGCCTTAATGCTAAAATACCCTACAGCCACCGCTATCAGAATTTTTGATGAAAATAAAAGTGAATATACCAATCTTTATTCTGAAATTAGTTTAGAAACTAAAATGTTCTTTAAACTACAAGAAATAGGTAAGTGTGAATCTATATTTTACCCAGTGGTAGCAACAATGTCTTCTACTACTGAAGTACAAACTCACTCTATTACTATTTGTGAACAGATAACTGCAGGTGAATTGGCTACCCAGCTACAAGATACTTATGGCTATACTAACGTACAAATACACGAAGGTAGAGGTACCTCTGTAAAAGCACCTACTGATTTTGTAGATTGGAACTCCTCCCTATACTTTAGTGCCGAAGAAACAGGCAAATGCCGTAGTGTTAAGGTACCTTTGATTCTTATCAAAAACGCCAATGTTACTACTGCTACTGCCAAAACTTTTCAGGTATGCAGGGTAGTAGGCAACAACCCTTATGTATCCGATCTCAAAAATGCAATTACAGGCGGAGAAGTGAAAATATTTATACGTAATGGCACTCAATGGCAGTTGCAAGCCAATACAGCTCAAGTAGACCCTACTAAATCTTATTTCTATACCTTACAAGCTGTAGGCAAGTGTCCTAGTGAGAAAACACCGCTTATTGTCAGTTTGTTAGACAAACCTTCAGTAGCTCCTACCGTAAGTCCTACTGTTACTCTTTGCCCTACAGCAGCGAGCAATGTAGTGAGTTTAGATGCCTATGTTACACCATTAACAGCACATACTCTCCGCTGGTATGCTACAGCTACAGCTACTACTACCAGCACTACCCCTACCATCAATACACAAGTAACTACTAAAACGACTGTAGTAGGTTATGTGGTACAGGTAAATACAAGCGGTTGCGAAAGCCCTCGTGCAGTAGTTACTGTTACAGTAGATGATACTACTACCCCTACTCTTACTGTCCCTACTTCTTTAGTAGTGGATTGCCGCAATGCTACAGCAAGTATCACTCAATGGCTCGGCACAGCTACCGCTACCGATAGCTGTAATGTAGTAAGTGTAACTAATAATTACAACGCAGTAAAACCTGCGGATCTCTGCAATAACAGCGGAGTACTAACTGTAACCTTTACCGCTACCGACTTATTTGGTAATGCTGTTAGCAAAACAAGTACTATAACTTTGGCTCAAATAAAAGCTAATACTGATAGTTTTACGATAGCTAATGGTGCTAATGGAGGCAGTACTACCCTTACTGTCTTTGATAACGATAAAGTAGGAACACAAACTGCTACTCCAGCTACCGTAAGTATGACCGTAGTTACCCCAGCTACTGGAGCTGCTGGCAGTGCTACACCTACCCTCAACGCCGATGGTACAATTACGGTACCTGCGGGCACTAAATCGGGTACTTATACTATAACTTATAAGATTTGTACAAAAGTAGCCTCTCTTACCGTTTGCGATAGTGCAACTGCAACTATAGTAGTAGGTGCTCCTGCGATTGTAGCCAATACAGACACCTTCACTATTACCAACGGTGCTAATGGAGGTACTACCAGCAGCGTACTGACTAACGATAGCTTAAACGGACATTTGAACCCAAGTACTACTTCAGTAACCCTCACTTGGCTAACAGTTCCTGCAGGTGTTCAAACCCATACCGATGGAACAATTACAGTCCCAGCAGGTACTGCATCGGGTACTTACACAGTAACTTATAGTATCTGTGAAGTGCTCAACCCAAGCAACTGCAGCACAGCCACTGCCACTATAGTAGTAGGTGCTCCTGAAATCAAAGCAAACGCCGATACCTTCACTATCACCAATGGTGCTAACGGCGGTACGACTAGTAGCGTACTGACTAACGATAGCTTAAACGGACATTTGAACCCAAGTACTACTTCGGTAACCCTCACTTGGCTAACTGTTCCGTCAGGTGTTCAAACCCATACCGATGGTACCCTCACCGTGCCAGCAGGTACCGCATCGGGTACTTATACAGTTACTTATAGCATTTGTGAGAAACTCAACCCAAGCAATTGCAGTACAGCCACAGCAACTATAGTAGTGGGAGCCCCTGCGATTGTAGCCAATACCGATACCCTTACAATTGCCAACGGCGCTAATGGAGGTACTACTAATAGTGTACTCACTAACGATAACTTAAACGGGCACTTGAACCCGAGCACGAGCTCAGTAACCCTCACTTGGCTAACTGTTCCGTCAGGCGTTCAAACCCATACCGATGGCACCCTCACCGTGCCAGCAGGTACCGCATCGGGCACTTATACGGTTACTTATAGTATCTGTGAAAAACTCAACCCAAGCAATTGCAGTACCGCCACAGCAACTATAGTAGTGGGAGCCCCTGCGATTGTAGCCAATACCGATACTCTTACAATTGCCAACGGTGCTAACGGAGGTACTACTAATAGTGTACTCACCAACGATAGTCTCAACGGGCACTTGAACCCGAGCACGAGCTCAGTAACCCTCACTTGGCTAACTGTTCCGTCAGGCGTTCAAACCCATACCGATGGCACCCTCACCGTGCCAGCAGGTACCGCATCGGGTACTTATACGGTTACTTATAGTATCTGTGAGAAACTCAACCCAAGCAACTGCAGTACAGCCACAGCAACTATAGTAGTGGGAGCTCCTGCTATTATCGCCAATAC
>NZ_JAESPJ010000051.1:0-569 GCF_016806945.1 Capnocytophaga genosp. AHN8471
GTCAAGCCATGGAAGCTGGGAGTACCTGAAGACGGTCACCGCGAGGAGCTGTTTAGGGTAAAACTAGTGACTGGGGCTAAGTCGTAACAAGGTAGCCGTACCGGAAGGTGCGGCTGGAACACCTCCTTTCTAGAGAAAACCGAAATTTAAAGACGAGTTACGAACGACGAATGACGAACATAAAGTTATTAAGAGTTCCTAACGATATAGGACACCCATTCTTTAAATCTTGCTGACAACAAAATAAAATTTGCAAATTTGCTAATTTACAAATTTGCTAATTAGAACAAAGTCTCATAGCTCAGCTGGTTAGAGCGCTACACTGATAATGTAGAGGTCGGCAGTTCGAGTCTGCCTGGGACTACAAGCTAAAGAAGGAAATTCTAGGAGCTGAAGAGAGACGAATATCGTAATTCGTAATTCGTAACTCGTCATTAAGCACGGGGAATTAGCTCAGCTGGCTAGAGCACCTGCCTTGCACGCAGGGGGTCAAGGGTTCGAATCCCTTATTCTCCACAGTAGGGGCGAATAGTAATTCGCCCATTGCAAAGTACATTGACATATTGGGA